>OY782680.1:1843750-2164500 GCA_963678085.1 Aliishimia sp.
GGACCGCCCAGTTCTTTTAGGCCCTCATCATCCTCCAAAAAGGCCTTGAGCGTGACCGGAGAGGCCAACTGGTTCTTGGAAATCCGCGCCGAGGCAATGTCGAAAATCCGCGCATGCACCGGGTCGTAAAAATGCTTTTCCGAGATAATGGCAGCAACACGGTCAAACACATCATTATTGGTCAGAACAGCGCCCAAAAGCTGCTGCTCCGCCTCAATGGAATGGGGCATGATATCCCCATCCTCGGCTGTTCCGGTTGCATTAAAAGTCGCAATTTCGTTCATGGCCGATCCGTTCGTAAGCTGTGCGCTTTCATGTCACAGAATCGGCGCGCTGGCTATCTGGGTATCTCTGTGGATAATTGGGGGGACAAGTTAACGGTGCTGTTCCTGCCATCCGCGCGGGTCGTTCAAAAACGCTTCAACACCGGCGATATTCTCCGCAGAAAACGCGCCCGACGCCTTGGCCTCAGCCAAAACATCCCACCAAGTGCACAGGTGATGCAGAGAAATACCCGCATCTCCCAGCGTTTTTTCGGTCTCGGGGAAGATGCCGTAATAGAAAATCACCGCGGTATGGCCGCACGTTGCGCCGGTGTCGCGAATCGCCTCAACAAAGCTGATCTTAGAGCCGCCATCGGTGGTCAGATCCTCCACCAACAGCACATTTTGCCCCTCGCTCATCGCGCCTTCAATGCGGGCATTTCTCCCGTAACCCTTTGGTTTCTTGCGCACATATGTCATGGGCAGCGCCATACGCTCGGCCACCAAAGCAGCAAACGGAATGCCCGCCGTCTCGCCGCCCGCGATATTGTCAAAGGCTTCGAACCCGGCATTGCGCATCACGGTGATGGTGAGAAAATCCATCAAAGTTGAGCGGATGCGCGGATAAGAAATTAGCTTGCGGCAATCAATATAGGTGGGCGAGGGCAGGCCGGACGCCAGGGTAAAGGGCTCGCGCGCATTCAGATGCACCGCGCCAATCTCTAGCAGCATGCGCGCAGAAAGGCGGGCGATTTCGGACTGGTCTGGAAAGCTGGAAGGGATCATGTCACACCTTTATGTCAAATGCCAATGAACCGGACGAGAGGGATCAAACACCGTCACCGTATGTGGGCCGACATCGGTGGGGGCAGGGATCTCAATCGGTGCGCCTTTGGTGAGCGTGATGCGGTCCTCATTTGCGGGCAGGCCGTAGAATTTGGGTCCGTTAAGCGAGGTGAAATCCTCCAGCTTGTCCAGTGCGCCCGCCTCATCAAAGACCTGGGCGAGGCATGAAATCGCAATCGGCGCGGTAAAACAGCCCGCGCAACCACAGGCGTTTTCCTTTGTATGGGTCGCGTGTGGCGCCGAGTCCGTCCCAAGAAAATAGCGCGAGGGCCCTTGCGTTGCGACCTTGATCAATGCCTCCAGATGCTCGCGTCGCTTAAGGATTGGCAGGCAATAATAATGCGGGCGAATGCCGCCCACCAGCATGGCATTGCGATCCAGCATCAGGTGCTGCACGGTGATCGTCGCGCCCAGGTTCTCATCCCCTGCAGCCACATAATCCGCCGCTTGACGCGTGGTGATATGTTCCATAACTACCCGTAATCCCGGCGTTTTTTGCCGGATAGGATCAAGAACTTGGTCGATAAATGCCGCCTCGCGATCAAAAATATCAATGTCCGAATGGGTGACTTCGCCATGTACGCAAAGCGGCAAGCCAGTCTCTGCCATGCGCTCCAGAACCGGGCGCACCTTGTCGAAATCGTTAACCCCGGAGGCGGAATTGGTCGTCGCGCCAGCCGGGTAAAGCTTTACCGCGGAAATCAGGCCGCTTGCTTGCGCTGTCGCGACATCATCCGGGTCAGTGTCCTCGGTCAGGTAAAGCGTCATAAGCGGTGTGAAATCATGCCCGCCCGGCAGCGCCTCAATAATGCGGGATTGATAGGCGGCGGCCTGCGCGGATGTGACCACAGGCGGGACCAGATTGGGCATGATGATCGCGCGAGCAAAATCTTTTGAGCTAGCCGGAAGTACAGCGCGCAGCATGTCGCCATCGCGCAAATGCAGGTGCCAATCGTCGGGGCGTCGTATCGTCAGTGTGTTCATGATGCTGCGCTAGCACGATGGTTTACCTGTGCACAAGCTTTTGCGCCTTGGTCAATTGGCGTAGACGCCGTGAAAATTTTGGGGCGCTCATGCGTGACGTGACATTAATACAGAGCACCGTAATCAAAGCGGTGCGTTCCTGCTGTTCAAGTTTCGCCAAAAGTCGCCCCAAATATGGGGGGTAGTCCCGCCGCGCCCGCAAGATACGGCCAAATCGGCTGCGGGTAAGGTCTCCATCAGCGGCCTGGGCGAGGCATTCGAACAAAAGCTGCATCTCTAACAGATGTGTTTGCAGATCCGATCCGAAATGATGTGCCGGTAAATGTCTGACATTTGATCCGCGAAATAGGCTCGCATGCATCGCGTCAAGCGGCTCTTTGGGATCATAAATCACATAAGCCGCCTTGGCCGCTTCAAGCATATCGGGGGCAAACCCATATCTGTCATTAAAATTCAGCCGTCTCGAGCTGGGGAACCGTGGATCCCATCCCGCAACATCAGGATCTTGGGAGGCATGCGGGGCCACGCATATGACCGTTGCACCTGGGGCGGCTACCGAAAATGCAGCCGCCGCGTAACCACAAGCGCCGGCCCCGAAAAATACAACCCGATCATATCGTTCAAAGAAACCACTATCGCTCAAACGATCAAAATATTGATACAGTTTAGGGGCGCGAAACCAGGTTTCTCCCTCAGAGATCAAGGTTAGGTTAGACCAGCCGAAATCCTTAACCAATTGCCAGCCAAGCGGATTTCCGCTCTCTTCGGACGCGCGAATGTTGTCCATGGTCTCAAAACTGACTAATAGAGTGCTATCGCCATCAATATATGTGGCAAAGTGATTTGCATCAAGTTTCTGAAAATAACCGGAACTTTCTGCGATCCGAGCAAGTCGGCGGACCCAATCTTCTTGTTTTAACCCAACAAGAAATCCACCCAATTTCGACGGTTGTTCTTGCATGACCTCGACCAAATTACCCGATGCAAACCCACATCTGACCAGTGTCACGGTAAAGATATCAATGCAAACTTTCGTAAAATCTTTGGTAAACCTGGAAACAATCGTCAATTTTTCTTAAAACTGTCTCGGTTGAGTTAACTATCAGTATCAAACGTCATCGCGTAGGCGGCGCGTTCCATCGCAGAAAGCTTTAGGGTTTGAACCTCTTCATATAGAGTTAAGAATTCGGGGTCTTTTTTCAGTTGCCGCACTTTTTCTTTGTGCCAGGCAACCGCTTCAAGATGCAGGGCGCGCAGTTTCGGATCTGCCAATAATTCGTCGTATTCTTCGCGTAACCTTTTGGAATTACGTAAAATTGATCGATCAGTGTGGTCATTCCAATCCATCCGCAGCCAGTAGTTTTTCCCAACGCTCCGATCTACATGCAACGCACGACCGCGATCACGTTTGACCAAAAAACTCTCTGCGCTGCGCAACGCGTAATGGTTAAGCTGAACTAAATCATAGCCAATCGACTTGGTTGAGCTGCGCCATCCCCGTTCAGCAACTTCACTCGTTATGTTAACCCCTGAGCCATTAACCCACGTTACTTTATCTCGAAATTCAGGACGCAATTTGTTAGGGCGATGGCCCGACAGCTTCTGATATGCGCCCATGTTTTTTCCCAGTGTTTTAAAGCCCCAAACCGTATGGGGCTTCGGGCAATAACTTGGCGCACAGCGGGTAAACTGGTCCGTCACAAATCGATCCTCAAATGTCAGACAATTGTTGTGGCCAAATAGACGCCACGTCATAGCAATGTGACTTGCGTCAGGAACGGCACTGTGCAAGTCAGCGAAGGTTCCATTCCCGCATCGAATGTTAATAAACTCATCGACATCAATGTGAGTAATCCAGTCAGCTGATTCAACTGCCGGATCGCGCAGTGCAGAATTCAGCGCAAATTGCTGCGGAGAACTGCCCCGCCAATGATCATTTGAACGGTTCAATACAATTCCCAGAAGATCAAGCCGCCGCAATATCTCGACCGTGTTATCATCACATGAGTTTGTATATATCACAAACCTAGAAGCTCCAATCGCTCGGTGATAGGCAATCCACTCCAAAATATACGGGGCTTCATTCTTCATGCAGGCGATAATTAGGTGATTTTTTGTTTCGCCACGCGCTGCTTTTGAAAAGTTGGTATTGCCTCGGCGTCCGGTTTCATACTCAGCGTCATTATGAGGAGCATAGTTTGACCCTTGGAGACGAAAATAAGATCGAATTGCAGCCGGTGGAAAAATAGATCTCGCGGTTTCACTTAGGGGCTCGACCTCTTTCTTGCTTACATCTCTATTATACTTCTCAATTCTCCACCAGAAGCTGGCCAGATACTGCGTAGCCCGGAAGCCATCACAAGTGGTGGGCTCAGACCAAGAAGAATCTTGCGCGCCATGCGAGAACAACTCCGCTGGAATATGAGGGTCTCTCTTAAGCAAAGTACGGTTGCTCTGGGAGAAATGTTTGCGTATCGCTCCCATAGAATGAAAAGAAATCGGTGGGCCTTCTGTCGACAGTTCGGCAAGGCACCGTCGCCATAAGTGACTTGGTATCCTGATAGTCGATTTCTGATTAACATATTGAAAAATATTATTTAATTGTCTTGCGCGGGCTAGTGAGATCGCGGATGGCGGTGGTGGGGGCGTTGCCCTTTTCGTGTTCAAAGACACTGATGCATCGATGCCAAAGGCGCGGTATATTGAAACAGGCGCGCATGATTGAAATAGTTCACCCGAATTGTATGGAATAAAATCCAAAGCTCCTGGGCCGAAAACGCCCTCCCAGAAATCTCTCAGAGATAAATAATCAAGCCAAAACGGGCTGGCTTGTGTATGGATGTAGTGCATTGGTTCGCGTGAGTAAGAACCTGCATGTTCTAAAGCAGCTGACCACCAATCGCTCATCTCTGAGAGATTCATTTCTTGTTGCAGAGATTCTGCTCGCCCGCCCAAAACCTGTTCTGCATAAATACGGGGTAGGAGAGATGCTTGCCCGTCAATCCATGCTATAACCTTTATGTCATGGGAGAATCTACGTAGCAAAGATCTCAGTCGGTGCAATTCTGATTTTCGGTGTACCCAGCACATCTGCCAAGCCGAGAGAATTAGGGAACTGGGTTTATACTTATCTACTTCGTTCTCCAAGTTTTCGCTCACGCGTTGCAAAAGGTCGGCTTGCTCGATGTGGCTGTTATATCCCATGACCCCGCGTATTGGGGTGATGTGACCCGGGTCTGTAACGGATTGCCACAGACGAGTATGGTTTTTTTCTCCTGGGCTAATGGCAAATCTGATGCCATGTTGGGTGAGTTTTCCCCTATTTTGGGCCAAGATGTGCTGGATTCGTGCGTGTCCGCATCCTTGTAGCCCGATATGCAGGTAGATGCGCATTTCTTTATATTCGCTTTCGATTTCTATTTGCGCGTCCCCACCAAGGAAAGTCGCGATCTAAATGTGCAGCAAGTTGGGAGCCAGAGTCTTCCAGGTCGAGGTGCAGTTCGAGATATCTGGGCTCGCCTTTGAAAAACCTACGCAGCCCTTCGTAATGCGCATCTATCCACTTTTCCCTTTCTTTTGTGGTTTCTCCGTATCCATGCGGTAATCCAGGTATATTCGCGCCGGGGATCCTCTCCGTTCCCAGGTTTGACCACTTCAATATAGAGCGGGCTGTTCTTTGAGTGTTTCGCCGGGTAGCTACAAATAACACAGATGGGTGAAATCTTTCGATTGCTTCAATCATTCCCCAATCGGTTTGAGGCCACAGGGATAATCCATCTCGTTGGCAAGACATTTCGGAAATTGCTGTGAAATCTGGGAAGAGCGCTGCTGGGTCGCCGGTTTGAAAGTAGCCGCGATATAGGAGGTCTGCAATATACGATCCGTGTAATGATCTTTGTTTTGTTTGGTATGGGCGAATTCGGTAGTCTGCAACTTTGTAGCCAGCTGCTTTTAGGGCGCGGGCTAGGGTTGTTGTTCCAGATTTAGGTAGGCCAAGGTTAACGACTTGTAAGGTCATCTGGCAACCCAAGCATACTTATCAGTTTAGCTTCATTCGGAGGAATTTTTGTCAGGTTTTGAAGATCTGAGTATAACTTAAGAAACTGGCTTTGTGATTTTAGTTTTTGAATTTTTTCGATGTGCCTATTCACGGCTTGCGTGTGAAGCTCTGCAATTTCAGGGATAGATTTTAGATCTGATAGCTTATCCCGCAGTTCTCCTTGATATCTCAAGATACTATTGTCGAAATACGCATTGTCATTTCTTTTCTGCCAGTAATTTGTGTCAAAGGGGCGACCTTCTCTGTTTACATCACCGCGCTCGTTTTTGACCAGATAGCTATCGAGTGAGCGCAGCGCATAGTGATTTAGTGTCGCGAAACTTCGTGATCCGCGTGCCGTGAATTTTCTGATACGCTTCTTCGTCGTTGCATGGAAGAATCTATGAGGAACCGGGCGACCACTGCCGTCGGTCCAGTCTGGGTGATCATTTGGCGGCAGTTTTTGCGGAAGGAAGGGGCGATGTGCACCAAAATAGTGTAAGGGAAAATCGCACCTGGTGAGGGTCTTCACCTCGATTGCGGTGTCATCATCGAGTATATCTGGATTATGTGAGTATAAAAATTGTTCAATGATCGGTGTATCTTCAAACGAATATATATCGTTATTTGAGAAATACTGGAAATGCAAAGATATTGCATGGGGATTCCCGCAGGCTTCGATGAGGTCTGGGATACGGTGGGCTCCTACATGGATGTTCAGGAATTCGTCCACATCTGCGACCCAGACCCAATCTGCGTTTGCCACGACTGGTTGCTTTTGCGCGTCTTTTAACGCCTCCATCTGATAGGCTCGGCCTTTAGCTGGGTTTGGCAAATGCCGGACAATTCCCTTTTGCGCCAGCGCGTCCAGTAACAGATCTGTTCCATCGTCGCAGTCGTTTGAATAGAAAAGAAAATCGGTCACACCAATGATGTGATTGAAGGCGATCCACTCCAGTAGGAACGGGCCTTCATTTTTGACGCATGTGACGGCGGTGATGTTCATTTGGGCAGTTCTAAACCGGGTGTTAACCATGTTTAAAGGCGGAAATCTTTACATTTGGTTTACGATCTACACCTTTCGTCGCTCTTCGCTTGACCTATGCTGTTTGGCATGCAGGGTTAACGTATGAAATGGAGGGGTGTATGAGCTTTAACACTATTGACGACGCGCAAGCTGCATTGGCGCAGACAGGATATGTTTGTGGGCGGGATCTTGCGACTGTGGTGTTTTTGTCACTAAAGCTTGGCCGTCCTCTATTCTTAGAAGGCGAGGCCGGTGTTGGGAAAACCGAAATTGCCAAGGCGCTTGCTGCCTGTTTGGGGCGTAAGCTCATCCGTCTGCAATGTTATGAGGGGCTGGATGCTGCGACAGCCGTGTATGAGTGGAATTTTCCCGCGCAAATGGTGGCTATTCGCAGCGCTGAGGCGGCAGGCGGCGCCGATAAAAGCGCCTTGCAGGCGGAGCTATTTTCCGATGAATACCTAATAGAACGCCCCTTGCTTGAGGCGATGCGCGCCGATCCGGCAGGCGCGCCGGTTTTGCTGATTGACGAGCTTGATCGCACCGATGAGCCGTTCGAGGCGTTTTTGCTTGAGGCTCTATCGGATTTTCAGGTTACGATTCCTGAGCTGGGCACGATCAAAGCGCCCGAGCCCCCTATTGTGATCTTGACCTCGAATCGCACGCGTGAGGTGCATGATGCGCTGAAACGGCGTTGCCTCTATCATTGGGTCGATTACCCGGATTTTGCGCGCGAGATGCAGATTTTGAATGCGCGCGCGCCGGAGGTGGCTGAGGGGCTGAGCCGCGAGGTGGTGGCGTTTGTGCAGCGGCTGCGGACCGAGGATTTGTTCAAGAAACCAGGCGTGGCAGAAACGATTGATTGGGCCAAGTGCTTGCTGGCGCTGGATGTGATTAACCTTTCGCCTGAGGTGATTGCAGACACGCTTGGGGCAATTTTGAAGTATCAAGATGATATTCAAAAGCTCGAAGGCTCTGAGGCTAAGCGGATTTTGGAAGAGGCGCGGGCGGGCCTGGATGCCTGAATTTCCTAAGCTAGATCTGCCGGAAAATCCGAAGCTGGCGGGTAATATCATGCATTTTGCGCGCGCGCTCAGGCGAGCGGGTTTGCCTATTGGGCCGGGGCGGGTGATTGACGCAGTGCGCGCTGTTCAGGCGGCGGGGTTTACCGAAAAGGCGGATTTTTTCTATGCGCTCCAGGCCTGTTTTGTGTCTAAGCCAGAGCAGCGCCGGGTTTATGCGCAGATCTTTCGGCTCTATTGGCGAGACCCGCGTTATCTGGAACATATGATGTCGATGATGTTGCCTGCGATCCGTGGCGTGCAAGAAGAGCGTGCGGCGCAATCGGCGGAAAAGCGCGCGGCAGAGGCGCTTTTGGATGGGATGGGCGAGGCGCCGGAAGAGTTTGAGGTGCCAGAAGACGAGGGCACTCAGATCGAGATTGATGCCTCCTTGACCATCAGCCGCGAGGAAAAGCTGAAGAGTTTGGATTTTGAGCAGATGAGCGTTGATGAGGTGGCCGAGGCCAAGCGTATGCTCGCGAAACTGTCGCTGCCGGTTGATCCGATGCGTTCGCGCCGCACCAAATCTAGTCCTTTGGGCAGGCGTGTTGATGCGGCTCGGACGTTGCGCGCCTCCATGCGGCAGGGGGGACAGTTATATCAAATTGCGCATAAAACGCCGCGCATTCGTTGGCCAAATTTGGTGGTGCTTTGCGATATTTCGGGCTCGATGAGCCAATATTCGCGCATGGTGCTGCATTTTCTGCACGCGGTTTCCAACACCAAAGGGCAGGGCTGGGCGCAGGTGCATGCCTTTACCTTTGGCACGCGGCTGACCAATATTACCCGGCATTTGAAGCAACGCGATGTGGATGCCGCTTTGAAAGCTGCCGGGGCTGAGGCGCAAGATTGGGAGGGCGGCACGCGCATTGGTGAGTGTATTGAGAGCTTTAATCGCAATTGGTCGCGCCGCGTCTTAGGGCAGGGGGCGGTTGTGCTGTTGATCACCGATGGGCTGGACCGGGGCGCGCCGGAGGCATTGCGGGCGCAAGTGCAGCGGCTGCAACTTTCTTCTAAGCGCCTTATATGGCTGAACCCGTTGCTACGTTGGGAAGGATTCGCACCAAAGGCGGCTGGGATCGCGGCGATGCTCCCTTTCGTGGATAGTTTTCGCGCGGGTCACTCGATCGCATCGCTCGAGGATCTTGCGCAGGCGATTTCATCGAAAACGGATCAAGGGGAAAAGGCGCGCCTCATGAGCTTGTTGTGAAAAAATGACCGCGCACAAAGGCGCGGCCAAGTCTGACAGGGAGGAAGTCATCCCGAGACCAGGAGGACATATCGGCCTCGGAATGTCTTTAGGTTCACATCAAAAGGTTAATATTTAGTACCTTCTACGTCCGGTTGTGGGTGGCGAAACAGGGAAAAATTTACGAAAATACTGTATTTCGCGCGCCACCCTCAAGCATGGGCTATTTTTCAGGGATGAGCCCCCGCGGGCTAAAACGCAGCACAAGCAGCAAAATCAGCCCCATGGTCAGCAGGCGCATATGGGCGGCGCTCTCTAACAGGTGCGTTTTTAGCCAGAACCCATCGCTCATTCCCAGGGTGATCACTTGCATGAGCCAGAGGCCAATGACTTCGACTTGGACCCAGAGGAACCAAATCAGAAAGCCGCCCAGCACCGCGCCGAAATTGTTGCCAGAGCCGCCCACGATCACCATAACCCAAATCAAGAAGGTAAAGCGCAGCGGTTGATAGGAGGTCGGCGCGAGCAGCCCATCAAGCGTGGTCATCATCGCCCCGCCCAGACCGCAAATCGCAGAGCCCAGGATGAAGATCTGCAAATGGCGCGCAGTGACGTTCTTGCCCATGGCCTCAGAAGCGACTTCATTATCACGGATCGCGCGCATCATCCGCCCCCAAGGGGATTTCAAGGCCAGCTGCGCCATGACCAGCAAGATGACCAGCACGCCTGTGAAGAGCAAAGAATAGCCGATCTTGACATAAAGCGTTGAGGCCGTCACCGGATCCAGGCCCATGCCCGCTGCGCGTTCAACAAAGCTGGCGGAGTTTTGCAGATCAATCTCATTGGGCACCGGGCGCGGGATTCCGTTGACGTTTTTCACCCCGCGCGCCAGCCAATCCTCGTTTTTCATGATATAGATAATGATCTCAGCAATACCGAGCGTGGCAATCGCCAGATAATCCGAGCGCAGCCCCAGCGCGGTTTTCCCGATAATCCAAGCAGCCCCAGCCGCCAACACGCCGCCAATGGGCCATGCGATGAGCACCGGCAGTCCGAGCCCGCCTAGATAGCCTTCGCGCGCGGGGTTGACCGCCTCAATCGCGCCTGCGGCCGGATCAAAGAGGGCGCGGTAGACGAAAAAGCCCAGCAGCAGAACCGTCGCAACGCCAGCGGCGCGCGCCAACCCCGCAGGCAGGCGTGTCCAGGCCAAGACAGCCGCCACAATCGCGAGTGCCCCAAAGAGCAGCGCGCCAAGCATGCGCAGCCCGCCAGCGCTCCAAGCCTCAGGCACCGGGGGCATTGACACCAGCACAGTCGCCAGCCCGCCAAGCGCCACAAAACCCATCACGCCCACATTAAACAGCCCGGCAAAGCCCCATTGCAGGTTCACGCCCAAGGCCATAACCGCCGAGATCAACCCCATATTCAGGATCAAAATCGCCGAGTTCCAACTTTGCGTGAAGCCTGTCAGCGCGATCAGAGCAAACACAGCGGCAAATAAAAGCGCCTCTCTCATACCGATTTCCCTGCAAATAGACCTGTTGGACGGAACAAGAGCACGATCAGCAAGATCATAAAGCTCACCGCGAATTTGTAATCTGTGCTCAGCAGCTGCGCCAGGCCCGCGGGCTCTAGCGTTTCTGGCAGCAGGTATTTGGCGATTTTCTTCCAAGCATAGGTGATGAGCACCTCGGAATAAGCGATCACAAAGCCCCCGGCAATCGCGCCCAACGGGTTGCCAAGCCCGCCCACAATCGCCGCCGCAAAGACCGGCAGCAGGAGCTGCAAGAACACAAACGGCTTAAAGCTCTTGTCCAGCCCGTAAAGCGTGCCCGCAATGGTCGCCAGCACCGCCACAATGATCCAAGTCACCATGACCACGCGTTCTGGGTTGATACCGGAAAGCAGCGCCAGATCTTCATTATCGGAATAGGCCCGCATCGACTTTCCCGTGCGGGTGCGGTTGAGAAACCAAAACAGCACAAGCACAGCAATCACCGCCACAACCAGCGTAATCCCTTGGGTGGTCTTAATCGCCAGCCCCTCTTTCAGCCCCGTCATCGCCTTGAAATCACGCGCAGAAATGATAAATCGCTCGCCATCCGCAAAACGCTGATCATTGGGGCCGATGATAAAACGAATGAGCCCGTTATAGATGAACATCACCCCCATAGAGACGATCACCAGGATCACCGGCTTGGCCTTTTGCGCGCGGTAAAAGCGGTAAACCAGCCGGTCTGAAAAGAGCACCAAAGCAATGCAGCCCAAAATGCCAAAGGGCAGGGCGAGCAGAGCGGTGGGCAGCGGGCCAAAGCTAATCCCCGCGCCTTGCAATCCCCAAGTGACCAGGATCGTCACCATCGCTCCAAAGGCCATCGTGTCCCCATGGGCAAAATTCGAAAACCTTAGGATGCCATAAATCAGCGTAACCCCAAGCGCCCCAAGCGCCAGTTGAGAGCCATAGGCGGTGGCCGGGATCACAACGAAATTCAGCAGGGCCACCAGGGCATTGAGAAAATCCATTTACTCGATCCTTTTCTCTTTTTCGCAGCGGCCAATGTGACTGATATAGCCTTCGTTCGGGAAATGGATATTCCAAATTGCTATGCCGTTCCCATCAATTTTTATTATTTCGTCTGCACCATCTTTATGAAATGCGTATTCAGTTTCGCCTGTACTAAACGAATTGACCTTGGCCTCAAACTCTCCGGTGCCTTTGACAATCACACGCCCATTTCCCTTGGTGCGCGTCAAAATCACAATAGGGACTTCAAGGCGTTCTTCGTCGATGGTTTTCCCGTAATTAAAACGGCAGGTCTGTTGATATGTTTCTGCATGCACAGGTGCTGCCAGCGCGACCACTCCTGCAACAAGGAGACCAGCGGCTTTCAGTGGTTCTTCCAAAAGCGTCTTTTTCATAAAACCACGAGCTCTCATTCCCACTCCCCTGTGCAAGTGCCGAGATAGGTTGCCACCTCTGCGGCTTGGGAAACGGCTGTTGTTAGACTAAGTGCGGCTGTGCCTGATTTGACGCTGAGCGCCCAGATCTCTGAAACTTCAAAGCCCGAGCTTGCGGAAACGAAAACATAGGAGGAGCGCGTCTGGCTATGGACCTGGATGGCTTTGCGCGTCGGGCCTCTCCATTCGAAATGTGGCTCGGGAGTTTTGCGTACGGTCAACTCAAAACTATTCGCTCTGCACCGCTTCCCGGTTTCACAGTATTTATCAAACGCGCAGGAGAGATCAGCCAGAGCAGGCGAAGAAATAAGCGCAGCAATTGTGGCCAAGGCGATCTGCTTCATGGTTTTGTGCCTTCCAATTGCTTTGCTCGGGCATATAGACATGTCATTTCTCGGCCTCCTCGCATTTTCCCTGCACCATAAGCCCTCCAAGCTTTTCAAAAACTGTCGCATGTGCGCTAAGGATAAAGTGACCATCTGGGTAGAGTGTCATAAGCTGGGCGTCTCCACGGCCCGGATCGTGCCACAAGAAAATTTCTGGTTTCCTTGGATCAACATCCAAAGCCCTCATCTCTTGTACGTCAGCATTCGGTTCGTCATCGCTGACAAAAATCCCGTCAGATGAGCGCATGATCCGCACAGTTTCGTCGTTCATCTCGTTGGTACATTCCCCCTTGGAGTGACAGGCAATCTCAATCACACAAACCATATCGGCCCAAGCGGGGCTAGTGACGGCCAGAAGAGCAAAGGTGAAAGCTCGTAGGTGCATCATTTGCATGTTCCCAGATAGGTGAAGCTATAGGCCTCGTCCGCGTCAAATCCGGTCGCGGTAAGCACGGCCTGACCTTTGTGTAGGGACAGAACCCAGAAATCCGCATATGGATCCAGAGCAGAGGCTGATTTCATTGCGATCGACCCAGATTTTCCGTCGAAACTAACATCAACGCCGGAGGCTGTTAAACCGGCAAGCTCTTGGTCGATCATGCTATAAAGGCGCCCATCATCATGTTGCACAAATAGATACCGATAAGAGGTGCGCTCGCAGCGCTTTCCCGTCTCGCAATATTTCTTGAAATGGCAGGAGATTTCGTTGGCCAAACCCTGTAGCGGCGCAAGAGCGCAAAAAGCTATGAATAAAAACCGCATCATCCCCCCAAAAAACTCTTGCGCACTTCGGGATCAGCCAGCAGCTCTTTGCCCGTGCCGCTATAGGCGTTGCGCCCTTGCACCAGAACATAGCCCTGATCGGCGATTTCCAGCGCTTGGCGGGCGTTTTGCTCGACCATCAAAACCGGCAGGCCGGTGCGCGCGACCTCGATAATGCGATCAAACAGCTCATCCATCACGATGGGTGAAACTCCGGCGGTGGGCTCATCCAGCATCAGCACCTTGGGCTGGGTCATCAGCGCGCGCCCCACGGCAACCTGTTGGCGCTGCCCGCCCGAAAGCTCCCCGGCCGCCTGGCGTCGCTTTTCGCGCAGGATTGGAAATAGATCGTAAACTTGCTCCATCGTGGGGCGAATGTCATCGTCGCGGATAAAAGCGCCCATCTCAAGATTTTCTTCCACACTCATAGAGGTGAAAATATTCGAGGTCTGCGGCACAAACCCCATGCCCTTACGCACCCGGTCTTGCGGAGAGAGCTTTGTGATATCCTCACCATCCAAGCGCACGGCCCCCTGGCGCACATTCAGCATGCCAAAGACCGCCTTCATCGCCGTGGATTTGCCCGCGCCATTGGGCCCGACAATCACCGCAATCTCGCCAGGGTTCACTGCAATGGTGCAGTCATGCAAAATATCCGGCCCGGCCCCATAGCCGCCGGTCATTGCATCGCCAATCAAAAACGGCTCACTCATGCGCCCACCTGTTCTTTGTTCTTGAGGCCGGTGCCTAAATACGCTTCGATCACCTGTTCATTGGCTTTGATCTCAGCCAAAGAGCCCTCGGCAAGCACTTTTCCCTCGGCCATGCAGATCACTGGGCCGCAAATTTTTCCAATGAAATCCATATCATGCTCGATCACCACAAAGGTATAGCCCCGCTCGCGGTTCAGCTCTAGGATCGCATCGCCAATGGTGTTGAGCAGCGTTCGGTTCACGCCTGCTCCGACCTCATCCAGAAAGACGATTTTGGCATCCACCATCATGGTGCGCCCCAGCTCAAGCAGCTTTTTCTGCCCGCCCGAGACCTGGCCCGCCTTGTGATCGGCCAGGTGGGAAATCGTCAAGAATTCAAGGACTTCATCGGCTTTCGCGCGCAGGGCGCGCTCTTCATTTGCGATGCGCTTGCGGCCAAACCATGTATTCCAAAGCGCCTCGCCCGATTGCCCGCCGGGGACCATCATCAGGTTCTCGCGGCAGCTCATGGAGGCAAATTCATGCGCGATCTGAAACGTGCGCAACAGCCCTTTGTGAAATAGCGTATGGGGCGGCAGACCGGTAATGTCCTCGCCATCCATCGTGACTTTGCCCGAGGTCGGGGGAAGTACACCCGCGATCACATTAAACAGCGTCGTCTTGCCCGCGCCATTGGGGCCGATCAGCCCAGTGATCGAACCTTGGGCAATCTCCAGGCTCGCCCCATTCACAGCGCGAAAGCCCCCAAAATATTTGTGGATATCATCAACGATGATCACAGCTGCCCCGCTTTAGGTTGAGTTCGTAACATAATGAAACAGCCCGAGAAAACCCTCGGGCTGCAATTGCCTGACAATTGACCTTAGCGGTATTTTGCTGTGGTGATTTTGCCACCATCCACAACGATTTGGCGATAGTTACCCGCGGATTCGCCGGGACCGATCAGCTCGACCGCCGTGGCACCAACATAGTCGATATCGCCGCCATCTTTCAGGATTTGCAGCGCTTTGGCCAGCTCACCTGGGAAGATTTTCTCGCCCGGTGCGTTGGCGACGTCCATGACTTTCGCTTTGTAGTCATTGGAATCTTTGGAGTTCGCCGCTTGCATTGCCAACATGATCAGGGCCGCTGCGTCATAGCTTTCTGGCGTGAAGGGGGAAGTTGCGTCAAACGCGCCGCCCACCAGCTCAGCAAACATGGCCGCGCCTTCGCTATCTGTGCCTGGATGCTGGCCTGTGGAGCCGTCAATCTCATCGCCGAAATTCTCTTCGAGCTTGGCACCGATCATCCCATCTGGGAAGTGGAACGTGTCAAAAGCCCCGGAATCCAGCGCCGCGCGCACAATGCCTGACCCGCCTTGATCCACATAGCCTGCAACCACAAGACGCTCGCCGCCCGCAGAGGCCAGTGCGCCCACTTCAGCCGAGTAATCCGCCTTGCCATCTTCATGTGGTGCAGAGATCGTCACGGTTCCGCCAGCCGCAGTAAAAGCCGCAGAGAACGCATCCGCAAGACCCTTGCCATAGTCGTTATTGGTATATGTGAGCGCGACCTCTTTGATGCCCTCTTCCATAAGAACCTCTGTCATAACAACGCCCTGGCGCGCATCAGAGGGGGCCGTGCGGAAGAACAGGCCATTGTCTTCGTTATTGGTGTGGCTCAGGCCAGGGCTGGTGGCAGAGGGCGAAATCATCACAACGCCATTGGGCACAGCCACATTGCTGAGGATCGCGCCAGTCACACCTGAGCAATCCGCGCCCATGATGCCATCAACCTTGTCTGAGGTGATCACACGCTCGGCGGCGGCGGCAGCAGCAGCGCTATCAACACATGTGCTGTCAGCGCGAACCGACGTGACCGTGGCCGCGTCCAGCAAAAGGCCGCTATCGGTGACTTCTTTCATTGCGAGCTCCGCGCCATCTGCCATAGAGGGCGTCAGCGATTCAATCGGGCCGGTGAAGCCAAGAATAACCCCGATTTTCACTTCTTTGGCGTGGCCACCAGCAAAAGCAGTGCCCGCAAATAGGGCCGCAGCTGCTGTGGCCGTCAAAAGCGTTTTCATTTTCGTCTCCCTGAACGATCTTGTGAATGTATCGTGAGAGATTAGGCCGCAAAATTGCAAAAGAAAAGTAGCATTTTTGGGCTCGCGCGTTACGTGTGATTTCAGGAGGATTTACGATGATGCGCGCATTTATGACAACACTGTGTGGGGGCGTTTTGTCTCTGCTTCCCTTTGGGCTATCTGCTTTTGAGGTCAATACTTTGGCGCAAGGTTTTGATACGCCTTGGGCGATTGAGATGTTGCCAAATGGGGCGCTCTTGGTGACCGAGCGCGATGGGGCATTGATCTATGTTCATGGCGACAGGCGGCACCGGGTTGCGGGGGTTCCGCGGGTGGTTGCGCAGGGGCAGGGCGGACTTTTAGATGTGACCTTGCCGCGCGATTTTGCCCAGACCCGCGACGTGTTTCTGACCTACAGCAAGGATCAGGGGCGTGGCACTGGGACCGCTCTGGCCGTTGGGCAATTGTCTGACAATGGGGAACGTCTTGAAAATGTGAGGGATTTGTTTGTTTCGGCCCCCGGCGGGCGCACAGGTCGGCATTTTGGGTCACGGGTGATTGAGGGGCCGGATGGGACCTTGTTTGTCACGATTGGCGATCGCGGGGATCGACCCTCGGCGCAAGATCTCACCAATCACAGCGGAACGATCGTGCGGATTAACCGGGATGGCTCTATTCCGCAGGACAATCCGTTTGTTGGTGTGCAAGGCGCGCAGCCCGAGATTTGGTCCTATGGGCATCGCAACCCGCAAGGGGCTGGTTTTGGCGCGGATGGGCAGCTTTGGACGGCCGAGCACGGGGCGCGCGGTGGTGATGAGGTGAATAAGATTATGCCCGGCGCGAATTATGGCTGGCCGGTGATTTCCTACGGCACCCATTATAATGGCAGCAAAATCGGCGAGGGCACCCATAAAGAGGGGATGCAACAGCCGGAATTTTACTGGGATCCCTCGATAGCCCCGTCTGGTCTCTTGGTGTATTCTGGTAGGAAAAACAAGGATCTAGGGGGTGCTATTTTTGTGGGGTCGCTCAAGTTTGACTATATTGCGCAGCTCTCACCAGATGGTGGCCAAGAAATCGCGCAGTTTCAAACGCCTGATACCTTGCGCGTGCGGGATCTGATCGAAACGCCAGAGGGCGATATTCTATTCTTGTCGGTCGGGCAGGGGGCTGTCTATCGGCTAGAGCCCTAACACGCGCCCTGCAACTGCGTCTAACTTGGTAATAAGCTCAGGATCACGCGCCTCTGGGGCGGTGATCATGGCGAAATCCAGGGCGCGATCACAGCCGTGGGGGCAGGGTGTGCGCTCGGCGCCAAGCAGGGCGGGCAGTCCTTTCACCAAATTGCGCGCCCTTTCCGCGTTGCCCGTGAGGGTCTTGATGATCTCGGTCACATCAACCTCACCATGATCGGGATGCCAGCTGTCATAATCGGTGATCATGGCAATGGAGGCGTAACAGAGCTCCGCTTCGCGGGCGAGTTTGGCCTCGGGCATATTGGTCATTCCAATCACATCGCAGCCCCAAACTTCACGGTAGAGCTTGGATTCCGCCAATGTCGAGAATTGCGGTCCCTCCATCGCCAGATATGTGCCGCCCCGATGCACGGTGATGCCCGCCGTTTTAGCAGCGGTTTGCGCCGCATCCGAAAGGCGCGCGCAGGTTGGGTGGGCAACTGAGACATGGGCCACGCATCCAGGGCCAAAAAAGCTCTTTTCGCGGGCAAAGGTACGGTCGATGAACTGATCTACGATGACGAAATGGCCTGGCTCCATCTCTTCACGAAAGGAGCCACAGGCCGAGACAGAGAAAATATCGGTGACACCAAGGCGTTTGAGCGCATCAATATTGGCACGATAGGGAACTGATGAGGGCGAATGCACATGTCCGCGCCCATGCCGGGGCAAAAAGGCCATTTTGATCCCCTGCAAGCGACCTGTTAGAATTTGATCTGAGGGCGCGCCCCAAGGGGTGTCAACGCTTTGCCACTGTGCCTCTTGCAGCCCGTCAATCTCGTAAATGCCAGAGCCGCCAATGACGCCTATCATCGTTTCGCCCATCTCATACCTCATCTTTGCCATTGATTTTACCGTGCCATGCGGACAATGCAGAAGGCAAGTTGTATGATAGTGGGGGAGCCATGACACCAGGGGCGCGGGTTGCGGCGGCGATTGAGATATTGGATCAAATTGAAGCGGGCGGCGCGGCAGAGCAGGCTTTGACCGCTTGGGCACGGCGCAGCCGGTTTGCGGGCTCAAAGGACCGGGCCGCCCTGCGGGATCTGGTGTTTGACGCGTTGCGTAATTATCAAAGCTATCGCAGCTATGCGGCGGGGCATGTGCCCTTTGGGCGGGCGCTGATGATTGGGGCGCAGCGTGCGTCGGGTGAGTCATTACAAAATATTTTTTCTGGCCAAGGATATGCGCCGCCGCCCGTGCAGGAGGATGAGCTGGCCCCGCCACAAGAGGGGCTTTGGGATTTGCCAGATTGGTTAATTCCAAAATTCCAAGACGCTTTGGGGGATCAGGCCTATGCCCAAGCGCAATTGCTGCGCGCGCGTGCGCCGGTGACTGTGCGGGTGAACGTGCTGAAAGGGGCGAAATCCTACGCGTTGGATCAGTTGCGAAAAGATGGGTTTCACGTGCAAGAGAACCCAATGGCCGAGACGGCGCTGACCGTGACCGGACCCGCCAAAGGTCTGACGCAAACCAAGGCATTTCAGGCCGGGCTGTTTGAATTGCAAGATGCGGGCAGTCAGGCGCTGATAGAGTGGCTGGCGCTTTGCTCTGGGGAGAGTTGCTTGGACTATTGCGCGGGGGGCGGGGGAAAGGCGCTTGCGATGGCGGCGCAAACCCAGGCGCTTGTGGTCGCTCATGATGCGGATAGCACGCGAATGAAGGATATCGCGCCACGTGCGCGGCGGGCTGGCGCGCAGATTCAGGTCTTGCCCAAATCCGCTTGGCCGAAAACGGGTTTTGACACGGTTTTGATTGATGTGCCCTGTTCAGGCTCTGGCACGTGGCGACGCAACCCTGATGCCAAATTGCGCTTTTCTGAGGGGGATCTTGCGCGGCTGACAGCTACTCAGGCAGAGATTTTGGAGGAGGCTTTGCCTTATGTCGGCCCAGGCGGGCGTCTTGTTTATGCGACCTGCTCCGTTCTCAAAGATGAAAATGAGGCGCAAATAGAGCGGTTATTGGCAGATCATCCGACTTGGTGCCTTAGCGCGAAGATCCGGCTTGGGGTCGATTCTTGGCATGATGGTTTCTTTGGGGCACAGCTAATGCGGGTTTCGGATACATTATCTACCTAGACTTGTGAGGTTAAGTTCAGTACATTCAAATAGATAGATGCTTTGTGGTAGCTTAACGATAACTTAACGGTGAATGATTGATATATCGAAAGTGACATAAAATAAGGCTGGATATGGTGGTATCGCACCAACACACCGCTCTGTTAGAGATTGCAAGCTTGGCCAAACTGCGCCGGCACGGCTTGTTCTTTTCTGTCTTTCTTTTATGCGTTTTGACCTTTGCCGCGCCAGCCGGATTGCCAAAGCTGATTTTGCTTTCAGCGACAAGCGCCGTGTCTTTGACAGTTGTAGCCCTTTTCATTCTCTGGACGTTTCTTGATATCCGACGCGAGCAGGAGGCAAAAAACCTTACTGCCTTTATCAAACATGATCAGGTGGCTAGTTTCATTACAGACGCCTCCGGGCAGATCCGCTCGGTAAATGCGGCTGCGATTGAGCGCTGCGATGGTGAGATTGGGCAAACAGTTGCGCAATCCCTGCGCATGCTTATGGCGAACCCCTCTCCTGTCTTGGCGCGTTTGCGCACGCTTTTGGAAACAGAGCATGGCGGGCATGAGGATGTTGCGACCTTGCGTGGTCATTTGCGCATTTCTGTGCATGGGCTTGCGGGGGGTCAAATCTGCTGGCGGGTTCAAGATCTAAGGCCTGAGGAAGAGGTGATTTGGAATGATCCGGGCGAGCTGCCTTTTGTGATCATTGAGGACAACACAGCCCTTAAAGCGATGAATGCTGCGGCAGAGGTGTTGTCGCTGGACATGCCTCGGAACTGGGAAATCCTGCTTGATGCTCTGAGTTCGAAAAATGGTCAGATCATTGAGCTGAGTGGGCCGGAGGGGCAAGCGCATGTCGTGAGTGTGTGGCGAATGGATGCGCAGCCGATGGGCCAAAAGGTCTATTTCCTGCCCGCAGCCCTGCATTCGCAAGCCGCCAAGCAAGAGGCGATAGATGCGCTGCCCGTTCCACTTTTGCGCGTCTCGCCAGAGGGTGATATTCTTGCGTTTAACAACTCTGCGAAAGCATTGGTTGGGGACAGTCTGCGGCAGGGTGCGCTTCTTGTGGATCTGATGGAGGGGCTGGGGCGTTCAGTGCGCGATTGGCTGGATGCGGCGCTGCAAGAGAGATCTGGCCAGAATTCGGAATTCCTGCGGTTGCGCCGCGCCGATAAAGAAGTTTTCGTGCAAGTCACACTGAACCCGCTGCGCTTTGCGGATGAGCGCGGTTTGATTGCTGTATTGAATGATGCAACAGAGCTGAAAACGCTTGAGGCCCAGTTCGTGCAAAGCCAAAAGATGCAGGCGATTGGGCAGCTCGCAGGCGGTGTCGCGCATGACTTTAATAACCTTTTGACTGCGATTTCAGGCCATTGCGATCTGCTCTTGCTGCGCCATGATCACGGCGATCAGGATTACGCGGATCTGACGCAGATTAACCAAAATGCCAATCGCGCGGCTGCCTTGGTCTCTCAGCTCTTGGCCTTTTCTCGCAAGCAAACTTTGCGGCCCAAAACGCTTGATATGCGGGAAACATTGTCGGATCTGAGCCATCTGTTGAACCGGCTGGTGGGCGAGCGTGTGACGCTTAAGACAACGCTGGACGAAAACCTGCCACAGATTCACGCAGATAAGCGCCAATTGGAACAGGTGCTGATGAATTTGGTGGTGAACGCACGCGATGCGATGATGCCTGAGGGGGGGGAAATCAAAATCCACTGCGCGCCTCTGCATTTGGATGAACCTTTGTCCCGTGACTCCGCTCAGGTTCCAGCCGGGGAATATGTGCATGTCTCGGTCTCTGATGAGGGCGTGGGTATAGCACAAGACATGCTGCAAAAGGTCTTTGAACCCTTCTTTACAACGAAACGCACGGATGAAGGCACCGGGCTTGGCCTGTCCACCGCTTACGGGATTGTGAAGCAAACCGGCGGCTTTATCTTTGTTGATAGCGTTGTTGGTGAGGGAACGACCTTTTCTCTGTATCTGCCCGCGCCTTCTGATGCCGCAGCGGCTGCGCCTGCACAGGAACGGGCCAAGAAGTCTGCATCGTTGCCAGCTCAGGCCGAAGGGGTTATCTTGCTTGTGGAAGATGAGGCCCCGGTTCGTGCCTTTGCATCGCGTGCGCTCAGATTGCGTGGCTATACGGTCCTAGAAGCAGACAGCGCGGAAGCGGCTTTGGAGACCTTGCATGATCCCTCGCTGGATATAGATGTGTTTGTCACGGATGTGGTTATGCCAGGAATGGATGGCCCATCCTGGGTGAAAGAGGCGCTCACCGCGCGCCCAGACACCAAAGTTGTGTTCGTATCGGGCTATGCAGAGGACAGTTTCGGCGAAACCCAGGCGCGCATCCCAAATTCAGTTTTCTTGCCAAAGCCGTTCTCCCTCACGGATTTGGCGGAAACGGTTCACAAACAGCTTCATTAGAGCAGGGCTAGAAAGGATCTCCTTGGCTTCTGGCTAATTGGGGCTGTGCGATTCGCCTATGCCTATCAACATGTTGATAAACAGGGGCGCATTCTTGCGTTTCCCGAACCTTAAGCCGCGCGAAACAGGGGATTGGCCGCGAATCGGAAACAAAAATGTCACGGTTTTGAATCAATTTGTCAACCCAGGGTTGGAAAATCGACGGGCGTAACTGTTTGTTAATGAGCAACAATTTACCAAGAATTCACGGGAATTTTTGAGATCTTACCTCGAAATTTTGGATATTATGCCGTGTTTGAAAACAATTGCCCTCTCTCGTGGTGTCGCGAAACGAAGAGTTTGCTTATGTATCAACCAGATAGAGAAAATTTTCCGATAAGTTTTGCTTTGCGAAGGCAAACTAAGCGCATAGCTTTAGATAAACTTAAAGCTGGGAAAACTACACGTTCAGGGGTAAGTCTGTCGATAAATATGCACGGATTGGTTGTGGTGGCGGAGCCTGTGCGAAACCAGTTCAGTCATAGGGCAACCGGGTGCTCAGCCGCGCAGAAGTTGGCACAGCGGCTTGGGATAACGGTGTGGCCGTGAGAGAGAGTATTTGGGGCATTGTAACGCCTGCAGCGTATAAAACGGCTTATGGGGCTGTTACTAGGAGTAAAAAATGACCGGTTATGTCTATAGGTGGCAAGACGGCGCGATCGACGGAACAAATAGTGTCGATGGGCCCGATGGTCGTGTCTCAATATCTGTGGCCACGCCCACGAATGCAGAGGGCAGATGTTGGCTGATTGGAAAATTTACCTCTGGCGATAGCGATCCCGAACTTGGTGCTTATGGCACGAGCTCGCCCGTTTCACTGCATGCTGATTTTGCCACGCCAATCTCTGATGTCACGTTTGAAATTTTCGATGTAGATTACATTGCTGAGCGCTGGGATGATAAAGTCACCATCATCGCGCTTGATGAGGACGGCAACCAAGTCCCCGTCGAGTTTTCCAATTTGGGGCAGCACAGCGTGAGCGGCAACACGATTGAGGCAGATGGCTCAGCCTCGTCCAATATTGATGGGCCGGGTGCCACTGATACGGTCACGGTTACAATTGCAGGGCCGATTGTCTCTCTCGAAATTGTTCACGACAATGGCTCGGATTTTGAGCAAGCGGGCACAATCGCGATTGGTGATTTGCATTTCAATGCGGCAGGCCCGGTGGATCCTGACGGTGTTGTGGATGGCGAAGCCTTTGATGAAACCATGGTGCTCGGCTATGATGATTCCAATGCGCCAACCGATCAGGGCGGCGACCGGATCACAACCGGTGACGATACCATCTATGGCAATGGCGGCGATGATTCCATTGACGGCGATGCGGGCGATGATCTGATTTACGGGGATAGCGGGCGCCAACAAGCCGCACCTCAAACAGAGCGTGTGGCGCTGGAATGGTCGCAATCCCCTTATGCCGCAGATCGTTCCTGGGTGGAGGATTTCTCGCAAAATGTGGGCGGGATCACTGTCGATGTCTGTGTCAGATCAGAAAATTATCACCTATCAGTAGAGCATTCGACGGACCAAATTAACGTTGATGGGATCGCTGATGATGGTGATCCAGTGAATGATACCAGCTCAATCTCGCTCGGCTCTTCAAATGCGACTGCTGCCGGAACCGTCTCTGTCGAGTTTTCATCCCAGGTTGAGAATGTCTCGTTCCGCATCGCGGATCTGGATTTTTCCGCCTCTGTGACGGTGAACGCTTATGATGGCGATGGCAACCGTATTCCTGTTGAATTCGTAAATGCCGGCTCAGGTGTTGAGCTGCAGGACGAAGATGGGGATGGGGTCGTCGATACGGCGGAGGATGCCGATTACGAGACGGGAAGCCCCGAGACATCTCCTTTGAATTCTGTGGGTGTGTTCATCGCGGGCCCGGTGGATTGCCTGGAAATCATCTATGATGCTGAGGGCAATCTTGGATCCTCAACCCATATCTCCGACATCTATTTTGACGCAACAACTGGGGCTGAACTTGGGCTAGCCGGCGATGATACGATCACAGGCGGCGCGGGCGCTGACACGATCTATGGGGAAGAGGGCGATGATGTCCTAGAGGGCGGCGCCGGGGCCGATAGTCTCTTTGGCGGGGATGACCGCGATATCTTGCTGGCAAATGGCGGCGATACCGTCGATGGCGGCGCGGGCGGAGATGATTACGATATTCTCGATCTGCGCGGGCTCGGGCAATTCTACCTGACGGGCCCCTCGGGTTCTGGGGATCCGGTCCCTGATAGCAACGGCAATGGCTATGACGGCATGGTCATTTTTGTGAATGATGAGGAAGAGCCTACCGGCGAAACCATCTCCTTTACCGAAATTGAATTTTTCCGCGGCGATAATGTTGGCCGCCCGCCCATCGCAAATGATGATACTGCCGAGGTGATGGAGGATTCCTCGGTCAATATCGCCGTTCTGCTTAATGACAGTGATCCTGACGCGCAGGCGATCACGGTGATTTCGGCCACCTCTCCCGACGGGCATGTGGCGATCAACCCCGATGGCAGCCTAACCTTTACCCCGGCGGCTGATTTCAACGGGCCAACCACGATCACCTACACGATATCAGATCCAGATGGAAATGAAGATACCGCAACCGTTTATGTGACAGTTACGCCGGTTAATGATGCGCCCATCGCCTGTGATGACAGTGATAGCACCGATGAAAACACGCCTGTCACGATTGATCTACGGGCCAATGACCGCGACCCGGATGGCGATGATTTTATCGTTGTGGCCGCCTCGGTTCCCGCCGAACAAGGCAGTTTGACCGCCAATCCAGATGGCACCTACGTCTTTACGCCCGCCGATGATTTTGTGGGTGAGGCGGTGATTTCCTACACGATTGAGGATGAGGGCGGTCTGCAAGATAGCGCGGTGCATCTTATCCAGGTCCGTGAAGTGAATGTTGCGCCTGTCGCTGTGGATGATGTGCTGAGCGATCCCATTTTGGCGGGCACGGCGATTACCATAGATGCGCTCTCAAATGACAGTGATCCTGATGGGGATGATCTGGCGATTGTCAGTGCCTCGGTTCCGGCGGCGCAGGGCACTGTGGCAATTATCGGTAATCAATTGGTGTTCACCTCGAACTCAGGTTTCGAGGGCACCGCGAACATCACCTACACGATCGAGGATGAGGCAGGTCTTACCGACACCGCTCAGGTCTATATTCCGGTATCCGATGGCATCGTGACAGGGACGGGCGGCGGCGATCTGATCAATGCAGGATACTTGGGTGATCCGGGCTTTGATAACATTGATGACGAAGATGCTTTGCTGCCAGGAGATGCGCCCAATGATGATGTGGTTCATGCCGGGGCAGGGGATGATACGATCCTTGCGGGCCTGGGCGATGATGAGGTGCTTGGCGGGTCCGGCGATGATCTGATTGATGGCGGCACTGGCGACGATACGCTTTGGGGCGGCGATGATCGTGATCGGTTTGAAAACGTCAATGCGGGCGATAGTGTTGATGGCGGCTCGGGCGGTGACGATTATGATATTCTTGACCTCACCGACCCCGACGCGGCTGGCTCCTTTACCATCACGCGCACCAATGAGGATGAGAATGGCAACGGCTATGACGGCTATATCACCTATTTCGATGAAGATGGGAATGAAACCGGCCGTCTCAACTTCACCGAGATCGAGGAGATTATTCCTTGCTTTACACCCGGCACGCGTATCGCAACAGCGCAAGGGGATGCGCTGGTCGAGACGCTGAAACCCGGCGATCAGATCCTCACGCGCGATCATGGTTTGCAAACTTTGCGATGGGTGGGTGAGCGCCGCCTGACTTTGCAAAATTTGCAAAACGCCCCGCATTTGCAACCGGTGCTTTTGCAAAAAGGTGCATTGGGGGCGAATATGCCAGAGCGGGACATGCTGGTCTCGCCCAATCACCGGGTGCTGATCAACAGTGCTGAGACCGCTCTCTATTTTGATGCGCGCGAGGTGCTCGTCGCTGCAAAGCACCTAACTGCGTTACCCGGTATTGAGGTGGCAGAGGTTACTCAGATTACCTATATCCACCTGCTCTTTGATCGCCATGAGGTTGTCCTATCCGATGGTGCCTGGAGCGAAAGTTTCCAGCCCGGCGACATGACGCTCGGCGCGATGGGGGCGGCGCAACAGGCTGAGATCTTTGAGCTTTTCCCAGAGTTGGAAACCCGCGCGGGTCAAGAACGATATGCGGCTGCGCGCGTGACCCTCAAGCGCCATGAGGCCGAGCTATTGACGTCTCTCTAGGTTTGCCCGGCGCGCCAAACCTGCCAGGCTTCTGGTGTGTCCAGATCCAGCAATGCGCGCTGTCCCGGCAAAGGGACCAATTGAACCTTGTCCTTGTGGCGCTTTAAAATCGCAGCGCCCCCGATGTCGTGCGCAAGGTTTAGCAAATCGGGGAAAACGCGCTGATCAAAGAGGATCGGATGGCCGGGCTTGCCATCTTGCGTGGCCCCGCGCCAGATCCAAGCTTCGGGATGCGCCGCGCGGGCCTTAATGACAGCGCGTAAATCGGCCGCCTCAATCTCTACCAAATCGGCCAGCATCAGTAAAAAGCATGGGCGGTCTGACAAATGCTGCGTCCCCGCGCGTATTGAGCCGCCCATCCCCTCAACGGCCTGCGGCGCGATTAAGGTCTGAACTGGCAGGCCTGACAAAGCTGCGATATGGGCCGGGCGTTCGGGGCGCAAAAGCACGGTCACATCATCGCTGGCCAGCAACGCGCGCTCTGCTTGGATGCGCAAGAGCGGCGCGCCATTTACAGGCTCCAAAAGCTTGTCGCGCGCGCCCATTCGCCGACTTGCCCCGCCCGCAAGCAGCAAAATCGGGGTGGGCATCACCCGCGCATCCGTGCACCATCGCCATCAAAGAGTACCTCTGAGAGCAGCGTCGCTTTGCGCATTTGCCCCAAGATTTCAATCTCGACCACGCGCCCCTCCTCGATCTGATCCCGTGGTAAAAACCCTTGCGCGATGGATTTGCCCGCAAAGTGAGAAAACCCGCCCGAGGTGCAAAACCCTACGACCTTGCCGTCAAGCCAAATCGGTTCATAGCCATGCACATCTGCTCCGTCTGCATCCACCTCAAAGGCGCAAAGTTGGCGGGCCGGGGGGCTATCCCGCTCGGCCTCAGCCGCCGCGCGCCCAATGAAATCAGCCTCTTTTTTGAAAGAGATAAAGCGATCCATGCCCGTTTCCGCTGCTGTGTAGTCGGGCGAGAACTCTGCCCCCCACGAGCCAAAGAACTTATCCAGGCGCAGGGACATAATCGCGCGCATGCCAAAGGGCACAATCCCGTGCTTTTGCCCCTCGGCCCAAAGCGTGTTCCAGAGCTGACGCTGCGCCATGGGATCGCAGTAAATCTCATAACCCAGATCGCCGGTATAACTGACGCGCTGCACGATACAGTCCGTTTGCCCTATAACCATACGGGTGACATCCATGAACTTGATCGCCCCCGCATCGACAAGCGTGCAAGCATCCAGCACCTCGCGCGCTTTGGGACCAGCGAGAGAAAACCCGTTGCGACGATCAGAAATATTTTCGATGCGAACGCCATCGCCCGCGTTTTGCAGGAACCAGCGCATATGGAAGGCTTGTGCGCCGTAAGAGGCGGTGAGCTGAAACTCTGTGTCCGTCAGGCAAGAAATCGTGAAATCGCCGATCAGTTTGCCCTTGGGTGAGAGCATCGGGGTCAAGGAAATACGGCCCGGTTTCGGCACGCGCCCGGCCATGATCCGATCGAGCCAAGCGCGGGCGTTGGGGCCGGTGATACTGTATTTACCGAAATTATGCACCTCGGTGATGCCCACCCCGCCGCGCACGGCGCGCACTTCGCGGCCGGTGGCCTCAAACGCGTCAGAGCGGCGGAAGGACGGGGTTTCAAAGTTTGGCTCAGCCCCACGCGCAAAGTAATTCACCACCTCAAGCCCGTATTGATGGCCCCAAACCGCGCCAAGCTCGGTGAATATGTCATACATGGGGGTGGTGTTGTGCGGGCGCGCGGCGGGTAGCTCTTCGTTGGGATAGGCGACCGAGAAGCGTTTTTGGTAATTCTCGATCACCTTGGGCAGGGTGTAACCGGGGGTGATCCAATCGCCGAAACGGGCCACATCCATGGCGATCGTGTCGCGCTCGGTCTCGCCCTCAATCATCCATTGCGCAAGCATCAAGCCAACGCCGCCCCCTTGGCTAAAGCCTGCCATCACGCCGCAAGCCGACCAATAATTGCGCATACCCGGCACGGGGCCGACCAGAGGGTTGCCATCGGGCGCAAAGGTGAAGGGGCCGTGAATCACCGATTTCACACCGGCCCTCTCAAGGTCAGGAAAGCGCTTATAGGCAAAGGCGATACTGTCTTCGATCTTGTCAAAATCATCAGGCAGCAGTTCTTGACCGAACTCATAGCTGGTCCCGCCCACGGCCCAGGGGCGGCAGGGCTGTTCATAAAACCCGATGCATAGGCCCTTGCCTTCTTGGCGCAGATAGCTCTCGCCAGCCGGGTCCATGACATGGGGGTGCTCTTTGCCCTCAGCCATCATTTCAGTGATCAAGGGCACCTCATCGGTGATCAGATATTGATGCTCCATCGGGTGCAGCGGGAAATACACCCCGGCCAGCGCGCCCACCTCACGCGCCCAAAGCCCGCCTGCATTGACGATATGTTCGGCGTGAATGGTGCCCTTAGACGTGACCACATCCCAAGAGCCATTGGGGCGCTGATTGGTTTCTTGCACCATGCATTGCGTGACAATCTCAGCCCCGCCCATGCGCGCTGCCTTTGCATAGGCTTGGGTGGTGCCGGAGGGGTCCAAATGCCCGTCAAGCGGATCATATAGCGCGCCCCAAATACCATCTGTATTGGTGACTGGCGCAATTTTGCGGATCTCTTCTGGCCCGACGATTTCCGTCTCAAGCCCCATAAACCGGTGCTTGGCGCGCTCTGCCAGGAGCATATCAAAGCGATCCTGATTGTCGGCCAACGTCACCCCGCCCACATGATGCAGCCCGCAGCTGAGCCCGGTGATCTCCTCTAACTCTTTATAAAGCCGGATGGTGTAGCCTTGCAGCGCGGCCATATTGGTATCGCCATTGAGCGTGTGAAAGCCCCCCGCCGCATGCCAGGTGGAGCCTGCGGTGAGCTCGGCGCGCTCAAGCAGCATGACGTCAGACCAGCCAAGCTTGGTGAGATGATACAGCACTGAGCAGCCAACAACGCCGCCCCCAATCACACATACACGGGTGGTGGTTTTCATCTGCACACTCCTCTTAGGCGGGGCGCCTATCGGCGCATTCGATTTTACGGAGATGCCTCCGGCCTCTCCTGGTTTGGACAGAAGACTAAGGCCAGTGCTTTGAAACCTAAAGGGGGTTTGCGACGGCAGATGTCGGGAATGGGCAATCTTAACGATTTGCTCTGGAAGATGTTGCCAGGACAGCGAGGAGGATTTTCAGATGCGTACACATGCTCAGGCGGTGGTGATTGGCGGCGGTGTTATCGGCTGCTCGATCTTATATCATTTTACCAAGATGGGCTGGCGCGATGTGGTGCTGCTTGAAAGGGATGAGCTGACCTCGGGTTCAACCTGGCATGCAGCGGCGAATATCCACGGGCTGCATGACAGTGCAAATATCAGCCGGATCCAGCATTATACGATGACCCTGTATAATGCGCTGGAGGCTGAAACAGGGCAATCTTGCGGTGTGTTCCAGCCCGGCTCGCTTTATCTTGCGCAGACAGAGGAGCGTGAGCACCAATTGCGTCTGCAAGCAGCTAAGGCCAAGCTTTACGGGATGAATTTCCATGAAATTGACCGGGTTGAGGCAGAGCGCCTGCACCCTTTGGTCAACTATGATGGCATTCGCTGCATCATGTGGGAACCCGACGGCGGCAATGTGGACCCCTCAGGCGTGACCCATGCCTATGCGGCCGGGGCCAAGCAGAACGGGGCGGAAATTCATCGCTTTACCCCGGTTACGGCGACGCGCGCGCTTGGCGATGGCACATGGGTCGTGGAAACCCCGAAAGGTGAGATCAAAACGCCCTGGGTGATTAATGCTGCGGGTCTTTGGGGGCGTGAGGTTGCGGCTTTGGCCGGGATCACCTTGCCGCTGCAACCTACCGAGCACCAGTATTTTGTGACCGAAACCATTGCCGAGATTGAGGGGATGGAGCGCCGCCTGCCCTCCGTAGCTGACCGCGATGGCGAATATTACCTGCGTCAAGAGGGCAAGGGGCTCTTGGTCGGGGCCTATGAGAAAGATCTGCGGCTTTGGGCTGAGGACGGCACGCCGCTCGATTTCGCCCATGATCTATTCCCCGATGATCTAGAGCGCATTGAAGAGAACATGATGCGCGCCATTGAACGCGTGCCTGCGGTGGGCGAGGCCGGGATCAAACGCGTGATCAACGGGCCGATGATTTGGTCGCCCGATAGTAACGTGATCCTGGGGCCGGTGCCCGAAAAACCGGGCTATTTCTGCTGTAACGGCATTATTCCGGGCTTTTCGCAATCGGCCGGCATGGGGCTTATGGTGGCGGATTGGCTTGTGGAAGGCGAGATGCGCTATGATATGTTTGCTTGGGATATGGCGCGCTTTGGCGATTGGGCGGATGAGGCCTTTACCAAGGCGCGGGTGCGCGATGTCTATGCGCATCGTTTCAAAATCCACTTTCCCAATGAAGAACGCGAAGCCGGTCGCCCGTCGCGCACCCGTCCTGCCTATGAGATGCAAAAACAGAATGGTGCCGTGTTTGGTCTGAACTATGGTTGGGAGCACCCGCTTTGGTTTGCAGATGCACCTGGTGCGAAAGACACCGACGGGTTCACACGTCAAAACTGGTTTGAACCGGTTGGGGCCGAATGCCGTATGTTGCGTGATCGCGCCGGGATCATCGATATTTCCAACTTTGCAAAATATATTTGCAAAGGGCCTGGAGCTGAGGATTGGCTCAATGCCGTCTTTGCAAATAAGATGCCGCGCGAAGTCGGGCGCTCCTGCCTAACGCCGCTGATTTCAGTTCGCGGCGGAATTGCAGGCGATGCAACGGTGACACGAACCGGTGAAGACGAGTTCTGGGTTATCTCCTCTGGAATGGCCGAACGTTATCAAAAACGCTTCTATGATATGGTGCCTTTGCCAGAAGGCACGGTTTTTGAAAGCAAAACCGAAGAGATGTGCGGATTTAACGTCGCTGGGCCCAAATCGCGGGAGATTTTGCAAAGATTAACCAATGCCTCTTTGCAAACCGAAGATTTTCCCTTCATGCGCTCCAAAATGATTGAGCTTGCGGGGGTCCAATGTCTCGCGTTGCGGGTCTCCTTTACCGGGGATCTCGGGTGGGAGCTGCACTGCAAAACCGAAGACCAAGCCCAGCTCTATGCGGCGTTGCTCGAGGCCGGACAAGAGTTCGGAGCGGGGCCTGTGGGCAGCCGCGCGCTCATGAGTTTGCGCGTCGAAAAAGGCTATGGGTCATGGAGCCGCGAGTACTCGCCAGAATATTGGCCGCAAGAAGTTGGGCTTGAGCGACTTTGCAAACTCGACAAAGAGTTTTTGCATAAATCCGCGTGTGAAGACGTATTGGCGGAACCAAGCCGTGAAAATCTGGTTCTCATGCATCTCAGCGATGCGGATACGGATGCATCCGGCGCAGATGCAACAGGTGGTGAGCCGATCTTTAAGGACGGCGTTGGGATTGGTCGCGTCACCTCCGGTGCTTATGGCTATACCGTCGGAATGAGCCTCGCACTTGGCTTTGTTAACGGCGCAGGTCCAGGTGATGAGGTCGATGTTATGGTGCTTGGGCGGCCGCATCGCGCAACACTTCTTGAGCATCCGCCTTTTGATCCCAAAGGGCAACGCCTGCGCGCATAGCGGCACTGCGCCGCGCCTGTTCACCTTGCGCAAATTGCTTTGGAGATATAGTTTAGCGTTAAACTATTTGCGGTGATGTGATGCGAGACTTGAAAATACCCGACCAACGGCACCCGGAAAAGGCGCACCGCCCGGACAATGCGCAACCCAAAAAGCCAGATTGGATCCGCGTTAAAGCGCCCGGCGGGGCGGGGTATCAGGACACGCATAAAATTATGCGCGAAAATAATCTCGTGACCGTCTGCGAAGAGGCCGGTTGCCCGAATGTCGGGGAATGCTGGTCTCAAGGTCATGCTACCATGATGATTATGGGCGAGATTTGCACGCGTGGTTGTACGTTTTGCAATATTGCAACTGGCAAACCCGATGCGCTTGACGCGTTTGAGCCGGGGCGCGTTGCGTTCGCTGTGCAAAAGCTCGGCCTCAATCACGTTGTGATCACATCAGTGGATCGCGACGACCTGAATGATGGCGGGGCGGACCACTTCGCGCAAACCATCCGGGCGGTACGCCATCGTTCGCCGCAGACCACAATCGAAATCTTAACGCCCGACTTTCTGAAATGCGATTCTACCGCGCTAGAAATCGTGGTTGAGGCGCGGCCAGATGTGTTTAACCACAATCTCGAAACGGTGCCTGGGCTGTATCCCGAAGTGCGGCCCGGAGCCCGCTATTTTCACAGTTTGCGATTGCTGCAGCGGGTTAAGGAGTTGGATCCATTAGTTTTTACCAAGTCGGGAATCATGGTCGGTTTGGGCGAAGATCGCCAAGCCGTGATGCAGGTCATGGATGATATGCGTGCTGCCGACATCGACTTTTTGACAATCGGCCAGTATTTGCAGCCAACACCTAAGCACCATGCCGTTAACCGTTTCGTGACCCCAGAGGAATTCGCATCCTACGAAAAAGCTGCCTATGGCAAGGGCTTCTTGATGGTCTCTGCAACCCCGCTCACGCGATCAAGTTATCATGCCGGGGATGATTTTGCAAAGCTGAGGTCAGCGCGCCAAGCAAAGCTTGCTAATCTGTAAAGCGAACTTTTCCGATATATGGTAAGTTTCGATTGCGCTGCGCATAGTCGATTCCATAGCCAACGACAAATTCGTCAGGGATTTCAAACCCGATCCAATCGGCCCTGAAATCTACTTCTCGCCTTGTGGGTTTGTCGAGCAGAGCAATGGTTTGCAAACGTGCTGGTTGGCGTGTTTGCAAAAGCTGGTGGACATGATGCATCGTGTGCCCAGTATCTACAATGTCTTCGACCACCAACACATCGCGGCCCTCGATGGTGCTGCGTAAGTCTTTGAGAATGCGGACTTCTCGACTGCTTTCGGTCGCGTTTCCATAAGACGAAGCTTCGAGAAAATCCACCTCGATGGGAAGGTTTAGCTCGCGCACCAGATCTGCGATAAATACAAATGAGCCACGCAAAAGCCCCACAACCACCAGCTTATTGGTATTTGCAAAACTTTGCTCAATCTCTTTGCAAAGCTCTTCGATCCGGCAAGCAATGGCTTTGGCTGAGATCATTTTGTCAATTTCATATGGTCGCTGCGTCATGCTGCCCCTCTTGATCCGGCGTTGATTTTGCAACACTTATCTTGCGCAAAACACATCAAAGAACCAGCCCATGCCCACTCATTCTGAAACAAAATTTTTACCCTATACGCCATCGCAGATGTATGAGCTTGTCGCGGATGTTGCAAACTACCCTCAGTTCCTGCCCTGGTGCGCTGCTGCGCGTATTCGTAAGAATGTCCCACAAGGCGCGGCGACGTTGCTGGAGGCGGATTTGGTGATTTCGTTCAAGGTCTTTCGTGAGCGCTTTGGCAGTCGGGTGCTTCTATGGCCGCAGGAGCAGAAAATTGACACGGAATACTTGGATGGACCCTTCAAATATATGAAATCCAATTGGGCCTTCACGCCGGCAGAAGGTGGCTGCGAAGTTGAATTTTTTGTTGATTTTGAGTTCAAGAATGCCATTTTGCAAAAAATAATCGGGGTGGTTTTTAACGAGGCGATGCACCGGATCGTGCGGGCCTTTGAAGCGCGGGCGCAAGAACTATATGGATAATGGTATCACCGCAATTTTAAGGGCTTGCCGCGGCGCGGAAACCGCCGATGGTTTGGCCGTTATGCGCCTTTCCTTGCTTGATTGGATGGCGGTTGGGTTAGCAGGTTTGCAAGAGCCCGTTTCGCAGATTATGCATAAGTTTGCAGCTCAAGAAGCCGGAGCGCCACATGCGTCCCTGTTTGGTGGAGGGCGCGCGCCTACGCGGATGGCGGCTTTGGTGAATGGGACGATTTCCCATGCCCTTGATTATGATGACACGCATTTTGCACATATTGGGCACCCATCTGTTGCGGTGATACCGGCTGCTTTGGCTGTTGCAGAGGCGCAGGGCGCGAGTTTGCAAAGTTTTGTGCGGGCTGCGTTCTTGGGCTGCGAGGCGTCGATCCGGTTTGGTTTGCTATTTGGTCGTGAGCATTATCAAATCGGATTTCATCAAACTGGAACGGCTGGGGCATTTGGCGCTGCCTACGCTACTGCGTGTTTGTTAACCGATGATGAGGCTTTGCACGCGCAGGTTCTGGGGCTTGTGAGCACGCGCGCTTCGGGTTTGAAATCTCAATTCGGCACGATGGGAAAACCTTATAATGCGGGGGCGGCAGCTTCTAATGGGGTGGAAGCCGCATTGTTGGCGGAGCTGGGTTTCGTCTCTAATCCTCAAGCGCTTTCAGGAATAAATGGATTTTTGCAAACCCATCATGCGAATGGTTCGTTGAGTGCTCAGCCCGGCTGCCTTATGCAGGCCGTGAGCCACAAGTTTCATGCCTGCTGCCACGGTCTTCATGCTGCTTTAGAGGCTTTGCAAAATCTCGATGCATTGGATTTGCAATCGTTGCAAAGCATAGAGGTGCAGACCCATCCGCGTTGGATGACAGTGTGCAACCAAAGAGAGCCTATCACGGGGCTTGGCGCGAAGTTCAGTTATAATACCGTCATCGCCCTATCTTTGCTTGGGCACGATACGGCAGCTTTGCAAACTTATTCTGACGCCCTAGCTTGCGATCCGAAAGTGGTCGAGCTGCGAGATCGAGTACATGTTTTTGCAAACCCCGCGCTCACCGAAACGCAGGCGCAGCTGGCTGTTCATTTAGAGGCTGGAACGCTGTATGCGGAGTTTGATTTGGAGACGCTCCAGCCATTAAGTCAACGTCAAGAGCGTGTGAGGCGTAAAGCGGAAAGCCTGATTGGGGCGCAAAAAACAGAGCAAATTTGGTCTGTTATTGAGGGGCACAAGGAGGCACCGATCTCTGATTTGACCCGATTTATGGCATGAAAACGGGCCCCAAATTGGAGCCCGTATCTAGGTTTTAGAGGTTAGATTAGCTCGTCATATCATACGCACGCTCACCATGTGAGGTTAGGTCCAGCCCGATTTCTTCAGCTTCCGCGTCTACGCGTAGCCCGAAAATAGCTTTTGAAATCAAGATAATGACTGTTGTTGTAACAGTGGTCCATACCCCCACAACCAAAAGGCCGCCAAGCTGCGCTGTCCAGTCTGCAAGGCCAAAGATGGCCAGCATCACAATTCCCAATATGCCACCCACGCCGTGCACGGCAAAGACGTCCAAAGTGTCATCAATTTTCAATGTGTTTTTGACAACTCCGCACAATTCCTGACACATGATGCCAGCGATTGCGCCGATAATCAGTGCTTGCACCGGATCAACCGAGCCAGAGGCAGGGGTGATGGAGGCGAGCCCTGCAATTGTTCCAGTCACTATGCCCACGAGAGAGGCCTTGCCATAGCGGATTCGCTCCCAGAGAGCCCAGGTTAAAGACGCGGTTGCTGCCGAGATATGCGTAACGGTCAGCGCCATTGCGGCACCCCCGTCGGCAGCAAGCTGCGATCCGCCGTTAAAGCCGAACCAGCCCACCCAGAGCATAGCTGCGCCAATCATGACCATGCCTGGATTATGTGGCGGTTTATTTTTAACCTTCCGCCCGCCGAGCATGGCAGCCAAAATCAAAGCTGCAATACCTGCAGTTTGGTGTACCACGATTCCCCCTGCAAAATCGTTAACGCCCTGGGCGAAAAGTGCGCCGTCACCGCCAGCCAATAGCCCTCCGCCCCAGATCCAATGGGCGACAGGTGCATAGCAGATCAGCATCCACAGGCCGGAAAAAAGCATCACAAAGCCGTATGTAATCCGCTCGACATAAGCGCCGACGATCAAAGCGGGGGTGATGATTGCAAAGGTCATTTGAAAGGCAAAGAACAGCACTTCTGGTATTGTTCCGGACACAGTATCTGCGTCGATGCCTGTCAAAAACGCTTTTCCCAGACCGCCCCAATACGCATTGGCGTCACCAAATGCGATTGAATACCCGAGTGCGAGCCAAAGCACGCTCATCAAGCATGCTATTGAAAAACAATGCATAAATACGCTTAACACATTGCGTGCGCGGACCAGTCCGCCGTAAAAAAGTGCAAGTCCTGGTAATGTCATAAACAGCACCAATGCTGTTGCGACGATGATCCAGGCTGTATCGGCCCCTACCATGAGATTCCCCCAATTTTCCTATTTCGTGCGTTCAACAGCATGAAGGGGGCAGGCGGAACAAATTCTTCCTGTGGCAGCGCGTGATCGTTGCGAAAATTGCGAATTGCAAATTATTTGCTCGGTTTTGGTGGGGTTTTGATTAAATTTTGGTCAATTTGCAAAGCCGGGTGTGTATCATGTCCAGCGCATGGCTTGCGGATTTTGCGCGGATAGCCTGACGCCCCAGGGGACCAAATTCGACCTTTTGCGTTTCCACTCGTGTGTTGCTGGCTATGCCAAAGCAGACAAGACCTTCGGGCTTAAATTCCGATCCGCCTGGGCCTGCAATTCCGGTGACTGATATGGCTAACGTCGCGCAAGAACGCTCCAAAGCGCCTCGCGCCATTTGCGCCGCGACCTCTTCACTGACGGCTCCGTATTTTGTTAATGTTCCCTCATCTACCCCGAGCATTTGCAATTTGGCATTATTTGAATAAGTCACAAATCCGCTGTCAAACATGACCGATGCGCCTGGGGGATCAGTGAGACGGGCAGCGAGCATGCCGCCTGTGCAGCTTTCAGCTGCTGCAATTGTTTGCATATGGGTTTTGCAAAGTTGCAAAATGTCTAATACGATCATAGCCCCATAACTCCATGATAGAGACCAGCGAGGATGATCACGCCAAGCGCTGCGAAAAGCCCCGCGATAACATCGTCTAGCATGACGCCAAGAGCCGTTTGGCGGCGATCCGCCCAGCCGATCGGACCGGGTTTCCAGATGTCAAACAGGCGAAACAAGACAAAGGCAGCGATCCATCCAGGATAAAGGACAAGAACGTTAATGTCTTTGCTCCAGGCTGCATAGCTTAGGGGCAGAATTGCAATCCATTGACCGACGAGCTCATCCACGACGATTTCATCCGGGTCATGGTCCTGCGCCCCATTTGTCATCACGCGTGTCGCCCACCATCCCTTGAGAAAGCCAATGACAACGCCCAAAGCAAGCAGGGGAAAGCCGCCCAAAACATGTAGCAGCCAGCCCCAGGGCAAAGCGATGAGCGATCCCCAAGTGCCCGGTGCAGGCCGTATATATCCGACCCCGAGAACAGTTCCGATGAGTTTGGCGAGGGGTAGCATGGCGGTCATCTTCCTGTGACAAGATAGGGTCAAGTTTAGCAAAGTCGCAAAGGGAAATTTGCAAATGCCGATTTTTTGTGCGTTTGCCCTATTTTCCAAACATTAGGGCCGCGCGATTCATTGCCTCTTATCTATCTCTAAATTAGGCAGAGCGTAAGAGTGCGAGGATCTCGGGAACATGTCCCATACGCCCCCATTGCAAATGACGATGCCGATTGCGTTGGCCCCTATGGCTGGGATCACGGATTTACCCTTTCGTAATCTGGTGCGAAAGTTTGGTGCGGGGCTTGTGGTGTCTGAGATGGTCGCGAGTGAAGATATGCTGAATGCGCGTCCCGGCACGCGCGAGCGGGCGGAGTTGGGCCTTGGGATCGAGGGCAGCGCGGTTCAACTGGCCGGGCGCGCGCCAGGTCCTTTGGCTGAGGCTGCAAAGATGGTTGCAGGGCAGGGGGCCTGTGTCATTGACATCAATATGGGCTGCCCGGCGAAAAAGGTGACGAGTGGTTATTCGGGTTCCGCCCTGATGAAGGATCTTGATCACGCGCTCACGTTGATCGAAGCTGTTGTGCGGTCCGTTGATATTCCTGTGACCCTAAAGACACGGCTTGGCTGGGATGATCAGAGCCTCAATGCCGCTGAACTGGCGCGGCGTGCGGAGGTTGCTGGGATCAAAATGATCACAATTCACGGCCGAACGCGTTGCCAGTTTTATAAAGGGGACGCCAATTGGGCGGCGATTAACCATGTAAAACGGGCGGTGACGATTCCGGTTCTTGCAAATGGTGACATTAATGACACACGCACCGCGCGCCAAGCTCTTGTCCGCTCTGGCGCGGATGGAATTATGATTGGGCGCGGTGCGCAAGGGCGGCCCTGGCTGTTGGCGCAAATTGCCCATGATCTATGGGATGCGCCTAGGCCGCAGATTCCGCAGAAAGGCGATTTGGCGCAGATGATAGCCGGGCATTATGAAGATATGCTGAGCTTTTATGGCAGGCCTCTGGGGGTGCGCTGCGCTCGTAAGCACCTGGGTTGGTATCTTGAAGTTGCAAATATTGCAAAGCCTGTCCGGCAGGAAATCTTAACCGAAACGGATCCGGCGCGGGTGCTGCGCCGCCTGTTGCAAATTTTTGCAAATGCCCCACTCAATGAGGTCGCATAATGCCGCAAGATGTTGATCTTTGGTCCTCTTTGCCCGTGCCAGCCATTCGGATTGGCCCGGATGACAGCGTTTTGGACATTAATTCTGCTGCGGAAGGCTTTCTGAATCTCTCGGCGCGGTCCGCATGTGGTGTGCCTGTTTGGGATTTGGTAACGATTGATGCCCCGCTTGAGGATGCGTTTCAACGGGCACGTCGGAGCGGAACCCCTTTATTTGTTAATGATGTCGATGTGGGCTCGGGGTTTCGCGCCCCGGTACAATCGGCTTTGCAAATTGCACCTCTCCATGGAGCGCCCGGTGAGATGTTGATGCTCATTTCCCCGCGCGAGCTGGCAGAGCGCGTGACGCAAAGCAATTCTGTAAAGTCCGCCGCCCAATCTGCCATTGGTATGGCGGAAATGCTGGCCCATGAGATCAAAAATCCTCTCGCAGGGATTACTGGCGCGGCGCAGTTGCTTAGCATGAACCTATCTGCTGAAGATCAAGAGCTGACCGATTTGATCGTCGCCGAAACGCGCCGTGTGGTGAAATTGCTTGAGCAGGTGGAGCAGTTCGGAAATCTTTCTGCCCCCGAGTTGATGCCAATCAATATCCATGATGTTTTGGATCGGGCGCGGCGATCTGCGCTGCTGGGATTTGGGGCGCATATGAAGATCGTTGAGGCTTATGACCCCTCGCTCCCGCTGGCTTTGGGCGATGGCGATCAGCTGTTGCAAGTGGTGTTGAATCTGCTCAAAAATGCCTCTGAAGCGGCGGAGAAGGCGGGCGGGACGATCACGTTAAAAACCTATTTTGAGCATTCTTTCCGCTTGCGCCGCTCGGACGGGACGGGGCTATCTCTGCCTTTGCAAATCGAGATTTGCGATGATGGGCCGGGCTTACCGCCTGAAATTAAAGACGATATATTTGACCCCTTTGTGTCGGGCAAAGAAAATGGCACTGGGCTTGGGCTCGCGCTGGTGAGTAAAATAATTTCTGACCATAATGGCCGTGTTGCCGTGACATCGGTGCCCGGCAAAACCCTATTTCGCCTTTCTCTGCCGCGCGCAGCGAAGCTTCACAATTTTTCGGAGTAAATCATGGATGGCACTGTTTTGGTCGCCGATGATGACCGCACCATTCGCACCGTTTTGACCCAGGCGCTAACGCGGGCGGGGTGCCGGGTTCACGCGACCTCTTCGTTAACCACGCTCATGCGCTGGGTGGCGGAGGGCAAGGGCGATGTGGTGATTTCGGACGTGGTGATGCCCGATGGTAATGGTTTGGAAATGTTGCCAAAAATTGCCCAAGATCGCCCAGGGTTGCCTGTTATTGTGATCTCGGCGCAAAATACGATTATGACCGCGATTAAGGCAGCTGAGGCTGAGGCCTATGATTACCTGCCCAAGCCCTTTGATCTGCCTGATTTGATGAAACGCACCGCGCGCGCGCTTGAAACGCGGGTTGTGTCCGCCAAACCGAACACTGATGCGCCCCCGCCCGAAGAGTTGCCGCTGATGGGGCGCACCCTTGTTATGCAGGCGCTCTATCAGCTTGTCGCGCGGGTCATGAATACGGATTTGCCGGTTCTGATTTCTGGGGAAAGTGGTTCAGGTAAGAGCCTGATCGCGCGGTGTTTGCACGATTTTTCTGACCGGCGTAGCTTGCCGTTTGTGGTCACAAGTGCCGCTGATCTTGAAGCGTTAGAGGGGCCCGCGCGTGTGCTCGCCAAGGTGAAAGGTGGCACGCTTCTTATTGAAGAGATTGGAGATATTTCAATTGAGATGCAGGCGCGCATCGTGCAGATGATGGATGCGCCGGGCGATTATGCCCCGCGCTTTTTGGCAACATCGCAATCCGATCTTGCAGCTGCAATGGAGGCGGGCGCTGTGCGGCGTGATCTCTTTTATCGGTTGAGCGGAGCGACCTTGGCGGTGCCTTCATTGCGTGAGCGGGTGGATGATATTCTCTTATTGGCCGAGCATTTTTTGGCGAAAGAAGAGCAAGCAGGCGCTCCAAAGCGTGGCCTGTCGGGGGAGGCGGCTGAGGTGTTGCGAAAATACAGCTGGCCAGGCAATGTGCGCCAGCTCGAAAACGCGATCCGCCGTCTTTCACTGACCTCGCGTGCGCCAGAAATCTCTGCGCTTGAGGTTGAGCAAGTCCTTGGAACTCAACCGGAATTGGAAACACTTCAGGGGGCCGCGGCATCCTCTGAAAAATTGGGGGCCAGTGTTGAGTGGCATTTGCGTCGCTATTTCGATTTGCATGGCAATATGCTGCCGCCCGCAGGTCTTTATCAGCGGATTTTAAGGGAGATTGAACTGCCGCTCATCGAAATCGCACTTGAGGCCACAGGGGGAAATCAGGCCAAATGCGCCGATCTCTTGGGGATCAACCGAAATACGCTGCGAAAAAAGATCTCGGAGCTGGAAATTCAGGTGACACGCCGGCGAAAGTTGATGTAAAACTGCCACAGAGAGCGTGGCAATCGGGATACAGAACGATTGCTTTTGAATGAAACGCCCCCGAATGCTGCGGCGGGCTACAGGATAGAGTGGATTTTGTGGCTTTTCTGACACGGGAATTGTGGCACTCTGTCTTAAAGCTTCAGCGCAGGCGTGGTTTTCGCAACGCGGCAACGCTTGGTTTGGTGGTGCTCGGGCCCATGCTGGCGATTGGCACTTACGTTGTGATTGGCCCGCTAGAGCAAGGGGCAAATGCCACCTCGTTGCGGGCGATTTTGCTGGCAGACCTTATCTATGTTTTGGTGGTCGCTGCTCTTGTTATGGGACAGGTGGCGCGGTTGATTGCGGCGCGGCGGGCGAAATCGGCGGGCTCGCAACTCCATTTGCGCCTGACCTGGGTTTTTGCGCTGCTTGCGTTGATTCCGACTGTGACCGTGGCGGTTTTTGCGTCCATCACCATAAATTTTGGGCTTGAGGGCTGGTTTTCGGATCGGGTGCGCCAAGTGGTTGGGGCCTCGCTCGCAGCGGCGCAAAGCTATGAGGCGGACCAACGGGATGCGCTGCGTGAAGATACCAGAAACTTTGCAATTGCTTTGCAACGGGGGCGGCGCTCGGATCCCTTCTTATCGGACAGTGAGATTTTGACACAAATTCAAGCCTCTACACAACGGGGCTTGCGCGAAGCGTTTTTGATTGATGGCCTGGGAACATTGCGGGGACGCGGCGAAAATTCGTATCTCTTTGACTTTGAAGCGCCGACCGATTTGCAAATCGAACAAGCCCGCGCCGAAGGCTTGATCCTTATTGATGACTGGGCGCAAAATGAGCTGCGCGCGCTTTATCGGCTTGATGCATATGTGGATAAATTCCTTTATCTCTCGCGCGAAGTCGATGGGGATTTGCTGCTTTTGCTGGATGAGACGCGCGAAAATGTGCAGCTGTATCAACAACTTGAAAGCGAGCGGGGGCAGCTCTTGTTTCAATTCGCGCTGCTTTACTTAGGCTTTGCCGTGATCTTGTTCTTGGCCGCGATCTGGGTTGGGCTTTGGTTTGCAGAAGGCCTTTCTGGCCCGGTCGGGCGGCTTACGGGGGCGGCGCAACAGGTTGGCGCGGGCAATCTTGACGTGCAAGTGCGTGAGGAAGATGGCGATGATGAGATCGCGATGCTTGGGCGGTTTTTTAACCAAATGACCCGGCAGCTGAAAGCGCAGCGCGAGACTTTGCTTGAAAATACGGACCAGATCGAGCGGCGCAGGCGGCTTTTTGATTCCGTGCTGACCTCTGTCACATCGGGTGTTGTGGGGCTTGATCCCGAGGGGCGCGTGACCTTTGTGAACCGCTCGGCGCTGCGGCTGCTGGATTGGTCAGAGGATCGCCAAGCGCTTGATATCGCAGTTGCTGTGCCGGAATTTGGCCCCCTTTTCAATGATTTGCGCAGTGGCTCGGGCCGTGTTGCGCAGCGCGAGGTCAAAGTCACACGGGCCGGGCGTCTTGAAAACCTGCTGGTGCGTATGTCGACCCGGCGCACTGAGGAAGGGTTACTTGAGGGCTATGTGGTGGCCTTTGACGATGTAACCGATTTGGTGAGCGCGCAGCGCATGGCGGCCTGGGGCGATGTGGCGCGGCGTATCGCGCATGAAATTAAGAACCCGCTCACCCCGATTCAGCTCTCTGCAGAGCGGATTAAGCGCAAATTTTCCCGCCAACTGGGCGATGATAAAGCCGTGCTTGAGCAGATGACCGATGTGATTGTGCGTCAAACCGGCGATTTGCGTCGGATTGTGGACGAGTTTTCCAAATTCGCGCGCATGCCTGAACCGAAAAGGCGCACGCATAATCTGTCGCAATTGGTGCGCGAAAGCGTGGAGTTGCAGCGCTCTGGCCAGCCGGATGTGGATATTGCTTTGAGCCTGCCAGAGGCGGATATCTGGGAAAGCATTGACGCCACGATGATCGGCCAAGCCCTGACAAACCTTATGAAAAATGCAGGTGAGGCGATTGAAACTCGGAGGGAAAAGAATTTGTCAGACAATTCTGATCCCCGCATTGAGGTGGAAATGGTCTCTGTGGAAAATGACTGTATCATAACGATTACCGACAATGGGGTCGGGCTGCCCGTTGATCGCTCGCGCCTGTTTGAACCTTATGTGACGACACGTAACGCGGGAACTGGTTTGGGCTTGCCCATTGTGAAAAAAATTGTTGAAGAACATGGCGGTACTCTTATTTTAGAGGATGCGCCGCAGACCGAAACCAATCATACAGGCGCGCGGGCCGTGATCGTCTTGCCGCGTGGTCTGGCAGAAGAAAACCATCAGGGGGCTGCATGAGCGATATTTTGATCGTAGATGATGAGCGCGATATTCGGGAATTGATTTCGGATATTTTGCGCGACGAGGGCTATTCAACCCAGCTTGCTGGCACCTCGGATGAGGCGATGGCCGCGATCAATGCCGAGCCCCCCGCGCTGCTGATTTTGGATATTTGGCTCAAAGACAGCAATATGGATGGGATTGACATCCTCACGCGGGTGAAACGCGACAATCCTGAGGTGCCTGTTGTGATCATCTCTGGGCATGGGAATATTGAAATTGCGGTGGCGGCGATCAAGCAGGGCGCCTATGATTTCATCGAAAAACCTTTTAATATTGACCAGTTACTGGTTGTGATCCGGCGCGCGATGGAAACGTCACGGCTGCGGCGCGAGAATTCATCCTTGCGCCAAAAGAGCGATGCGGCGGGCGAGATGATTGGCAGTTCGGCGGTGTTTCGTGCCTTTATGGCGCAGCTTGATAAGGTCACAAAATCCAATGGGCGTGTGTTGCTTTCAGGGCCCTCTGGGGCCGGAAAAGAGCTGGCGGCGCGTTATATTCATGCCAATTCGCAGCGCGCGAACGGGCCCTTTGTCTGCGTCAATTGCGCCTCGATTGAACCGGAGCAAATGGAGGTGGCCTTGTTTGGCCGCGAAACGCCAGAAACCGGTGTTGAGCCCGGATTGCTAGAGCAATCTCATGGCGGGGCGATCTATTTTGATGAGGTTGCGGATATGCCGCTTGGTACGCAATCTAAGATCCTGCGGGTTCTGGTTGATCAGCAATTTCAACGCGTTGGCGGGGCTGGTAAGGTGCGCGTCGATGCGCGGGTCATCTCCAGCACCTCCACTGATTTGCAGCAGATGATTAAAGATGGGCAGTTTCGCGAAGAGCTGTATCATCGGCTCAGTGTCGTGCCTGTTTCTGTGCCATCGCTGGAGGAGCGGCGCGAGGATATTCCCACTTTGGCGGAGTATTTCATCGAAAAGCTGCATAGTGCGCAAGGGCTGCCCAAGCGCGGGCTCAGTGAGGATGCGGTGGCTTTGCTTCAGACAATGGTTTGGCCGGGAAATGTCAGACAATTGCGCAATCTGATTGAGCGGGTGCTGATATTGGGTGATAATTCTGGCCCAATTGATGTTAGTGAGCTGCCCAGCGAAGAGACTCAGCCCAGCAGTGATGGGCGCGTGGTGCTGACCGGGGCTTTGGCAACCTTGCCGCTTCGTGAAGCGCGCGAGGCGTTTGAGCGGGAATATTTGCTCACTCAGATCAATCGCTTTGGCGGCAATATTTCGCGCACCGCGAGTTTTGTTGGCATGGAGCGTAGTGCGCTGCACCGGAAACTGAAATCGCTTGGGGTGGTGACGTCAACCAAATCGGGATCGCGCATCGCGCATGTTGAAGACGATGAGAGCGAGCTCTAGAATATTGACCCGGCCCCATAGCTCTGTCATGCTTATCGGGGTTAGACCCAGACCAAAGCGGATAAGCGGATGAAGGTCATTATTTGCGGCGCAGGGCAGGTCGGCTGGCAAATCGCGCGTCAGCTTTCCAAAGAGCGCAACGATGTCACGGTTGTGGACAATAACCCCGATCTGGTGCGCATGGCGACGGAGACGCTGGATGTGCAAGGCGTGTATGGCTTTGCCAGCTACCCGGATATTCTGGATCGGGCCGGGGCGCATGATGCGGATATGATCATTGCGGCGACCTATTCGGATGAGGTGAATATGGTCACCTGCCAGGTGGCGCATTCGGTGTTTGGCATTGACCGCAAAATCGCACGGCTGCGGTCAACCTCTTATCTTGAGGCGATTTATTCCGATCTGTATCGGCGCGATCATATGCCCATTGATGTGGTGATCAGCCCCGAGCGCGAGGTGGCAGCGGCGGCCATGCGACGTTTGACGGCCCCTGCGGCGTTTGACACTGAGATGTTTATGGATGGGCAAGCCCAGCTTTTGGGCATCACGCTGGAAGAAGATTGCCCGATTGTAAACACGCCTTTGCGCCAGCTTACGGATCTCTTTTCGACCCTGCGCGCGGTGGTGGTTGGGGTGCGGCGCGAGGGCACGCTCTTTGCGCCAGAACCTGGGGATCAATTGTTTTCGGGCGATGATATCTATCTCTTTGTCTATGCAGGGGATGTCTCGCGCGCCCTTGAGATCTTTGGCAAAAAACACAGCACGCAAGATCGTGTGATCCTCGTGGGCGGCGGGAATGTGGGTCTGAGCGTGGCTGAACAGCTTGAGACCGGGCCGCGCCGCGTGCGTGTCAAGGTGATTGAAAAGACCCGCAGCCGCGCCGAATTTGCTGCCGAGGCGCTAGAGCGCACGATTGTTCTGAACGGGGACGGGCTGGATGTGGCGCTGCTTTCCGAGGCGGGAATCGCCAATGCGGATGCGGTTCTGACGGTCACGGATGATGATAAAACCAATATGCTGGCTGCGGTGCGGGCCAAATCTGAGGGCTGCGAATTTGTGATGGCGCTGATCAATGATCCAACGCTGGTGCCTTTGATGGGGCCGCTGGGAATCGACGCCTATATCAGCCCGCGCGCAACAACTGTGTCATCCATCTTGCGCCATATCCGGCAGGGGCGGGTGCGGGCGATTTATTCTATTGGCGATGCGGAGGCTGAGGTGATTGAGGCCGAAGTGCTCTCGACCTCGCCGCTCGCCGGGGAGCGCATTGGCGATATCGAGTTTCCCGAGGGCGCTTTGGTGGGCGGATTGCAACGGGGCGACAGCTATGTAACCCCAAGGGCCGGGGTTCGTATCCAAGAGGGGGATGTGATCGCGATCTTTGTCCTGGCCCAAGATGTGAAAGAAATCGAACGTCTGATGCAAGTTTCGATCGACTTTTTCTAATGATCAAAGCGGCGCGCAAAAGCTGGATCGACACGCTTCAGGAGATGCCGCTGTTTTTGCTCGCCTGCGGTCTGGCGAGCGCGTCGATGATTATCCCCTCGCTTTTCGCGCTGTCCTTGGACGATGAGCACGCGGCGCGGCTGTTTTTCTATACCGGTTTTTTGGGCACATTGATTTGCATTCTGATCGGCGTTGTCATGGCGGGTCGGCCGATGCCGTATCGCCCGCTCGGCCCGCTTTTGTCATTGTTTTCAATTATGTGCTTCTTGCCTTTTCTCCTTGCTGTGCCGTTTTACGAGGCGCTGCGCACCACGTCGTTTCTGAACGCTTATGTGGAAATGGTCAGCTCGGTGACAACAACAGGGGCCAGCTTTTATCCCGCCAATCGCTTGCCAGAGACGCTGCATTTATGGCGCGCGCAGGTGGCTTGGATGGGGGGATTTACCATTTGGCTCGCCGCTGGCGCAATTCTCGCACCGCTGAACTTGGGCGGCTTCGAAGTCACCGCCCGCGCCGAGCGAGGTCGCGCCCGTCAGCTTTCGCATCAGATCGAACGCGCCGGTCCCCGCATCCGGGTATTTCGTGCCGCTGCGGTCCTTTTCCCCATATATACAGGGCTTACGGGGTTTTTATGGCTCCTGCTTATCGTCTCTGGCGAGGATGGTTTTGTGGCGCTGTGTCATGCGATGGGCGTTTTGTCCAGCTCTGGCATTTCCCCGGTTGGCGGGCCTGTGGGGGGGCAGATCGGCGGCGCTGGCGAAATACTTTTGGCGCTTTTCATGGTGTTTGCGCTCTCGCGCCTGGCCTTTTCCACCGATACGGTCGCGATTCCCGGCAAGGGCCTGCACAGCGATCCAGAGTTTCGCCTTGCTTGCGTGATTGTTCTGACGGTTTCGCTCTTTTTGTTCTTGCGCCATTGGCTCGGCCCGCTGGGAAAGGGCGAGGAGACCCTTGCCCATGCAATCCAAGCGCTTTGGGGCAGTTTCTTTACCGTTCTGAGTTTTCTGACCACCACGGGCTATGTGAGCGGTGATTGGGAGGCCGCGCGCTATTGGGCGGGGTTAGATAGCGCCTCTGGCCTTATTTTGCTGGGTCTTGCGCTGATTGGCGGGGGCGTTGCCACCACGGCGGGCGGTGTGAAACTGTTGCGCGTTTATGCGATCTACCAGCAAGGGCGGGGCGAGATGCAGCGACTGATTCACCCCTCTTCGGTCATTGGGTTGGGCGCGCTCGGGCGGCGTATTGGGCGCAATGGCGCCTTTATCGCATGGATCTTTTTCATGCTCTTTGCCCTGGCGCTTGCGGCTATTTCTCTAGTCTTTTCCGCCTTTGGTCTCAGTTTTGAAGAGGCGATGGTGCTCAGCGTTGCGGGGCTGTCAAATACCGGGCCGTTGATCCTAGAAGCCCCGGACGACCCGATTGCTCTGATTGAGCTGCCCGCAGGTGCCAAGATGGTTTTGGCCGCTGCCATGGTGGTGGGGCGGCTGGAAACCCTGGCGATTGTGGCGCTGTTCACGCCGGATCTATGGCGGAGTTAAGCCAGCGATCTGACACAAATTGTATTAAAATGGCGCAAGAAAATGGAATTGGGGGCTGGATATTCTGGCCCGCTGCCGACATACTTACCCCCACGGGAAAGTCCCGCGCGACAAAATGCGCAAATGTAAGGCAAAAATAATGGCTTCTGATAAACAGAATCTTCAGGACGCGTTTCTTAACCACGTTCGTAAATCCAAAGTTCCGGTAACGATTTTCTTGATTAATGGTGTGAAACTTCAGGGTGTGATCACTTGGTTTGATAATTTTTGCGTTTTGTTGCGCAGAGACGGTCAGAGCCAGTTGGTTTATAAGCACGCGATTTCGACGATTATGCCGGGCCAACCCATCAGTCTGTATGAAGGCGAAGATAGCGCTTGAGCGGTGAGCTAACCCGTGCATGGGTCTTGCATCCAGATATCAAAACCAATGAGGCCCGCCCAGATCCAATAGCTGCGCTTGAGGAGGCTGTCTCATTGGCGCGCGCGCTGCCAGAGCTTGCGGTTGTTGGCTCTAGGGTGGTTCCGTTGCCGCATCCGCAGCCGGGCTATTTGTTTGGCTCGGGCAAGGTCGAAGAGCTGGGCGCGCAGCTCAAGGCGGCAGAGATTGAGCTGGTTTTGGTCGATGGGCCGGTCACGCCGGTGCAGCAACGCAATTTGGAAAAGGCTTGGGGCTGTAAGCTGCTCGACCGCACCGGGTTGATCTTAGAGATTTTCTCGGATCGCGCCGCTACCCGTGAAGGGGTGTTGCAGGTCGAAATGGCCGCTCTTTCGTATCAGCGCACCCGGTTGGTGCGGGCCTGGACCCATCTTGAGCGCCAGCGCGGCGGGCTTGGGTTCGTTGGCGGCCCCGGTGAGACCCAGATCGAGGCGGATCGGCGCGCTATTGATGAGCAGCTTGTGCGCTTGCGTCGCCAGCTGGCTAAGGTGGTGAAAACCCGTGGGCTGCACCGCGCTGCGCGGGCCAAGGTGCCGTTTCCGATTGTGGCGCTGGTGGGCTATACCAATGCGGGGAAATCTACGCTTTTCAACCGCTTAACCGGGGCGGAGGTGATGGCGAAAGACATGCTTTTTGCCACGCTCGATCCCACGATGCGGCAGGTGAAGCTGCCCGGCGGGGTGAATGTGATCCTCTCTGATACGGTGGGGTTTATTTCTGATTTGCCGACCGAACTTGTTGCGGCGTTTCGCGCCACATTGGAGGAGGTCTTAGAGGCCGATATCGTGGTGCATGTGCGCGATATCTCCCATAGTCAGAGCGCGGAGCAGGCCCAGAATGTCGAAGACATCCTGCAGGCCTTAGGGGTCGAAGAGGACCGCCCGCGCTTTGAGCTGTGGAACAAAATCGACCAAGTGCCGACGGATGAGGCTGCGGCCCTACGTACCCGCGCGGCGCGTGACGACAGCGTATTCGCCACATCTGCGCTGACCGGAGAGGGGCTCGATGCGCCGCTTGCGGCGATTTGCACCGCTTTGCGCGGCGAGGTGATCGAAGAGCTTGTGCCTTTGAGCCATGACATGGGACGCGCGCGGGCTTGGCTCTATGAAAAGGGCGTTGTGCTGCGCGAGATCCCAACCGAGACGGGGATGGATCTGCATGTTTCCTGGACCAAACGCCAAAAAGCGGAGTTTGCAAAGCTGTAAATGGGGTTTGCAAAGCCCTGGATACAAGTTTTGCTCCGGCTGCGGTGAGATCCGCCCAGAGAAAACATAGATAGAAACCAGACTTTGCGGGCCCGCGTTAAGCGACGGATCGGTTGGGACACGAATCCAACCGTTAGAGCCTCAATCCATCTCGTCCGGCCACGCAGCCCTCGTCCCGACTTATGGTTGCAGGAGGTCTTAGGGCCGCGTGTATTTGCATATGCACGGGTAAGATGCCCCAATTGTCTGACAATTACGTAAAAGCACCGTGCGCTATGGTAACGATCGTTAAATTATCTTGTATTTTCCGAGCTCTATCCCAGATATTTGATGTTCTCCAATGGAGCGGCGAATGAGCCGCAGGGTCGGGTGGCCGACATGGGCTGTCATGCGCCGCACTTGCCGGTTACGCCCCTCGCGCAAGGTGAGTTTGAGCCATGTATCGGGAATGGATTTGCGCACCCTAATGGGCGGATCACGCGGCCAGAGCCAGTCAGGTTCAGCCACCAACTCCGCCAAAGCGGGGCGTGTGAGTCCGTCTTTGAGCACAACGCCCTTGCGCAAAGCCTCGAGCGCCGCTGCATCCGGGCATCCCTCAACCTGCACATAATAGGTTTTGGGCTTTTTATATTTCGGGCTTGAAAGCTGGGCTTGTAGCTTGCCATTATCGGTGAGCAGCACCAGCCCTTCGCTGTCGCGATCAAGCCGACCAGCCGGGTATATTCCGGGGATTTTCACGTAATTAGAAAGGGTTGGGCGCGCGCTGCCCGCATTTCCCTTATCGGTGAATTGGCACAAAACGCCAAAGGGTTTGTTGAGCGCAACGAGCATCTATGGCGCTGGATTTAGCCGTGTGATGCCAACAGCCGCGCCGCGTGCCAGCTCGCGATCAAGTGACATGGGGATATATTCGCCGCGTCGCCAGAGCTGCGCCAGATCATCATAATGGCGCGAAAGCATATGTCCCGATTGCCCGGTCGAGATGATAAAGACCGAGCTATCAGGATCGGCCATATCGTAAACGCCGCGATAGCCCGCCCCATGCACGTTAAAGAACGGATTTGGCGTGCTGCCCTTGGTGCGCCCGCGCATCAACGTATTATCCCCGCCAGAGGTGGATTGGCGGATATTGGCCACCAGCGAGAGCCCCGGAATCGTGCCAAGCACCGGGTGATCATGGGTGGCCTGATGCGCATCACCCCAGCGCAGGGTCTCAATCGTGCCGCTATAATGTTCTTCGATCCACAGAATCGCATCATCAATCGCCAGCTCCGCCATGTCAGCGCAGCTTTCCTTGGGAGAGGATTGGATCACGTCGCACCAGGCGGCAGCCCCGTCGATGTTGCGAAAGACGCGTTCGATAAAGAGGGGATCCACATGGATGAACTCCTCGGCGAGGGGGCCAAGCTCATCGCGGATCAGCCGCGTTTGCAGGGCGCGCAGCCAGGAGGCATAGATCAGTGGCTCGGGCAGGTGCTCATTCATTTCGCCATTCCAGCTGGCGAGAAGGGCCAGCGCGAATTGCCGTTTATGCAGCAATGTGCCGTCAGGCGCGGCCTCTCCGGTGAACCACAGATCTGCGCCAATCAGCGGCAAAAGCGCGCGCGCGGTATAGCTAACTGTATCGAGCTGGGCCTCGATAAAGCTGTCGCGCGTGTGGACTTGCCGCGATTGCATGAGCCCCTTCCAGCGCAGCACCCGCTGAGCATCGCCCCATACGAAAGACACGTGATTGGGGAAGGGGCGATCAACGATCTTATTGTTTGTATTGCCTAAAATCCCAGAGCTGGGCGTGATAAATTCAGGATTTGTCGTGTAAGGCATCACCCCTTGCCAGCGATTTGCAGCCAGCCAGCCGGGGGAGGGGATGCGCCCCTGGCTTTGGTGACGTGCATCGCGTTTGGGGATATGGCCGATGGTTTTCAGCGCGATTTGGGTTTGATCGGCCAGGGTGAGATTCTGCGCGGGGGCTACATAGTTTTCTGCCGCCGCGATTGCCTCGTCCACGGTGCGGGCGCGCATAATCTCTAGACCGGCCATGAGCGATGTGTTTTTTTCCGTCAGCAATGTCCAAGACAGCGCCACCACATGGCCGGGCGGGGTGATGGTTTTTAGCGAAAATTGCGAGGGCGGCAGGATGGGCCCGTTCTCGCTCCAGCGCAGTTTCAGCGTGACCGGCTGAGACCCTTTGATGCGCACAATCGAGGGGCGGGTTTGGAAATTCGCCCAGCCTGTGGGGGTGCGGTATTCTTCGGGATTTTCGGGGTTGAGCTCTTCGATATAGAGATCTTGGTCATCGACGTAGGCGGATGTGAGCCCCCAAGCGATATGTTTTGAGCGCCCCGAGAGAACAAGCGGCAAGCCAGGAATAGTCGCGCCGATCACGCCGCCAGAGCTAAGTTCAAGCCGTGCCAGATACCAATTGGAGGGCGCGGTAAAGCCCAGATGCGGATCATTAGCCAGCAGCGTGCCCCCCGAAGCCGAACGCTCTGGCGCGGCGGCCCAGGCGTTTGAGGCCCCTGCAAATCCGCGCTGGGGCCTTGGGTCAAGCGGATGGCGCGGGGCAGCGGCGCTGGCGATTTGCGTGGCTGGCATGGGCACAAGCTCTGAATAGCGCGGCACCTCGGCGATCCCGGCCCCCGGCACATCGGGTAGAATATCTTTCAGCCGATCGGGGTCGGGCAGGGCCAGCGAGACGCGCGCGCGCAGCACCTCTTCCTCAAGATGGCCCGAAAGCTGCACGCCCATAAGCTTAATCACCGCAATCGAATCGGTGGGGGTCCAGGGCGCAACCGGGGCGTTAAATAAAAACATCTCTGGCGTGCCGCGCCCCAAAGCCTCGGTGTTGATCTGATTGAGTCGCGCATTTACCCCAGCCGCATAGGCGGTTAGGGCCGATTTGGTTGCCGCATCCTGATGTTCATAGCTCAGCGCCGCGAGCCGGTAGAGATCAAGCCGGCGCATAAACGTGTCAATTTCAAGCGTCTCGCGCCCGAAAAGCTCGCTCAGCCGCCCCTGCGCGGTGCGCCGAAACATATGCATTTGCCAGAGCCGATCCTGCGCATGGGCAAAGCCAAGCCCAAAGAAAACGCCTTCATCTTCGCTCGAAAAAATATGCGGCACATTGGCATTATCTCGCACAATTTCAACGCGCTGGTCCAAGCCGCTCACATCTATGGTGCGGCTATAATCGGGCAAAGAGCGCGCGGCAAAGAAATACACCACAAGCAGCGCAAGCCCCGCGATAACCGACAGGCCCACAGCGATGCGCATCAGCCAGCGAAAGATCAATTGCATCTCATAAGCTCCTTATTTTGCCTGTGTTGATTGACGGGCGGTATGAGCCTGTTAGGTATGGCGAAAATACCTGCAAATGACCAGATAAACGGAGGGTGGCACATGGCAAAAGTCGCATTTTTAGGATTGGGTGTGATGGGCGCTCCGATGGCGGGATATCTGGTTAAGGCGGGGCATGAGGTCACAGTTTACAACAGAACTGCGGAAAAAGCACAGGCTTGGGTGGACACGTATGGGGGTGCGATGGCGCAAACCCCGGCTGAGGCCGCAGATGGGGCAGAGTTTGTCATGGCCTGCGTTGGCAATGATGAGGATCTGCGCGGGGTATGCACGGGCGAGAGCGGCGCGTTTGCAGGCATGCAGCCCGGCTCGGTTTTTGTGGATCACACCACCGTTTCGGCCAAGGTTACGCGCGAGCTTTGCACGCAAGCTGCCGCGCAGCAGATCAGTTTTGTCGATGCGCCGATCTCGGGCGGGCAAGCGGGGGCGGAAAACGGCCAGCTTGTGGTGATGTGCGGCGGGGAAGAGGCCGCCTATGCACGCGCCGAGCCAATGATCGCCGCCTATTCCAAGAAATGCGCGCATCTTGGGCCAAGTGGGGCCGGGCAGCTTACCAAAATGGTGAACCAAATTTGCATTGCTGGTGTTGTGCAAGGGCTTAGTGAAGGTCTGCACTTTGCGCAGAAGGCCGGGCTTGATGGGCGCGCCGTGGTCGATGTGATTGCAGGCGGCGCGGCCGGTAGCTGGCAGATGGTGAACCGCTTTGAGACCATGCTAGAGGATCATTTCGAACATGGCTTTGCGGTGGATTGGATGCGCAAAGATCTGAAAATCTGCCTTGAAGCCGCCGACGATACCGGCGCAAGCCTGCCTTTGACCGCTTTGGTGGATCAGTTCTATAAGGACGTGCAAAATATGGGCGGCGGGCGCTGGGACACCTCAAGCCTGTTCAAACGCCTTGAAAATATGGGCTAATATTTTTCGGGCCAAACTTAAGAAAAGCTCAACCTTTGGCGGGCAAACTGTCATGCATATAGCTTAAGGGGCAATTGCATGACGAATAGCGCGTCCAATGATCGCTTCGCTTTAGAGGATCTTCTTTATACCCGCACGGATGAGCGCGGGGTTATTCAGGCTGGAAACGATGTTTTTCAAAGGGTTAGTGTCTATTCTTGGGGGAAACTAATCGGAGCCCCGCATAAGATCTTGCGTCATGCAGATATGCCGAAAGGCGTGTTTTTTACCATCTGGGAAAGTCTCAAGGCGGGCAATCCCATTGCCGGTTATGTGCAAAACATGGCGGAAGACGGGGTGCCCTATTGGGTACTTGCAACCTTGCTGCCCTTTGAGGGGGGGTATATTTCGATCCGATTCAAACCAAGCTCAGCTCATCTTGACAAAATTATCCCGCTTTACGGTGCGTTGCGTCAAAAGGAACGCGCAGGCGGCATATCCCCGAAAGACAGTGCCCAGCAGCTTGAGGCGTCGTTACAGGAAATGGGATTTAGTGACTATAATGCATTTATGTCCGTTGCGCTGCGCGATGAGGTTGGTGCACGTGATCTTAAGCTAGGACGGAAACGCAACGAGGTGAGCAGCGCGCTCTCTGAAATGCTGGTTGATGTCCAAAATATGGAAAAACTCGCGGCAGATATCGACACGGTATTTCGCAACACCCATCAGATTCCTTATAATATGCGCCTACAAGCGGGCAGGCTGGAGGGGAGCGACGGTCCAATCAGCGTGATTTCTTCAAATCACCGGCTGATGACTCAAAAACTCGAAGAGAATATGGAACAGTTCTCCGAAGACAGCCGTGTTGGGGTGGGCTCTGTGCGCCTGGCGGTGTTTTTGACATGTGCGGCGACCTTGGCGGATGAACTTAAAACCAATTTCGCTGCCGACCACTCTGATTTGCCTTTTGACAAACAGACCGAGCTGGCCTGCCTTACGGAGATCGCGCGTCAATATCGTGAAATATCTGTTGACGATATCAATGGGTTAACCGAGAAAGTTCGCCGCTTTGGTCAGCAATGCCGGGATATGCGGCGCATGATGTCGGGTCTCGAATTGACGCGCATAATGTGTAAAATTGAACGCTCTAAGTTTGAGGAGGAACATGCAGGCCTAGATGAGATCGTCAATAAATTGGCAGATGCGCAAGCGGCGCTGAGCACCGCCTTTAATGACATTCTTAAGCAGGTCACCGTAATTTTGGATCTCAGCGAAACGGTGGTGCGCGCGACCGAAGATATCGACCTCATCCAAGTTGCTTGATCATTCCGCAATCGGCCCGCTCTGATCAAACGGGCCGCCCACTATATCTGGACGTCTAGGGAATAATCCGCGTATATTTGGTGCCCTCAAGCGTCGCCCCGACCCGCAAACCGGCACGTCCAAAGACAGCCGCCAGAACCGGAGAGAATACCGTGGTTGTTTCCGCGCTCAGACTATCGCCACGATTAGAGATCACATATTCCAGATCCGCGCCCGCAGCCCATCCCGGAGATTTACGAAAATCGCTTAGCGCCTGTTCGGTCATGAAAAACAGAACATGGGCAAATTGTTGCGCGCCGATCTGAAAACCGCCCGATCCCTTCAAAACGGAGTAATAATCCACCGTCACATCCCCAACACGCAGCGCCCCGCGCCCATATGCACCGCCAAAGCCAAGGCCCGCCTCGGTAATCAGTGGCATCACCAGCATCCCATTGGCTTTTTGCGCCAAGGACACGGTGTTCGGATATTGCCGATACATTTCCGCCAGGGTGCTATCGACCCGCGCATCAATGGTTTCCGGGCCGCGCCCACCGATCCCATTGCCGCAAGCGGACAGACCCACCAAGCTGGCACCGCTCGCCAACATAAATCCGCGGCGTGACAAAGAATTTGCGTTATTCTGACTGCTCATTGGACTTCTCCCAAACCTGCTCATTTTGAGCTTCGCCTTTTTATAGAGGAATTATTAACCTCTGTAACCCCTTCACCGGATCGCGCGCGCCGCCTCTATGGCAAAATAGCTCAAAACCCCGTCACAACCCGCGCGCTTGAACCCCATTAAGCTCTCCAGCATCGCGCTGTGCCCATCAATCCAGCCATTTTGCGCCGCAGCCTTAATCATCGCATATTCCCCAGACACCTGATAAGCAAAGGTCGGAGCACCAAATGTAGATTTTACCCGGTGGCAAATGTCAAGATATGGCATGCCGGGCTTGACCATCACCATATCTGCCCCCTCGCGCAGATCCCGCTCCACCAGGCGCAGCGCCTCATCGCTATTGGCCGGGTTCATTTGATAGGTGTTCTTATCCCCCACCAAAGCGCCCGAGGCACCAACCGCATCGCGAAACGGGCCATAAAATCCGCTGGCATATTTTGCCGAATAGCTCAAAATTGACACATTTTTATGGCCCGCACTCTCCAGAGCTGCGCGAATAGCACCAATGCGTCCATCCATCATATCAGAGGGCCCAATAATATCCGCCCCCGCATCGGCCTGCGCCAGCGCCATTTTCACCAAGGCTTCGACCGTGCGATCATTCACAATCACACCATTTTCAACAAATCCGTCATGTCCGTTAATATTATATGGATCAAGCGCCACATCGCTCATCACCGCCATCTCCGGCACCGCCGCTTTGATCGCGCGCGTGGCCTGATTGGACAAATTTTCGGGGTTCCAAGCCTCAGCACAATCCTCGGTACGCGCCTCTTGGCTGGTATAGGGAAAAATGCACATGGCCGGGATGCCCAGATCCGCCGCCATGCGCGCCGCATCCGCCACCTTATCCACCGAGCGGCGCACAACCCCCGGCATTGAGGCAATCGGCTCTTCGATATTCTCACCGCTGCGCACAAAAATCGGCCAAATCAAATCACTTGGCGACAGGACATTCTCTTGGGTCAAGGCGCGCAGCGCGGCACTTTTTTTCAGCCGCCGCAGCCGTGTGACAGGGAAATCGCCAAGAGTTGGTCGCATAATTGGCCTCATATTTGCAAAATTTGTCTTTTGCGTGCCATGATTTTAACGTGACCTCAAGAGCTTGGGGCTATCTTTTCCGTTCATGGGCCGATAGAGCATGCGCCCAAATTCCGTTGCACGAGGCTCCCATTGGACCTGATTTCCTCAATATTTGAGTTGATCGATATGAGATCGTTCTCGAATTTGTGGTTTTGGATCGCGCTTGCGGTGCTTTGGTCGTCGGTCAGCCACTGGGTGTTGGGTGTGCCCTATGACATGATCGTGCAGGCCCAGCACAAAGGTGGTCAGGCGCAAGAGGATGTCCAGGATTTGGTGCGCATTTACGTCAAAAGGTTAACCTATATCCACCAAACCGCCGGGCTTTGGCTCATTGGGGTGATTAGCTTTGCGCTTTGTGTGATGCTTGTGCTTGGGTTTTTCTATGCGGTTGAGTTTGCTCAGGCGCTGTTTTTGCTGGCCTTCCCGATGTCAGTGGTTGCCGCGCTGAGCCTGCGCACGGCCTATTTCATCGAGGCGGCGCAGCCAATTGGCGAACCGCTCTACAAGATTTTGATGCGCCAGCGCTTATATACCCAAGTTATAGGGATGATCTCAATCTTCGTGACCGCATTATGGGGCATGTCCCAGAATCTCAGCATTGTTCCATTTTAGGTTTGGGGCGTTGACTTACCGTTGACAGGGCGGTGAAATGCGGCACATAGCGCCTGCATGAAAAGTGCTCACCATATCACCCTATCCGGGGCGCCCGAAGGATTTGACGCGCAGCTTTTGTTAAAAGAGGTTAACGCGACCGGCGCGCTCATCCATGTGGCCCGCGATGGAAAACGGCTGAGCGCGATGCGGGCCGCGTTGCGGTTTTTCGATCCCGCGATGCCTGTTTTCGAATTTCCAAGCTGGGATTGTTTGCCCTATGATCGCGTCTCGCCCAATGCTGATATCTGTGCCCAGCGCATGGCGACTTTGGCCGCGTTGACCCAGCGCTTGCCCGAACGCTTTATTTTGCTCACCAGCTTGAACGGGGCGACCCAGCGCGTCCCGGCCCGAAAAATTGTGCAATCCTCTAGCTTTCTGGCGCGTGTAGGAGATCGCGTCGATGAAGAGGCGCTGCGTAACTACTTAGTTCGAATGGGATTTTCGCAAACAAATACGGTGCGCGAGCCGGGAGATTACGCGATTCGTGGCGGTATCATCGACATTTACCCGCCTGGGGATTTAGGCCCGATTCGGCTTGATTTCTTTGGGGATGTGCTGGATGGGGCGCGTCGCTTTGATGCGGAAAGCCAGCGCACAATTGACAAGCTCGACGCCGTTGAGCTCGCTCCTGTGAGCGAAATCGTGCTGGACGAGCCCGCGATTACCCGGTTTCGGCAAAGCTATCGGCTCGAATTTGGCGCGGCGGGATCTGATGACCCGCTCTATGAGGCCATCAGTGCCGGGCGAAAACACCAGGGGGCCGAGCATTGGTTAAGCTTTTTTCATGACCGGCTCGAGACGCTTTTCGATTATCTGCCCGCAGCAACCGTAACATGTGACGATAAGCTTACTGCAAGCCGCTTGGCGCGTTGGGAAAGCGTTGAGGACCAGTATGAAACCCGCCGTTTGGCTCTGTCGCAGCGCGGAAATTTGGACACGGTGTATAAACCTGCGCCCCCAAAAGGGCTCTATCTTGATGATGCAGCCTGGCAAGAGGCGCTTACGGGGCGGCGCTGCCTTGAACTTGCCCAGCTCCCTCAATCGACGGGGCCCGGTGTGCTGGATGCCGGCGGGCGGATTGGTCGAAATTTTGCACCCGAACGCCAACAAGAGAGTATTTCTCTTTTCGGCAGCCTCTCCGACCATATCAAGAAATGTCTGACAAATGGCCCGGTGATCATCGCCTCCTATTCGACAGGTGCGCGGGATCGCCTTTCGGGGCTGATCGAAGATGAAAGCGGCCTAGAAGCCGTCCCTATCAACGATTTTTCTGCCGTTGGAAAAACCGGGCTTCACTTGGCGGTGTGGCCGCTCGAGCATGGGTTTCAAACCAATGATATGACCGTGATCGCTGAGCAGGACGTGCTTGGCGACCGCTTGATTCGCCAACCAAAGAAAAAGCGCCGCGCCGAAAACTTTCTTACTGAGGCGCAATCGCTCTCCCCAAATGATTTGGTCGTGCATGTGGATCATGGCATTGGCCGTTTTCTGGGGCTTGAAGTCGTCACGGCCGCCGGTGCCGCGCATGAATGTCTGACAATTGAATATGCCGAACAGGCTAAGCTCTATCTGCCGGTTGAAAATATCGAGCTTCTCAGCAGATACGGCAATGATACCGGCCTGTTGGATCGTCTGGGGGGCGGTGCGTGGCAAGCGAAAAAGGCCAAGCTGAAAGAGCGCATTCGCGAAATGGCCGACCGTCTGATCCGCGTCGCTGCCGAGCGCGCTCTGCGCAAAGCACCAATTCTTGAACCGCCTCCTGGTGCCTGGGATGCCTTTAGTGCGCGCTTTCCGTATGAAGAAACCGACGATCAGCTGCGCGCGATTTCAGATGTGATGGAGGATTTGACCTCGGGCAGCCCGATGGATCGGCTTGTTTGCGGCGATGTGGGGTTCGGGAAAACCGAAGTCGCCATGCGCGCAGCTTTTGTGGCGGCCATGTCCGGTGTACAGGTCGCGGTGATCGCGCCAACGACGTTGCTTGCGCGCCAACATGCGAAGTCTTTCAAGGAGCGCTTCCGAGGCTTCCCGCTTCATGTGCGCCAACTCAGCCGATTTGTGTCCACCAAAGACGCCGCCGACACCAAAAAAGGCATGGCATCTGGCACGGTCGATATCGTGGTCGGCACCCATGCGCTACTTGCGAAAGGCGTTAAATTCCAAAATCTTGGCCTGCTAATTGTGGATGAAGAACAGCATTTTGGTGTCACCCATAAGGAACGGCTCAAACAGCTAAGGTCGGACATTCATGTGCTCACGCTGACCGCAACCCCAATTCCTCGCACGCTACAACTTAGCCTATCGGGTGTTCGGGACTTGTCGATCATCGGTACGCCGCCAGTGGATCGCTTGGCCATTCGCACCTTTGTGAGCGAGTTCGACACGGTCACGATCCGCGAGGCGCTATTGCGCGAGCATTACCGCGGCGGGCAAAGCTTCTATGTCGTGCCGCGTATCAGTGATTTGTCTGACATTGAAACTTTCCTGAAAGAACAACTGCCTGAGCTGAAATATGTCGTGGCGCATGGGCAGATGGCGGCGGGAGAACTCGATGATCGAATGAACGCGTTTTATGACGGCAAATTCGATGTGCTGCTGGCCACGACGATTGTGGAAAGCGGGCTCGATATTCCGACCGCAAATACCATGATCGTGCATCGCGCCGATATGTTTGGTCTCGCCCAGCTCTATCAAATTCGTGGGCGGGTAGGTCGTTCAAAAACAAGGGCTTACGCGTTTCTGACCACCAAGCCGCGCGCGAAATTGACGGCGACGGCGGAGAAACGGCTGAAGGTTTTGGGCAGTTTGGACACGCTTGGTGCGGGCTTCACCCTGGCCAGCCAGGATTTGGATATTCGCGGCGCGGGTAATCTTTTGGGCGAAGAGCAATCGGGTCAGATGCGCGATGTGGGATTCGAGCTTTATCAATCCATGCTGGAAGAGGCGATTGCCAAGATTAAAGCAGGTGAGTTGGACGGCGTGCCGGGCAGTGACGATCAATGGGCGCCGCAAATTAACCTTGGTGTGCCGGTGTTGATCCCCGAGGAGTATGTGCCGGATCTGGATGTGCGACTGGGCCTGTATCGCCGTCTCAGCGAATTGACAACGAAGGTGGAACTGGAAGGATTTGCGGCGGAATTGATTGACCGGTTCGGAAAATTGCCAAAAGAAGTCAATACTTTGCTCCTTGTGGTCCGCATTAAGGCGATGTGCCGCAAAGCTGGAATCGCCAAGCTTGACGGTGGGCCCAAGGGCGCTGTTTTACAGTTCCATAACGATAAATTCGCCTCCCCAGAAGGGCTTGTAGAGTTCATGCAAGATCAGCGTGGGCTCGCAAAGGTTAAGGATAATAAGATCATCGTGCGGCGCGATTGGGTCAAAGATAGTGACAAGATCAAAGGCGCATTTGCGATTGCCAAAGATCTTGCTGAAAAGGTGGTTCAGAAGAAAAAGAAAATGAAAGCCGCTGGGTGACGCGAATTGTCTGACAATTATTCGCTGGTCTGAGTGATCAGCTCGTCAATCACCTTTTCCCACAATTCCGGCGGCTGCGCCCCTGGAACAGCATGTTGCTGCGCGACGATGAATGTGGGCACCGAGGTGACGCCCATTTTTCGCGAATGCGCATCACGCTGCGCGATTTCTTCCTTATCCGCATCTGATTGCAGCAATTTTCGAATAACGGCAGCATCCATGCCAATGCTGTCGGCAATATCGGCCAAGATATCTATCTCGCTAATGTCGCGGGCTTGTACGAAATAGGCCTCAAACAGCGCATCTACGGCTGCGTTTTGTTTTTGTTCGATCCCCGCCCAATGGATCAGGCGGTGTGCGTTAATAGTGTTTGGGGTGCGTTGCATGCCCTCAAAATCAATGGAAAGCCCTGCGTTTTCAGCATGTTCCATCACAGGTGCATAGGCTTTCACCGCCCCTTCTTTTCCGCCAAATTTACCTTCGAGATAGGCGCGGCGGTCCATTCCTTCGCTGGGCATGTCGGGGTTCAGTTGGAACGGATGCCACTCAATTGTGAAGGGGTGGTCGGGGCGCGCGGCGAGGGCGCGGTCCAGATGGGCTTTGCCGATATAGCACCAGGGGCAAATCGGGTCCGATAGGATATCAAGCTTAATCATCTAAGATCTCCAAAGCGCGGGCAGGGCGCGGCGCTGTAATTTTCCATTTGGTCCGGTGGGCAGCTCGGTTACGTGGATGAACAGCCGGGGGCATTTATAGGCGGCAAGGCGCTCTTGTGCGAAACTGCTTAGATGACCTGTGTCAAGAGGTTTGGGCGCGGTGTAAAAGGCTGCGATTTGATGTACATCTGGTTTGACCTCTAGGCTGGTCACGGCGATGGCTTGAATGTCAGACATTTGCGCAAGGGCGGCTTCGACCTCTAGCGGTGAGACGCGGTAGCCGCCCGCATTCATCATGTCATCATCACGCCCCAAATAGGTGATTTCGCCCGAGCTGTGCATGATTCCGAGATCGCCGGTTGAGAACCATTCGGATGTATTTGGTGCCTCGCCCAGATATCCGAGCATGAGCCCTGGGTCTGAGCAGTGCACTGAAATCACGCCGGATTGCCCTATTGGAACGGGCGCGCCGGTCTCGTCTAGCAGTGCGATTTTACGTCCTTTTTGGGGGCGTCCTGTTGTGCCTTCGCTTGCGGGATATTGGGGGCATGCGGAGATAAAGGTGGAACATTCGGACATGCCATATGCCTCGTAAAGCTCTGTTCCAGTTGCATTTTTCCACGCTTGCGTTATGCGGGGGCTGAGCTTTTCGCCGGCCGATAACCCGTGACGCAGGCTGTTTGAGGTGAGCTTTTGACCGTCTTTGGTTGCTTTGCGAATGACGCCCGGCGCGGCGGCAAAGAGCGTGGGTTTATGAAGATCGATCAGAGAGAGAAGTGTCTCGGGCGCGCATCCAGGTGCGGGGATGAGCGCGGTTGCGCCAAGGCTCCAAGGATCCATAAGGCCAGTGCCCATTGTATAGGTCCAGTTGAACGCGCCCGCATGCATCATCCGATCCTCGGGCGTGAGGTCATACCACGCCTTATGCATCATTTGGCGCGCCCAGATCGCACGATGAGCATGCACCACGCCGCGCGGTTTGCCCGAGGTTCCAGAGGTGTAGACGATGTAGGCCGGGCGGTTTGGATCGCCTATGCTGTAGTCAGCCAGGGGCAGGCTGCCCATATCTTGTAGGCCCTGAAGGCTGACCATATGCGGATGGTCGGGGCAGGGCAGGGTCTCATCCCGCAGCACGAGGCGTGGCGTGGTTTCAGCAATAATCCGTGCGATTTCAGGCTCGGTCAGCATCGCGGAGGCGGGGATTGGGATCAGATCCCCGGCAATTGCGGCGAGATAGGCGAGCGGGGTTTCTGGGCTGTTGCCGAGTCGCAGCAAGATGCGATCACCCGGTTGCGCGCCCAGTTCGAGAAAACCGGTGGCCATGGCGCGCACGGTGGTTTCAATTTCGGCAAAACTCCAGCTTCGAGGCTGTGCGCCACCAATGATTTCTAGCGCGGTTTTGCCGGGTAGACGGGCGGCTGGTTCCAGCACATAGCGGGCCATATTGAAGGGCGTGGGGCAGCTGGGCCAGGGCGGGCTTTGTGTGATCGAGCGCATATGGGGGCTCTATCTAAGGGCTCTTCTGGTTGCAAGTTTCCTGCGTGCCAGCATATAGGGGGTATGGCACATGATGACCCTAAATCCTTGATCCGCTTGGCCCGTGAGAATGGCAATTCTGAACGCGCAGAACCGCTTGACCTTGGGGCGCGGGTGCGGGATCTGCGTAAATCGCGCAATTGGACGTTGGAACAGGCCGCAAAACAGGCGGGGCTTGCGCGCTCGACCCTTTCAAAAATCGAGAATGGGCAAATGTCGCCGACTTATGAGGCGCTGAAAAAGCTGGCGGTTGGGCTGGAAATTTCAGTGCCGCAGCTTTTTACCCAGCCGGTGCAAAGCCAGGCCGGGGGGCGCATGACGCATACGCGCTCTGGGCAAGGAGGCGCTGTCACAACAGTGACTTATGAGCATGAGCTGCTATCAGAAGGGCTGACGCAAAAGCAAATGCTGCCCTATCGCGCACGGGTTCGCGCCCGCAGTTTGGATGAGTTTGACGGCTGGGTACGCCATGCAGGCGAAGAGTTTCTATATGTTCTGACAGGCGTTGTGCAGCTTTACACTGAGTTCTATGAGCCCATCGAGATGCGGCGCGGCGATAGCGCCTATTATGACGCGACGATGGGACATAACGTCGTGTCACTGTCTGAGGATGATGCGACAATTCTTTGGGTCACATCGCTTAGCTAGGGGTTACGCGGATTTTTCTTGCGGCGTGTTTTGCGCAATGATCTCTTCGATCAGATCGCGCGCCTCTGCGGCGGTGAGCTGATTTTGTTCCGCAACATAGCGTATGAACATATTCTCGTTATGTTTGATATATTTCGCGGATTTCGCATCCAGATTTGGGATGCGCGCGGAAAATGTGGCAAACCATAGGTGCCAATTGCTGGCGATTTCACTCCAGGTCATAGGGTTCCTCCGTTTTCGGCCAGTGAGTGGTGGCCCGTGTTACACTGGGATTAAATGGTTAAATCCTAGTGAAGAGGGGTTTCAGCGTAAAGTGAGCGATCCCAACAGCGACGATTTGCGCCGCAATAAAGGCGAAAATATGCCCAGGATAGATCCCTGCAAAGGTGTCGGTAAAGCCGCGCGCGATGGTCACGGCTGGGTTGGCGAAGCTGGTTGAGGATGTGTACCAATAGGCGCCGGTGATATAGAGCGCCACAAGGGTTGGCACCGCATCGGGCTTTGAATAGAGCCCGCCAAAGATCACAAAAAGTAGCCCGATGGTGGCGATAATCTCAGAGCTCCACTGCGCCACACCAGTGCGGTGCATCGTGGTTGAGCTTTGCAAAATTGACAGATCGAACATGAGATGTGCGAGCCAAACCCCGAGAATCGCACTTGGAATTTGGATCGCCACATAGGCGGCGGCCTCTTTCGGGGCAATATCGCCGCGCAGGGCAAAGGCCAGAGTAACAGCAGGGTTAAAATGCGCACCGGAAATGGGACCAAGCGTGGTGATAATGGCATAGAGCATGCAGCCGGTTGCAATCGCATTGGCCAAAAGCGCGATGGCGATGTTCCCGCCCGCAAGCGTTTCGCCCATGATGCCAGAGCCAACCACACCGATCAAAAGCAGCGCCGTGCCAAGCGCTTCGGCCACAAGTTTGCGTGTCATTTTCAACCTACCCCACGTTTATCCCAGATCGAATCGCATCAGTACTTTGATCATGTAACAGCTTTGCGTCATCTATTCCTGCCACCACCAGAGTTGGGGCATATATTCGGGGCCATCGCCATAAATCGGGATATGTTTGGGGTGCTGAATCTGGCGGACATGGGCAATGCGGTCCACATCATAGCGGTAAAAGGGGATGATATAGCGCCCCGCGGTAAGGGTGCGATCAAGTGCGCGGGTGGCGGCGGTGAATTCCTCTGTGCTCTGCGCCCCAAGCATGGCTTTGATCATTGCATCAACAGCATCAGAGGAAATGCCGGGCAGATTCCGACTGCCAGTTTGCGCGGCGGCGGCGCTGCCCCAGTAAAAGCTTTGCTCATTGCCCGGCGACAGGCTGACCGAGCGCCGGAAAGAGATCAGATCGAATTCAAAAGCGGCGCTGCGCTCGGTGAATTGCGCTTGGTCCACGCGTTCAATTTGCAAATCAATGCCGAGATTTTGCAGGGCAGGGGCATAGAGGTCAGCTATGGTTTGGTGCTCTGGATTGCTATTTGGCAAGAGCAGCGTCAGTGAAAACGCATCGCCTTTGGGATCAAGCAGCACGCCCTCTTTCACGGTGAACCCGGCCTCTTGCAGCAGCTTCATGGCGCGGCGCAGCCCTTTTCGATTGCGCAGACGGCCATCGGATTGTGGGAAACTATAGCCCTCTAAGGTGCCAGGGGGCAGCGCGCCGCGATAGGGGGCGAGCAAATCCGCCACGGCCCCAACCGCTGGACCCGGTTCAAAGGCAAGTGGTGAGCCCGAGAAATAAGAGGTAATGCGCGGCTGCTGCCCACCGGTCAGAGTTTCGTTGATATATTCAAAGTTAAAGGCCTGGATCAGCGCCTCGCGCACGCGCCAATCAGACAGGCCAGGGCGGCGCGTATTGATCGCAAAGCCGGTAAAGCCCGAGGGTTTTTGGTGCCGTAGCTCAGATTTCACAATATCGCCGCGCGCCACAGCAGGGAAATCATATTGGGTCAGCCAATTTTCGGCGTTGAACTCGCGCACTGCGGAAATCTCACCGGCGCGAAACGCTTCGCGCAAAACCGTACCATCGCCATAAAAATCGATTTTGATCTGATCAAAATTATGGGTGCCGGCCCGAATGGGCAGATCGCGGCCCCAATAACCCGGATTGCGCGCCAGCGTCACCTGCCGGCCCGCCTCATAATCGGCCACCATATAAGGGCCAGATCCGATGGGGATATCTGCAAGATGGGCCTTTGCAAATTCTTTGCCCTCCCATTGCGATTTTTGCAAAATTGGGCGCAGACCCGCCAGCAGCGCCAGCTCGCGATTGGCCTCAGCAAAAGTAAAACGCACCGAACGCGGGCCAGTTTTCTCGGCGCGCGCGATCTTGTCCCAAAGGCTGCGATAGCGCGGATGCCCTTCGCTGCCCAAAGTTTCAAAGGACCAAAGCACATCCTCGACCGTGACCGGCGCGCCATCGGAAAACCGCGCCTCGGCCCGCAAGGTAAATTCCACCCAAACCCGTTCAGGATCGGTTTCAACGCTCTCAGCCAGCAACCCGTAAAGACCAAAGGGCTCATCCCAATTGCGCGCCATCAAGCTTTCATGGGTCAAAAAGCGCAGCTGCCAGGGCACATTCCCTTTGCGGATATAGGGGTTAAGGCTGTCAAAGCTGCCCGTATTGGCCAAGATGATCTTGCCACCCTTAGGCGCGCCCGGATTTGCATAGGGCAGATGGGTGAAATCCTCGGTGAGCTTGGGCGCGCCATACATCGCGATTCCGTGCTGCGGGTCAGCATGCGCTGCAATCCCCGCTAGAATCACCCCAAAACAAGCGGTTACGAATCGCCCTAGACACAATTTCGGTTGGAAAAAAACATGATCCATTTTGGCAACAATCCCGCTCAGCCTTTGTTTTATTAAGGAAAATTCTAATCCGAGCGGGATATGAATTCAAACATTTAACTTGGACTCTCCGCAGCAAATTGCGTATAAACATCTTACTGCTCGATAGGTTTCTTGCCTGTATGAAACCTGCCTCAATAACTTAACCCCAGCTTCGGCTGGGGTTTTTTTTGGCAAGTAGCAGCGCTGGCCTTGCAATGCAGCCATACGGGCATGCGCGTTCGTCCCCTAAATCCAGGCAGGCGAAACACCGCTGATGGATGATTGAGCTTAAGAGCCCGCAGGTTTCCCGTTCGGGTAGACCAGCCCCGCCGAGATCACCAGCTTGGCCGCATCCTCTAGGCTCATATCCAGCTCAATCACATCCTCTTTCGGAAAGAAGAGCAAAAATCCAGAGGTCGGGTTGGGCGTGGTGGGCACAAAGACCGAGAGCATTTCATGCGCCTCTCCGGCTTTCTCGGCCACCTCGCCCCGCGCCTGCGTCGAGATAAAGCCAACCGCCCAAATGCCTTTGCGGGGATATTCAACCAGACAGGCTTTCTCAAAATTGCGATCGGAATCCGCAAAAACCGTCTCAGAAATCTGCTTGATGCCCGAATAGATGGATCGAACTACCGGGGTGCGCTCCACAAGGCTTTCGCCAAATCGAATAAGCTCACGCCCCAGATAGCCCTTGGCGATCCAGCCAACAAACACAGTGAAAACCAGGAAAAAGACAACACCCACACCGCGGATATTCACTTTAACCCATTTTTCATTATCCACCATCTGACCGCTGGCATTCTCGATCTGCGCCGGGTTGCCCAGAAAGTAGTTCACAATCGCTTCGGGCTGCCAAGCATCGGGCACCAAGCGCCACACAAATCCATCTTCGATCCAGCCAATCACCGTCCAAATCAGCCAAATCGTGACAGCCACAGGGGCGATAACGATAAGCCCAGTTAAAAAGGACGAGCGCAGCCCAGCAAGCAATCCAGGGCGGCGCGGTTCTTGGGGATCAAAAGGTGTGTTCATTACGCTCTAAAATGCAAAGACAGGTTAGCCCCGTAGTTAAGCACTTTGTGTCGTTCTCGCAATGCAGAGCTTTAGATCAATTTGCATTTGCAGCAATTTCTTTTGCGATCTCAGCCGCAAAGCGGGCATTGTTGCGCACCAGCGCGATATTTGCTGTTAGTGAGCGCCCATGTGTCAGCTCAAATATACGCCTAAGTAAAAACGGCGTAACGGATTTCCCTGTGATTCCTTGCGCATCCGCCTCTTGATTGGCTTGGGCAATCAGGGGGGTAAGCTCATGCGCGGGGATTTCATCGCCTGTCGGGATTGGATTTGCAATGAGCTGCCCGCCCTTCACATTCAGGTATTCGCGCATCAAATGCGCATTCGCAATCTCTGCCGCTGTTTCCATGCGCCGCGGCGACATCAATCCCGAGCTGCGCGACCAAAAAGCAGGCAGCTCATCTTGACCAATTGTGATCACCGGAACGCCCAATGTTTCCAGCACCTCTAGCGTTTTCGGAACGTCCAAAATCGCCTTGGCCCCCGCAGCCACAACAGAAACAGGCGTTTGGGCCAGCTCTTGTAGATCGGCGGAGATGTCAAAGCTGTCTTCAGCCCCGCGATGCACCCCGCCAATACCGCCCGTGGCAAAAACCGAAATTCCCGCCAGATGGGCGGCGATCATTGTTGCAGCGACGGTGGTTGCACCGGTTCCGCCCTCACTCATGCAAATCGCCAAATCGGCGCGGGAAAGTTTCTCCGCTCCCTCATACTGCGCCAATGTCGTGAGCTGCTCGTCGCTCAACCCAACATGCAAGCGCCCCGCGAGCACAGCAATCGTCGCCGGAACAGCACCTGCGGCGCGGATGTCATCTTCGACTTGGCGCGCCATTTGCAAATTTTGCGGATAGGGCATGCCATGGGTGATAATCGTGCTTTCCAAAGCCACAACAGCCTTGTTTTGGGCCAAAGCTTCGCTCACTTCGGGATGAATAACAATATTTTCCATGCTCTTAGGCCTCACCCGATACAAAACGCGCTGCCGCCTCAAGCGCCGCTTCTAAAGCTTCGTCTGGGCTTGCACCAGCGCGCTCAGCCGCAATATGCGCGGCCATGCAGGTATCGCCCGCACCCGTGACCCTGATTTGCGCAACTTGCGGCGGCTTTCGCGTCACACGGTTTGCCGCGTCGGCAAAACAGGCCGCATTCTGTCCATGCGTGACCAAAACACGCGCCGCACCTGCCTTAGTCAGCGCTTCTGCCGCATGCTCTGTTGCGGTGAAAACCACGCCGCAAAGCAAGCCTGCCTCTTCAAGATTAACATAAAGCGTGCCCCGCCCTGCACTCACAAACGGGGCGAGCCGCGTCGCTTTGCCGGGAGAGGCCGGGGCCACACGTAAATCTGCACGCGCGAAAACGGGGCTCTCAGAAATATTCTGCAAAAGTGCAGCCGTCAGGTTCCCATCAAGGGCAATTATCCCATCATAAGGCGCATCTGTACTGGCCAATCGGCCATCGGTTAACGGGGCAAGAATCGCATCCCCTGCTTGCTCTAAGGAGCGCGCATCGGCAATCGCCGCAACAAGGCCGGTGCAGTCCTCAATCGCCATATATTGATCTGTTGGCAGCTCGCTCGTGCGAAATACATATTGCATATCAATGCCTTGTCGTATGCATGCGTCTATCAGCGCATCGCCCTCGCGATCCTTTCCGATCACTGTTAAGGCTGCCGGGGACACTCCAAAGCCACGCAGGGCAAGCGCCACGTTTAGCGCCACACCGCCCGGCTGGCGCGTAATTTCTCCAGGGCGATCCGCTCTGCGGGGCAGTTCGCGACCAAAACTGCCAATGACATCCCATAGAACGGAGCCAATGCATAAAATATCTGGTCGATTCGCGCTCATTCTGGCCTGCTTGGTACGTAGAATGTCAGCGAGGCCCAAAGCGTCTCCCAATCATGGGGCGCGCCCGCCTCTGGTTCGCGCAATGTGACCGCGTCCAAAAGATATTCATGCCCTGGCTTGATAGGGATTTGCGCAACCCCATCAGCGCCCGTGCGGCTCAGGGATATATGAACCGCGCCATTGGGCGCCTTTTCAAAAATCTCAATTTGCGCGTCCTTGCGGGGGGCACCGTCAAGCAGGAGTAGAACGGGCAACGCTTGGGGGTTTTGCGCCGCATAAGGAGAGGACAAGGCAACAAGTTCTATGGCAAGCCCCAACACATGATCCGTCCCAGAGCCATTCCCAATAGCGATCAATGTCTTGGCATGCCGTGTGTAGCTTTCGCTAAAGTTTTCCGGCGGCAACCCACGGTCTTGGTGCCAGTTTGCAAAATTTGCAAAATCCTTATGCTTTGCAAAATTTGCAAATTTTTCCCAGGACTTATAGGTGATTTTCGAGGGCACTGTTTCATGTGCCAATATCATTAGGCCCGCCGGTTGCGCAGGCAGAGTGAAGGCGGGCCGGTCCCCATCGCGCGGTGAAAGCTCTATTAAGGTGGTGCCGTTCCAGGCCTCGTGGCGGGTCGTTCTGCGCGCAAAATAGCCAAGCTCCACCCCGGCGAAGTCTTCTCCGTTTTTGAACTTTGCTGTAATTGTCTCTTGGGGGGCGACTTGATACTGATTGGGCGCAATCCAAAATTCATGCGCGTGTGCCGGGCCTAAACCAAAGCCCAAAGCGCTGCAAAACGAGAAGAGAAAAGTGACCATGTTCCGTTTCATTCGCGCCTTTTCCATGGTGCTGTTTATCCTACCGCTTCTGGGCACTCTACCAGCCCAATCACATGAGTTACAGCCCACTGTTGTGGATATCTCCCGCGATGGGGATCGGGTTGAAATGCGTTTTTCCATAACGCTTGAGGCGCTTTTGTCAGAGATTGACCTAGATGGGCTTGTCTTTACGAATGATGCGCCGGGTTCTGATCGCTATGATCAGCTGCGCGAATTGTCACCGGCAGAGCTTTCTGCACGTGTGCCAGGGCTTGTCGCGCGCTGGAGCGAGTCTGGGCTGCTGAGCTTGGACGGCGCGCCTGCCACGTTGGAGATTGAGGCATTGGACATTCCCGAGGTTGGCAATCTAGAGCTGCTGCGAATTTCCAATTTGGTGCTGAGCGCTTCGGGCGCGGGTGATGCGATGATTTCCTGGCCCAAGGGCGCGGGCGAGCTGGTGATTCGCCAACAAGGGGTGGACAACCCATATACGGGCCTCATTCTTGGGGGCGGTCAGTCACCCGCGCTGGATCTGACGGGCGATGCGGCCATGTCGTCCTGGGAGGGGTTTGTTTCCTATATCCCCGTTGGTTTTGACCATATTGTGCCTAAAGGTCTGGACCATATTCTATTCGTGCTGGGATTGTTCTTTTTCTCAACCGCGCTGCGCCCGCTTTTGTGGCAGGTCACGGCCTTTACTGCCGCCCATACGGTCACGCTGGCGCTTGGCGCGCTTGGCTTGGTGAGCATCCCTGGTGAGATCGTTGAGCCGCTGATTGCTGCATCCATCGTATATGTTGCGGTCGAGAACATCTTTATGCGCAATATGGGGGCATGGCGGCCTGCGGTGATCTTTGGTTTTGGTCTGCTGCATGGGCTCGGTTTTGCGAGTGTCTTGGGCGATTATGGCCTACCAGATGCGCAATTTGTCCCCGCGCTTTTGGGCTTTAATGTGGGCGTTGAGGTTGGGCAGCTCTTTGTGATTGCCATTGCCGCGCTGCTGATTTGGGCCTCGGTTCAAGCGGCGCGCAAAGCGTCACTGCCCGCCCATGAAGCAGCGGCTGAGGACAGCGCGGTTCTGTTCCGCGCGGTTTCTCTGGTTGGCTCGCTGATCATCGCGCTGATCGGTGTTTATTGGGTGATCGAGCGGGTGTTTTTGTAACTACGCGATGGGGGTTATAAGCTCTTTCAGGGTCGTGCAGGGATCTTGCGCGGCCCAAATTTCTGAAACGCCAAAAAAATCTGTGTGCGGGGCGAGTTTGGCGATGGAGTCTTGGGACAAATGCCCCTCGGCAACTACCGGAACTTCGATCATCTCAGACCACCATTGAAACAGCTCAAGCGGCGCGGTTTGCCCATCATTCAGAGAATGCGCGCCAACCGGGCCAAAGCTGACATAATCGGCCCCTGCCTCGCCCGCATTCATGCCATCATGGCGCGATTGTGCGCAATAGGCCCCCACGATCGCATCCGGGCCAAGCAATTTTCGCGCCTCGCGCACAGATTTGCTGGCATCGGTTAAATGCACGCCATCAAGGCCCAAACGCTCCGCCAAATGCACATGGTTATCAACGACAATGGCCACATCATGGGCAATCGCGATATCGCGGCAGGCATCGCAGCTTTTGGCGATCTGAGCCTCATTTGATCCGGTGAGCGCTAGGCGCAAACACGCGATATCAAAATCCCCAAGAACGCGCTGCAGGGTCTGAGGAAATTCAATCAGGTCAATCTCTGGTGGAGAGATGAGGTAAATACGCGGCTGCTCGCTCATTGGAATGGCCCTTTGCAAGTTTTGCTCCGCTCTAGCGGATTATGGGCGCAAGATGCAATTGGCTTGAGCCTGAGCGCTGCCTGGGGTAGGCGCGCGCTATGGATGTGACACCGGCGATTATCTTAACGCGGCCTCAGATGGGCGAGAATATTGGCGCGGCGGCGCGGGCGATGCTGAATTTTGGTCTTGAGCATATGCGGCTTGTGGCACCGCGCGATGGTTGGCCCAACCCTGGAGCGGTGGCAATGGCAAGCGGGGCCGGGCGCGTTTTGGACCGCGCGCAGCTTTTTGACAGCCTGCCTGAGGCGCTTGGGGATTTTCATTTCACCTTTGCCACCACTGCAAGGCCGCGGGATTTGATCAAGGATGTTTATAGCCCCGAAGCCGCGATGCAGCTTGCCGCGCAAAAGATCGCGCAGGGGCAGCGTGTTGGGGTTATCTTTGGGCCAGAGCGCGCCGGGCTGGAAAATGACGATCTGTCGCATGCCAGCGCGCTTGTGACGGTGCCGGTTAATCCCGAATACCCCTCGCTGAATCTGGCGCAATGCGTGCTGCTTTTGGGCTATGAATGGCGGCGCGCGACGCAAGAAGTTGTGGGCTTAGAGCGGGTTATGCCAGACACGCAGCCGGCGAATGCGTCTGATATCACCCATTTGGCAGATCATTTTGAGCGCGTGTTGGATCGGGCGCGGTTCTTTTTCCCTGAGACCAAGGCCCCGTCAATGAAGGTGAATTTGCGCAATATGTGGTCGCGATTGCCGCTCACGACGCAAGATACGCGTATGTTGCATGGTATGATGCGCCAAATTGCGCGCTGGAAAGATGAGATGGACTAATCAATTTAGGGAATTACCTGATCGGCATGCGTATGTCGGCAGATCAGACACGCCAGGATATGAGCAAAACATGAGCGAGAAGCGCAATATTTTTGAAGAAGTCGAAGCCCGCGCAACAGCAGCGCAAGCTGCAACGCCAGGGGTCATTGATCGGGGCAGAAAAACCGGACGCGTGGGCATTCGCGTCTGGCTTTGGATTTTGTTCCTGCTTGTGGTCGCCATGATTGCAGTTGGGGGGCTCACACGCCTCACTGACTCGGGCCTGTCTATTACCGAATGGCGGCCCCTAACCGGTGCTTTGCCGCCCATGAGCCAAACGGCCTGGGAAGCGGAATTTGCCCTTTATCAACAGATTGATGAGTTCCGTTTGCAAAACCAATGGATGGAGCTTTCTGATTTCAAAGTGATTTACTGGTGGGAATGGGGCCATCGCCAGCTCGGGCGGGTGATTGGTCTTATCTGGGGGGTCGGATTTTTTGGCCTCTTGCTGGCGGGAAAATTGCCCAAAGGGCGCGCGGGTCTTTTATGGCCGCTTTTGGGCTTTGCCGGGTTTGGCGCGATCATCGCCGCTGAAATCCTGTTGCGCGGCGGGAACTTAGAGCAGGATCAAGCCCGGATCATCGAAATCAGCGCCTTTGCTCTTATGGCGGGCGTTGCTCTTATCGGGCTGCTCAAAAAGCAAATGGATTGGCGGCCACGTCTGTTATTCCTTGGATTTATGGGCGGGCTGCAAGGCGCGATTGGCTGGTGGATGGTGGCCTCTGGCGTCACGCAGGGGCAAGAGGTGCTTGATGTGGCCTCTTATCGGCTGGCGACCCATTTGGGTCTTGCCTTCATTATTCTTGGCCTCATCGCGTGGCATATCTATCAGCTTGGCCGCGATGATCGGGAACTGATGCTGGCACGGCGCGACAAAGAGGGTGCGCTGTGGGGCATGTCCACCGGTCTGTTGCATCTGGCGTTCTTGCAGATCTTGATCGGCGCGCTTGTGGCTGGAATTGACGCGGGGCGCAGCTATACCGATTGGCCCACGATGGGCGGAGCCTGGTTTCCGGGTGCGGCGTTTTCCTTTGAGCCGATATGGCGTAATTTCTTTGAAAGTCCGGGGCTCGTGCAATTTATCCACCGCTGCGTTGGCTATCTGCTTTTGCTCTTTGGCATCGGTGTTTGGATCAAAGGATGGAAATCGGCGCATAAACGTACACGCAGCGCCGCACATCTGATGTTTTTGGCAATGCTTGGTCAAGTGGCTCTGGGCATTGTCACCGTCATGCATGCCTCGCCCTGGTATATTGCGATTTTCCATCAATTGCTTGCGGTTGTGCTCTGGGTGTTGATCTTGAGGCTGCGGTTCTTGGCGGGCTATCCTATTGCAACATCTCTGCGGGAGGGACGCGCATGACGAGATACGATGACCTGATGGCCTATGTGCGTGAGACCGAGGCGCTTGCGCAGATTTCGGGTCGCTTGGGCTGGGATCAAGAAACCATGATGCCGCGCGGGGCAGCGCCGCAACGGGGCGAGGAAATGGCCGCGCTCGAAAAGGTTCTGCATGCGCGCCGAACCGATCCGTTGATTGCCGAGGCGTTGGCGGCAATTGATCCGGCAGAATTGGACAGTGTTGGGCAAGCGCAATTGCGCGAAATTCGTATAAGCTATGAACGCGCTCAGAAAATACCGGCTGATTTGGCTGCAACGCTGGCAAGGGTGACGTCAGAGGCGCAGGGCAAATGGGCGGCTGCACGCGCAGAGGATGATTATTCGGCCTTTGCTCCGGTTCTGGAAGAAGTTCTGAATTTGCGGCGGCAAGAGGCGGACTGCTTGGCCGATGGGGCAGGGCGCTATGATGCTTTGCTGCAAGATTATGAGCCCGGCATGAGCGATGCGCGCTTGCAAGAGATTTTCGCCCAGCTGCGCCCAGCCCTGGTCGAGCTGCGCGCGGCGATCTTGGAGAAACCCCAGCCCGCTGGTCTCACCGGCAGGTTTGATGCGGGTCAGCAAATGGTTTTGGCTGAACTTGTGGCGGAACGCTTTGGCTATGATTTCAACCATGGGCGGCTTGATAAGGCGGTGCATCCGTTCTCGTCCGGCTCTGGGCTTGATGTGCGTATCACAACGCGCACCGCTGAGGGTGATCCGTTCAACTGCATCTATTCAACCATCCATGAGGTGGGCCATGCGGCCTATGAGCAAGGGATTGACCGGGCCTATTTGCTGAGCCCAATTGGCAGCGGTGCCTCAATGGGGGTGCATGAAAGCCAAAGCCGGATCTATGAAAACCAGCTAGGCCGCAGTCGCGCCTTTTGCACTTGGCTCTATGGGCAAATGGTGGAACGCTTTGGAGATATGGGGCTGGACGGGCCAGAGGGCTTTTATGCGGCGGTCAACCGGGTGCAAAATGGTTATATCCGCACCGAAGCGGATGAGGTGCAATATAACCTGCATATCATGCTGCGCTTTGATCTTGAGCGGGCCTTGATCTCTGGTGATCTTGCGGTGGCAGATCTTGAGACCGCTTGGAATGATCGCTTTGCGGCTGATTTTGGTTATGAGGTAGATAAGCCCTCAAACGGGGTTTTGCAGGATGTGCATTGGTCCGTTGGGCTTTTTGGCTATTTCCCGACCTATTCCTTGGGCAATATCTATGCGGGGTGCCTGTTTGAGGCCCTGCGTCGAGCTGTACCAGATCTTGACGAACAGCTTGCACAGGGAGAAACTGCGCAGGCCACGGGCTGGCTCAGAGAGAATTTGCAACGCTTTGGCACATTGCGCAGCCCGTCTGAGACGATCAAACATGCCTGCGGTTTCGAGCCAGGCTCAGAGCCGCTTGTGGCCTATTTACGCACCAAATTCAGCGATCTTTACAGGCTGTAACCAAACGGAGCGGGCATGCGCCCGCACGCCTTTTTGTGGCCGCCCCTTGCAGCGTCAGAGCAATGCCATGCGTTCCGCGCGTTCTGGGTCGGGATAGTCGCGATAGAGCGCGAAATCGATCTCTGCGATCAAATCATGCACTGCGCGGTGCAGGGTTGCGACGTCTTCGTCATGCGTGCCCGCTAGGCGAAAAGCTTTGTCGAGCTGGGCGAGGTCATCCACCTCTATTTCGATAATGAAATCGCGAAACCGATCTGCGGCGAGGTTCAGTTTCTGCCGCGTAAGTCGCCAGGAGCGAATGGTTCCTGCGTTCTGCAGATGAGTCATCCATGCATCAACAGCAGAGGCGAAAGCCAGGGCTTTGGCCTCTTGTTTTAGATCGATCATCGCGATGTATCGGTTCATGCTCAGCCTCCTGCGTTTGGCGCAACCTAGCAGGAAAGGCTTAAGGCATGGTTATTCTTCGCCATCCTCTTGATCTGCGATCCAAGCGACCGAGACGACCTCTTCGCCCGCGCCGGTATTAAAGACGCGCACGCCCCCAGCAGAGCGCGAGCGGAAGGAGATGCCATCGACTGGGACGCGAATCGATTGACCCTTTGAGGTGGCGAGCATGATTTGGTCTTCCATTTCTACTGGGAAGCTTGCAACCAGCGCGCCGCCGCGCATCGCTTTGTCCATGGCCGTCACGCCCAAGCCGCCGCGCCCTCGCACCGGGTAATCATGGGAGGAGCTCAGCTTGCCCGACCCGCCAGCGGTGATGGTAAGAATTAAGTTTTCGGCCGCGGACATTTCGGCGTAGCGCTCTTGGCTGATTGTTGCATTCGGGTCTACGGTCTCTTCATCTGATGCATCAGGATCATCCGCTAAGCCCGCAACAGCACGGCGCATTTTCAGGTAAGCGGCGCGCTCTTCAGTTGTTGCCTCAAAGTGACGGATCACGCTCATGGACACTACGCGGTCATTGTCTGACAATTTAATGCCACGCACCCCGGTTGAGGCGCGAGAGTTGAAAACCCGCACATCTGTTGCCGGAAAACGAATGGCCCGGCCGGAATTGGTGACCAGCATCACATCATCCTCATGAGAGGCGATGCGGGCATTGATCAGGCTCCAATCCGCGCTTTCATTTTCGAATTTCATCGCGATTTTGCCGTTGCGCATGACATTGGTGAAATCGCTGAGCTTGTTGCGCCGCACCGTGCCCCGGTCGGTGGCAAAGACGATTTGCAAATCATCCCACTCGTCCTCGGGGCGGTCTACCGGCATAATCGCGGCAATCGAGACGCCTGCAGGGATCGGCAAAATATTCACAATCGCTTTGCCTTTCGAGGTGCGACCACCTTGCGGCAGACGCCAGGTTTTCAGCTTATAGACCATCCCATCTGTGGTGAAAAACAGCAGCTGGGTATGAGTGTTGGCCACAAAGAGAGTGGTTACGACATCCTCTTCTTTGGTTTGCATGCCTGCAAGGCCCTTGCCGCCCCGGCGTTGGCTGCGGAAATCGGTCAGAGGCGTGCGCTTGATATAGCCGCCGGAGGTGACGGTGACGACCATATCTTCGCGCTCGATAAGATCCTCATCCTCCATATCGCCGGACCAATCGACGATTTCGGTGCGGCGCGGCACCGCGAACAGCTCCCGCACCTCGTGCAGCTCGGCGGCGATAATGCCCATGATGCGTTCGCGCGAGCCGAGAATTTCGAGATATTCCTTGATCTTACCGGCCAGTGCTTCGAGCTCGTCTGTGACCTCTTTCACGCCGATTTGCGTGAGGCGTTGCAGGCGCAGATCAAGGATTGCGCGGGCTTGGGTTTCGGAGAGGTTATAGGTGCCATCCTCATTGATCGTATGAGTTGGATCATCAATCAGGCGGATATAGGCGGCGATATCATGAGCGGGCCAGGGGCGGGTCATCAGCTTTTCGCGCGCCTCTGCAGCATCGGCGGAGGCACGAATGGTGGCAACCACCTCATCTACATTTGACACGGCCACGGCCAATCCGCACAAGATATGGGAGCGCTCGCGCGCCTTTCGCAGCTCAAAAGCGGTGCGCCGCGCTACGACTTCTTCGCGGAAATCAATGAAGCTGGTGAGAAAACGGCGTAAAGTCAGCTGCTCGGGTCGCCCGCCATTGAGCGCCAGCATGTTACAGCCAAAAGAGGTCTGCATCGGCGTAAAACGATAAAGCTGGTTGAGCACCACATCCGCCGTCGCATCGCGTTTCAGCTCAATCACCACGCGCACGCCATTGCGGTCGCTCTCATCCTGCACATGGGCAACGCCTTCGATCTTTTTGTCATTGGCGGCCTGAGCGATGGTTTTCACCATATTCTCTTTGTTGACCTGATAGGGGATCTCTTCGACGATGATCGCATAACGGTCTTTGCGGATCTCTTCGATACGGGTTTTAGCGCGAATAATCACGCTGCCGCGCCCTTCAAGATAGGCTTTGCGCGCGCCAGAACGGCCCAGCATTATCCCGCCGGTCGGAAAATCCGGGCCGGGTACATAGTCGATCAGCTGCTCTGAGCTGAGATCAGGATCGTCAATCAGGGCCAGGGTCGCATCCACCACCTCGCCCAAGTTATGGGGGGGGATATTGGTCGCCATGCCAACCGCAATCCCGCCCGCGCCATTGACGAGCATGTTGGGAAAACGGGCGGGCAGGACGGTTGGTTCTTTATCCTTGCCATCATAATTGTCTTGAAAATCAACGGTGTCTTTGTCGATATCGGCCAGAAGATAGGCGGCGGGCTTGTCCATGCGTACTTCGGTATAGCGCATCGCAGCGGGGTTATCGCCATCCATGGAGCCGAAATTGCCCTGCCCATCGAGCAGCGGCAAAGACATCGAGAAATCCTGCGCCATGCGCACCAAGGCGTCATAGATCGCGCTATCGCCATGGGGGTGATATTTACCCATCACATCGCCAACGGGGCGCGCCGATTTGCGATAGGGTTTGTCATGGGTGTTGCCGGTCTCGTGCATGGCATACAGAATGCGCCGATGCACAGGCTTAAGCCCATCACGCAAATCTGGGATCGCGCGGCTGACGATCACCGACATCGCATAATCAAGATAAGAGCTGCGCATCTCTTTCTCGATCGAAACGGTCGGGCCGTCATAGATGGGGCGCTCTGGGCGGTTTTCGTCGTCTGATTCTGGGGTGTTGGGCGTGTCGTTCAAGAGATTCTGCCTGTTTTTTGTTCGCCGCTATATCTTGAGGAACACTCTAGCAGAAAGCGTATATGCGGTGCAATGGCCCTGATTTTGGTCGTTTGGCAGCCGCGCGGCTATTCTGCTAACATGTTGCTTTCATTGAATCGTAAGGATTGCTGCTCCAAGCTGGTCGCATGAATGAGTGAAAGAGGTGCCAAAATGGAGACCAGTGAAACAGAATTGATGCTAAAAGGCTATGGGCTGACCACCGCTGAGATGTTCTATCACATGCCCGATTACACCCATGTGCTGAACAGCTTTATCTGGCAAGATTATGATATCGCGCCCGATCATCCGAAGCTTTTCAAGTTCATCGAGTTTTGGAAGAGTGAGATTGATGGGCCGTTGCATTCGGTGCGGTTTACCCATCGAAAGATGCTCAGCTCGGGTGAATGGCGGCAAGTGGTTGGAGAATTTCCGATCCACTGACGCCTGGTGCGGCTTGCGCGTTGCCCGGCCCCTGCTAGGATTGCCGCATCAAGGGAGGGTGAGATGCAGCAGGTCGAGATTGAGCGAAAGAACATAAAGCACCTTAGGTTTAGGGATGTGTGCAAGGCTCCTTTGCGCGAGGGTCAGGTGCGTTTAGCGATCAGAAGTTTTGCGCTGACTGCTAATAATGTGACCTATGCCGCAACCGGTGATGTGATTGGATATTGGAAATTCTTTCCCGCCACTGACGCGGAGTATGGGGTGGTGCCGGTCTGGGGCTTTGCCGAGGTTGTCGAGACGCGCTCGCAGGCCTTAGAGCTTGGCGCGCGTGTCTATGGGTTTTGGCCGATGGCTTCTGAGGCTGTGCTTTTGCCCAAGCAGAAAGGTGGGATCCTTGTTGATCAAACGCCGCATCGTGCAGACCTGCCGCCCGTTTATAATCAATATTACCCGGTGCAAGCGCAATCCTTTGAAGAGGACGCCTATCAAGCGTTGCTGCAACCTTTGCTCGCCACCTCTTATCTGCTTTGTGACTGGCTTGAGGATAATGATTTCTTTGGGGCTGAGCAGATCTTGATTGGCAGCGCCTCGTCAAAAACCGGGGCGGGGCTTGCCATGTTCTTGGCTCAGTTGTCCCAAAAGCCCAAGATCATCGGCCTGACCTCTCCCGGTAATGCTGATTTTGTGCGCGATTTGAATGTTTGCGACGAGGTCGTGCTGTATGACGATATTTCGTGCCTTGCGTCAAAGGCCTCGGTTTTTGTGGATATGGCGGGCAATGCGGCGGTGCGTGAACAGGTCCATGCGCATCTGGGCGATAACCTGAAACATTCCAGCGCCGTGGGCACCAGCCATTGGGATAAGTTCAATCCACGCCAGCAGCTTGCCGGGCCCAAGCCGCAGTTTTTCTTTGCGCCTGCCCAGATTGAAAAGCGCCGCGCCGATTGGGGCTCGGGCGTGATTGATCAAAAGATCAAAACCGCTTGGAAAGAGATCGCCGCCTCTGCCGCTGGTTGGTTGAATATTGTTCCAATTCAGGGGCTTAATGATGCTGTAAAGGTGTACGTTAATATTTCCCAAGGCCATGCCCGCCCGAGTGACGGCTATGTCGTGCAGCTCTAACCAGAGCAGGAGGCCCCGCCCAAAACACAGAATTTGGCGCAATGCGGATGGTTTAGGGCGACATCTTGCTCGGCCTCCGCAAGCGTCGCGCCCAGTTCAAATTGCGGCTCATAGGGCAGAAGCGTGCAGGCAAGAACCACGGGTTTTTCAGCCCCTTTGCGTTTCACCACCATGCGGGAGGAGGCGCACATCACATCATTTGGGCTTTTTCCAAGAATGCCCCAGCAGGCGGTTGTGATTTCAGGCACCTCTGCGCGCTCGTCCATTTCGGGGAACAGGACTGTTTCACCGAGGTTCATAGCGTCGATGTCAAAGCCGTGCTCTTGGTAAAATTGCGCATAGCCCGCGCGGCTGTCCGCCTCACTATCACCCCAAAGCGTGCGCCCGGCGACCGCCATCTTAAACCCGTGGTCGCGCAGCCAGATCATCCCCGCAAGGGTCTTGTCAAAGCTCCCGGTGCCACGCTCTTGATCATGCAATTCTGGGCGGAAGTGATCGACTGAAATGCGCAGGGTGAGCTTGTCGCCAAAGGCTTGGTTCAGATCAAGCAGACCATCGCGCATAGCTTTGCGCATCATCGGTCGCATCGCATTGGTCAAAATCAGGACATTATAACCACGTTCCAAACAGAGACGCGCCATCTCGATCATATCAGGGTTCATAAAGGGCTCACCGCCGGTAAAGCCAATCTCGCTAACGGGCCAGCGCCGCTCTGTGATCTGATCCAAATAATCGCGCAGCTCAGCAGTTTGCAGATAGACCAGCGCATCATTGCTCGGAGAGCTTTTTATGTAGCAATTGGCACATTCGATATTGCAAAGCGTGCCTGTGTTGAACCATAAGGATTGTGGCGCTGTTAGCGCTACCGTGGCGCGCGCCTCACCTCGAGCGGTTACATAAGGATCTTGAAATTTTTCGATTGGGATCGACGGGATGTCTTTCATAACCACTCTCAATTTTTACTTTCCGAGCACTCTAGTGCCCCACCATAGGCGTGCAACCCGAAACAGAAGAGAAACCGTTTGACAGTTTCGTGAGCGTCTTTGAAAACTATCGCATAGCGAGAAGGAATCTCTCGATCTGATGGAACCAGTATTCAATATGGCCTCTCGTGTTATCCCTGTAGATGCGTTTGATCTTGTGATTTTCGGTGGCACCGGCGATTTGGCGCATCGTAAGATCTTGCCTGGCTTGTTTCACCGCTTTTGCGCCGGTCAGATTCCCCCTACATCGCGGGTGATTGGGGCCGCGCGCGCAGATTTGGATCAAGCGGGCTATCGCGCATTTGTCGAGGAAGCGCTGCAAGTTGCAGGGGTGCCAGCCAGTGAAAAGACGCTCCTGAAAGAGTTCCTAGAGCTCATTGATTTCGTGAAAATCGACGCAAAGAGCAGCGAGGGATGGCCGGAATTGCAAGCCCAGCTCGAAGAGGCTGAGCGCGTGCGCGCCTTTTACTTTTCTGTCGCGCCGTCCCTGTTTGGCGATCTTGCTGAGCATCTCAAGCGCTATGGGCTCGCAACTAAAGACAGCCGCATTGTGGTGGAAAAGCCCTTTGGCCGCGATCTAGCCTCTGCCCGCGCGCTCAACGACACATTGGCGGCCTATTTCTCAGAGCACCAGATTTACCGAATCGATCACTATCTGGGCAAAGAAACCGTACAAAACCTTATGGCGATCCGCTTTGGCAATGTGCTGTTCGAACCGCTGTGGAATTCTCAGTTCATTGATCACATCCAGATAACGGTTGCGGAAACCGTTGGGGTCGGCGGGCGCGGCGATTATTACGACAAGGCAGGTGCGATGCGCGATATGGTGCAAAATCACCTGATGCAGCTGCTCTGTCTGATTGCGATGGAACCTCCGGCCAAATTTGATCCCGATGCGGTGCGCGATGAAAAGCTCAAGGTGATCCGCGCGCTGGACCCGGTTCAACCTCATCACATTGTGCGTGGTCAGTATGAGGCGGGAGAAACCGCAGACCATCCCGACTATCGCACCGCCGTTCACAACCCGCACAGTTTCACAGAGAGTTTTGTCGCGCTCAAGGTACATATCTCTAATTGGCGATGGGCTGGAACGCCGATCTATTTGCGCACAGGAAAGCGGATGAAGGCGCGCTCATCTGAAATTGCGATCGTGTTCAAGTCTCTACCGCATTCCATCTTTGAGAATGTTCCCGATCGCACCCATCAAAATGTGCTTGCAATCCGGCTGCAACCCAATGAAGGCATCACTATGAATGTGACGATCAAAGAGCCGGGACCGGGGGGGATGCGACTGGTGGATGCGCCGCTTGATATGAGCTTTGCCCAGGCTCTTGGGCCGGGGGCTGGGTTGATCCCGGATGCTTATGAACGTTTGATCATGGATGTGATACGTGGCAATCAAACGCTCTTCATGCGCGGGGATGAGGTCGAGGCGGCCTGGGCCTGGACTGATCCGATCATAAATGCCTGGGAAGAGCGGGGCGATGTGCCCAAACCTTACCCCTCTGGCACGTCGGGACCGGGCGATTCTCATGAGTTGATGTTGCGCGATAACAGAGCCTGGCGGGATATAACGGTATGAAAATAAAAGACTATGCAGATCGCGAAATGCTCGCACTCGATGTTGCAGACGTTATTGCGTTGGAACTTGAGCAAGCGCTGTTGCATGAAGATCGCGTAAGTTTTGCAGTGCCCGGCGGCACCAGCCCCGCCCCGGTTTTCGAAGCGCTCTCAGCGGTTCAGCACATTGATTGGGCGCGGGTAGACGTTCTTTTGACCGATGAGCGTTGGGTGCCGCAAGATCATCCGCGCTCAAATGCAAAGTTGATACAAGAGACGCTTTTGCAAGGTGCCGCGTCCCAAGCGACGTTTCAGCCACTTTATGATATGGGAGACATGGGCGAAGTGGTCGCGCAATGGGCCGCGCGCGCAGCAAAGCACCTCCCGATCTCGGTCCTGCTTTTGGGGATGGGCACGGATATGCATACCGCCTCGCTTTTCCCGGATGCACCAGAGCTTACCGCGGCGCTCCACCAGCACGCCCCAACATATTGTGTTCTTTCGCCCCCTGATCAACAAGAGCCCCGCGCGTCACTATCCGGCCCAGCCCTGGCCGGTGCCTTGTCAAAGCACTTGATCATTTTCGGGCAAGAAAAACGCCAGGCGATTGAAAAGGCACAAACCCTGGATCCCAAAAGCGCGCCAATCCAAATCGCGTCAAAGGATCTAACCGTGCATTGGGCGCCCTAGCGTTCTTGTTTCAGTAAGCATTTAACATGGGGTGAGGCAGTGATGTGGGATAGTTTGCAAAAATTTGCAGATCGAAATTTGCAAATTTTGGATTTGTTTAATCAAGACGCTCAGCGTGCGGAGAAGTTCTCAGTCTCCTTGGGGGACATGCTGTTTGACTATTCAAAGACCAGTATTGATCAAGCCGCGCGCCAGGCTCTCATAGATCTTGCAGATCAAGCCGGCTGGGCTGAGCGGCGCGATGCCATGTTTTCCGGCGAGAAAATAAATGAAACCGAAAATCGCGCTGTGTTGCATACCGCTTTGCGAAACTTGGATGGCGAGCCCGTTTTTGTTGATGGTCAGGACGTTATGCCAGAGGTTTTGCAAACTCTGTCGCGTATGCAAGAATTTGCAAACTCTGTTCGAGATAGCGACATCACAGATGTGGTGAATATCGGAATTGGTGGCTCTGATTTGGGGCCAGCCATGGCCGTGCGGGCCTTATCCCCGTATCAGGATGGTCCGCGCTGCCACTTCGTTTCAAACGTGGATGGTGCCCATATCAGCGATGTGTTGCGGAATTTGGATGCAAAAAAGACGCTGATCATTGTCGCGTCCAAAACCTTTACAACCATTGAAACCATGACCAATGCCAGCACAGCGCGCGCCTGGATTCTGGATCATGGCGCGGTGCCTGAGACGCAATTTGCCGCCGTTTCTACCGCGCTAGATAAGACGCAAGCCTTTGGGGTATCAGATGAAAAAGTGTTCGGATTTGCCGATTGGGTTGGGGGGCGCTATTCCCTTTGGGGTCCAATCGGTCTGAGCCTGATGATCGCCATTGGTCCGAATGCCTATCGAGCCTTTCTGCAAGGTGCTCAGGCCATGGATAATCATTTTAGGGTGGCCAAAGGCGCAGAGAACATGCCCCTGATGCTCGCCCTTGTCGGGATTTGGCACGCTCAGATTTGCAAATTTTCTTCGCGTGCAGTCCTGCCATATGATGAGCGCCTGGGGAGGCTGCCAGCTTATTTGCAACAGCTCGAAATGGAAAGTAACGGAAAACGCGTGCAAATGTCAGGCGCATGTCCGCCCCACGGAACCTGCCCTCTCGTTTGGGGAGAGCCTGGAACCAATGGTCAGCATGCGTTTTTTCAACTGCTGCACCAAGGTACGCATATCGTGCCGTGCGAATTTCTCATTGCAGCGCAGGGGCATGAAAAAGATTTGCAAAACCACCATAATTTGCTCCTTGCAAATTGCTTTGCACAATCCGAAGCGCTTATGCGTGGCCGCAGCTTTGAAGAGGCGCGGGCAAAAATCGCTGATCGTTTCAAAGGGGCAGAACTAGAGCGCCAAGCCGCCCATCGTGTTTTCCCCGGAAACCGTCCGTCTACGACGCTGATCTACAGAAAACTTGCCCCCGAAACCCTTGGCAAAATTATTGCGCTCTACGAACATCGCGTATTTGTCGAAGGGGTCATCTTGGGGATCAACTCCTTCGATCAATGGGGCGTTGAGCTGGGAAAAGAGTTGGCGACAACCTTGGGGCCGATGTTGACTGGCGCTGTGTCAGCGCACCAAAAAGACAGCTCAACGCGTGCGTTAATAGATTTCTGCATGAGAAACAGGGGCTAAGCAACATTTTTTAACTCTAGGTTCTGTGTTTTGCATCCCAAGGCCGTTAAAATCTGCTCTGTCAGATCAGCGGTGTTCAATGTATAAAAATGTAGGTGATTGACCCCGTGTTCGATGAGACGCGAGCACGTCTCGGTGGCGATTGCGAGGGACAACAATTGGCTTCGGTCATCGCGCTGGCTTTTTTTGTAGGCTGCCATCATCCAATCGGGCGGGGTCACACCGCATTTTTTCGCAAATCTTACAGTGTTTTGCCAATTATGGATGGGGAGGATGCCTGGAATTATCTCGTTGTTGATTCCCGCCGCGCTACACGCGTCGCGAAACCTTAGAAAACTATCGGCTTCAAAGAAAAATTGGGTAATGGCGGCATGGGCCCCCGCGTCAAACTTTGCTTTCAGAAAGTCGATATTTTGCTGTTGTGAGGTGGAGGAGGGGTGCCCGTCAGGGTAGGCGCCCACATAGATTTCTGAAAAGCCCTGTTTTGATAATGCTGAAACGAGCTCTATCGAATTTGCAAACCCATCTTGGTGTTTTGCAAAGTTTTCACTATTCTGATCTCCATCTCCTCTCAGCGCGACGATTTTCGAAATACCTTGGTTTGCAAACCCTTTAGCTCTTTCCAGGATGTGGGCTTTGCTCGCGCGCGACGCTGTAAGATGAGCAGCCACGGGCTGATTTGCGTGACTCATGACCGCGAGTGCGCTGTCTAACGTGCGTTCTTGTTCGCTTCCTTGTGCGCCGTAAGTGACGGACCAAAATTCTGGACCAAAGCGCTGCAGTCGTGAGATGGTTTCAAATAATGTGAATGAACCGCGCACGGATTTTGGGGGATAGACTTCAAACGAAAGAGTGGGCAGTGGCATAAATATCTCCGAGTGGCGTATTGGATATTTCTCACATTGTTGTGCTTGTATCAATTTCATTATATTTGGGAAAAACGTGAGGAAATTTCATGAAATATCTTGAATTCAAACATCTGCGGAGCATAAAAACCATACATGAGGCGGGGAGTGTGGCGCGGGCGGCGGATATCCTAAATGTGACTCAATCAGCTTTGAGCCACCAAATCAAAGGTCTAGAAGAGCTTGCGGGAGTTGAGCTGTTTATTAGACGTTCAAAGCCCTTGCGCCTTTCATCTTCTGGACAGCGGCTTTTGCGATTGGCCGAGCAAGTTTTGCCGCAAGTGGAGGCTTTGCAAAACGAGTTTGCAAATTTGCAAAGCGGGCGGGCCGGGCGTTTGCATATTGCGATTGAGTGCCACGCGTGTTTTGAATGGCTGTTTCCCGTCTTGGAAAGATTCCGAAAGACATGGCCCGAGGTTGATGTTGATATTCGTGCGGGGCTGGCCTTTGACGCGTTGCCTGCATTGCAAAAAGAGGATGTCGATTTGGTTGTTTCCTCTGATCCCGAAGAGATGCAAGATATAGAATTTGTTGAACTATTCGACTATGAGGCTGTCTTTGTTGCGGCTAAAAATCACCCATTGGCGCAGAAAGACTTCATCACAGCAGAAGATTTTCGAGGGCAAACTTTGATCACCTACCCTGTTGACCGGGCTCGGCTGGACATATTTTCTCAACTGCTTATGCCCGCAAAAGTTGAGCCTGCCTCCATCCGGCAGGTCGAGCTTACGGCGGTTATTCTTTTATTGGTTGCGTCAGGACGCGGGGTTTCTGTGTTGCCGGATTGGGTGGTCCGCGAGGTGAAGTATTCGTCAGATTATGTGACGCGTCCGTTAACCGAAAAGGGGGTGACGCGGCGACTTTATGCTGCCTGCCGTGAGAAGGATTTTCGGCAGGCTTATATGACAGACTTGATAGCCTTCGCACGTGAAGAGGCGCGGAATTTGCAAAATCAATAATTGCAAATTTCTTGAGCTAAGGTCACAGGCAGTGTAGGAGCGCGCATCGCTCAGTAAACCGGAGATTATCATGCAAGGCAGCGCCAACCTCAATATTATGTTAAAGGCAGCGCGCAAGGCAGGCCGGTCTTTGGTCAAAGATTTTCGCGAAGTGGAAAATTTGCAAACTTCTCTGAAGGGGGCCGGGGATTTTGTGTCTAGGGCTGATCTCGAATCCGAGCGGATTTTGAAGGAAGAGCTTATGGGCGCGCGCCCGACCTATGGCTGGCTGGCAGAGGAAGGCGGGGCGCAAGATGGGCAGGATCCAACGCGGAAATGGATTGTGGACCCGCTAGATGGGACAACAAATTTTCTGCATGGATTGCCGCATTGGGCGATTTCTATCGCGTTGGAACATAAGGGAAAAATAGTTTCTGCGGTTGTTTTTGATGCCGCTAAGGAAGAGATGTATTTCGCAGAGAAGGGGCAGGGGGCCTGGATGAATGATACGCGGCTTCGCGTTTCATCCCGTTCGCGTTTGATCGAATCGATTTTTGCGACCGGGCTGCCCTTTGCTGGGCGCGCTGATTTGCCTGAAACCTTGCAAGATCTTGCGCGTTTGTTGCCCGCCTGCGCGGGGGTGCGGCGTTGGGGGGCGGCGTCACTTGATTTAGCTTATGTTGCTGCGGGCCGCTATGATGGGTATTGGGAGCGGGGACTTAAATCCTGGGACTTGGCGGCAGGTGCCCTTATCGTCAAAGAAGCGGGAGGGCTTGTTGAGGCCATGCAGTCTGATGATGAGCCGCATATAACAGGAGATGTTATTTGCGCCAATGAGCCCATATTTGCAAAATTTTCCAAGGTAATCAGGCCATTATAACCTGGTTTGCAAATATTTACACATGTGTCTGGGCGCTATGGCGCTCCGGGGCTTCCAGGTGGGGAATAGCGTTGAAGAGGACAGGGGACCAAGTGCCGCCGATGGGATGCAGGCGGTGCATCGAGCTGTTGTAGATTGCGAGGGCGATCCGGGCCATTTGACGAATGTTAAGGTCGAGATGCAAGCGCATAGACATCGCAATTAACCCTCCAGAAGTTACCACGAGCGCGGGGCCCTGACCCTCTGCGATCTCGCGCAGCACATCTTTGATCCGAGTTTCGAATTCTGAGAACCGCTCTGGCACATCTTCGAGCTTATCTTGCTGCCAATATTCCAGCACGGTTGGGAAATGCTCTACGAAATGGTTGGGCTGAGAGGGGATTGAGATCCCGTGCTCGGTCTCCAGGGCGCGGCTCATGGTGAAATATTCCAACTCGTTCAGGCGCGCATCTTCGACCGGGTCCAATTCCATATTCATCGCAAGAGCGGTTTCTTTGTGTCTCCTGAGTGTGCCGACATAGAGGCGATTGTGGAAATTTCGGGTCTCTTTCAGGTGCGCGCCGAGCCAAGTGGCCTGGCTACGACCCAGGTCACTGAGTTGGTCATACTCAGCCTCATTCTGCGCTTGGCTGTTGGCCTGGCCGTGACGGATGAGTGTGATGTGGGACATAGGAGGCGGAACCTTTCGCGTGATTTGTGCCGTTTTGCCGGGAAACCGCTTAAACTGTCCAGTTGAAATATTGCAAATCAAACCGCTTGGGCTGCTGGGGCGGAGGTCAAGGCCCCATCTGATAATTCCGCGGCAATGGCTTTAATCTCTTCTTCTTGGGCCAAAAACGCCTCGACAAGGTCGGGATCGAAATGAGAGCCAGCCCCGTCAAGGATGATTTTGCGCGCCTCGCTATGGCTTTTCGCCGCTTTATAGACCCGCTTTGACCGTAGGGCGTCATAGACATCTGAGACTGCCATAATCCGTGCGCTGAGCGGAATTGCCTCGCCGGACAATCCGCTTGGATAACCGGATCCATCCCATTTTTCGTGGTGTGAGCGTGCGATCTCAGCGGCAACGCGCAAGAATGCATTTCCGCCAGCGCTGAGTTCCGCATCTTCTAGCGCCTCAGCCCCAAGGGCGGCATGTGTTTTCATGATCACGAACTCTTCATCGGTCAGCTTGCCGGGTTTGCGCAGGACCGCGTCTGGAATCCCCACTTTGCCAATATCGTGCAGGGGGGCGGCTTCGACGATGGTTTCAATGACGCTGGGCGTGAGGAGATCCTGGTATTTGGGGGTTTTTTGCAGCGCCTCTGCCAAAAGCCGCGTGTAAATCTGGGTGCGGACCAAATGCAGTCCGGTTTCCTCATCGCGCTTTGAGGACAGGGAGACGAGGCAGCGGATAATGGCCGAACGTGAGCCGGAGACTTCTTCAACCAATGCGCGCAGGCGCCGGATTGTGAGATTGGTCAGGGAAGCCAAGTGCCCAAATTCGTCATTGGAAAACACAGTGACTTGAGAGCTTAGCTCTCCACGTTTTACTGCCTCAAGAGCGCGGGTTTCTTCGCTCAGGCTATAGCTGATTTTCGCGCCAAAACGGCGGATCACCACGAAATTATACCCAAAGACGATCCCCATTACGCAGGAAATATCGAGCAGGACAATGGCTTGCACCATCCCGTCATCCATCTCTAAATTGCGCGCCCATATCAGATCTTTCAATGCGACCAACAGGGCGGTGATGCCGACAATGGCGATATTCACGATGGAGAACAGGACAAAGCGGGTTTGGTAGGGCATAAACTGCTCTGAAATGTCGAAATGTTGATTTTTCTTTTGCAGAGATTTTGCGCGCTGCAAGTCGGCCCTAAGCGCGATATCTACCGAGATGAAGTATCCGAGTACGGCGAAGGCAAAAAGTACCTTGGCGCCGCTTATCGGGGGAAAGCTGAACTGCATGAAGTTGAAGGCCGCAATTGCGAACCCTAGAACTGAGAAACTTATCAAATCAAGCCAGAACAACTGGGACGTGCGCGGCGCGCTCGCCTGCGCGTTTAACACCCACACGGCGCCCGCCCTTAAGCAGAAATGGAACATCACGGCGCAATATGCAGGCGTGAAAATCTGAAATAGGGTCAGATCATCCAAGTAAGGGCAAACTTGGTATCCGTAGATGCAATAGACCGTAAGAAACACCACATAGTGTTTCAGTACATAGCTACTCTCGCCGGCAACGGAAAGCTTGAGGGAATGGGCCCTAGGTGTCATGCCCTGAATCTACATCATACAGGTTTTGAAACGCTTAATGCCCTTGAAAAATTGGGACGCAGCGCCCCTAAATCTGCAGTTTGTATTTCTGTTGAATCTCCCTCAGATCGAGATGGTCGCGCACTCCAATACAGATGAGGCCGACATGTTCGCGGTGTTCGGGCCAAGATACCTCGGCCCGTCTCCCGGCAATTTGGACCAAGGCCATGCGGCCTGAAAGATCCTGAACAAAGCCTTTGGCGCGCAGTACGCCAAAACTTGGGCATGTTAGCTCTTGGGCCAGCGCCTCCGCATCAAGCGGAGCGTCGAAGGTCAGAGCAACGCTACTATATTGTGCATCTGCATGGGGACGGGCAATGTGCGGCTCGTTTCGCGAAAACTCTCCTAATAGGATGGAATTGAGAACACGCCCTTGGATGGCCTCAAGATGCGACGTATTTGGCCAATGTAAATTTAACCATTTCGTGAGATTATTCAAGCAATCATTTGAAATTAAATCGGTTTTGCTAAAAATTACCATATCCGCGTCAGAGAGCTGGCGCTCTATCGTGTCGCCAATATAGGTATCTTGCGCCATTTTCTGAATGGAACTTGCATCTGCAAGCACCATAATCCCGCGCAGCGATAATTCCTCGACCAGCCCGATCGTGATTGCAATCGAGCCGGGAAGCGCCACGCCAGAGGCCTCAATCACAATATGATCCGGCTGGGGTGATAGGCCTGCAAGCCGCGTCAGAGCTGCAGAGAGATCACTGCCAAAAGAGCAACAGATGCACCCGCCCGCAATCGAGATCAGATCATCGCCGGTGGCTTCAATAAGGTCTTCGTCAATTGGCAGCGCGCCGAACTCATTCACCAAAACACAGATACGTGCGCCGTTTGCTTGGCGCAGCATTTGGTTCACCAGTGTCGTTTTCCCCGCGCCCAGATAGCCTCCAAGCACGGTAACGGGCAGGCTCATAGCTCTGAGGCCGCAAAAACGCGCCCGCCCTGCACCGTGCCCCAAACGGGGATATCTTTCAGCTCTTGCGGATCACACGCGGTTGGATCTTCTTCCAACACGGCGAAATCAGCCTGTTTGCCAACCTCAATCGAGCCAACCTCTCCATCCAAATGAAGCGTATAGGCGGCCCCCATCGTGATGGCATAAAGCGCCTCGCCCACCGAAATACGCTCCTCTTGCCCTTGAATGCGCCCAGATGCGGTTTGCCGCGTTACTGCACACCAGGCTGTAAAAAGTGGGCCAAGCGGGGTGACAGGGGCATCAGAGTGAATGGCCATGGGCACCCCAGACTCCAGCGCTGTGCGGCAGGCATTCATGCGCAAGGCGCGCTCTGGCCCGACGGTCAGGCGGTAATGCTCATCCCCCCAATAATAATGGTGATTGGCAAAAAGGTTGACACACATGCCCAGCTTGGCGGCCTGCATAAATTGCGCGCGATCAGCGAGCTGGCAATGTTGCAGGGTAAAGCGATGATCGGGCTGGGGATGCGCCATCAGGGCAGGGGCCAGCTTTTCCAGCGCCAATTGCGTGGCCTGATCGCCATTGGTGTGTGTGTGCACCTGAATCCCCGCCTCAAGCGCGCGATGATAGATTTCCGAAAGATGCTCGGGCGCAATGTACCAAAGCCCGTTGGGTGCGCCATTGTGATAGCCGGGCCAACGCATACGGGCCGAAAAGCCTTGGATCGAGCCATCTGCCACGATCTTGATCCGCCCCAAACGCAGCCTATCGGTCGAGCGAGTTTTCAGATCTGCCACGATTTTGATCAGCTCTTCGGGCGTGTGGCCCATGAAGAATTTCAGTGGAACCACCCGTGCTGGGTAATCGGGCTCACCCGTGACGCGCAGCATCATCTCGACGCCTTCAGGTTCAAGGCGGGCCGCAAGATCCGTGATCGTCGTGGTGCCGGTGCGCACACATAGCTTGGCAAAACGCCGCAACCCGTCTTCATCGGCGTCAAGCAGGCTGCGCTCAAAATCCACGAATGGGCCAACCGGTGTCATGACTTCTGGTCCCTTCAGCTCACCCGTGGGCAGACCGTCCTCACCCAAAGGAATCGCTGGGGAGTTCAGACCGGGTTTGAGCAGACCTGCCAGTTCGAGCGCCTTTGAGTTGACATTCATGATATGGCCGGAGGCGTGCAAAACGCCAATGGGACGGGTGGTCGAGACGCGGTCCAGGTCGTGGCGCGTGACGCGCTCATTATTCATATAGATCGGATCAAGTTGCCAACCGGCCAGAGGCGCTTGGGGATCGGCGAGCTTGGCCGAGGCTTCGCGTAGACGCGCGACAACCGCGTCAATGGATTTCAGGCCCGGCCATATTTTGCCATCCGGGTCCATGCGGTCGAACCAGCCGCAATAGGTCTTGGACCAAAGCGAGCCCTCCATCGTATGGGCATGCCCCTCAACAAAGCCGGGCATGAGAATTTTGTCGGCAAAGCGATCATCCAGCGTATACTCGCCCCAGTTTTCCAGCTCGCGAAGTGTGCCAACCCCAAGAATACGACCCTCGCGCACCGCCACATGGCTAGCCTCATGACTTGCCACATGACTTGTCACTGGGCGCGATGGGTTCATGGTCAGTATTTTTTTGGCTGCAAAGATCGTTGTCGTTGGCATCACGCGCTCCCCAGTTTCCATAGGGGGCAATGGTTAACGCGCTGTGCCTGCTTGTCAAAGGGCCTTGAGCAAAGCCGGGGTCGGCCAGGCATCTGCGGGCAGGCCGAGACGCTTTTGTTCGGCTTGAACGGCTGCGCGCGTGCGTGCGCCCAAAATGCCATCCACCTTACCCACATCATACCCGCGCGCTTGGAGGCGTCGTTGCAGCTCTTTCATCTGGGCACCTGTGAGACCCGCGTCAGGCCTGCCAGCGTCATAGACCGGCGCGCCTTCGATGCGGGTCGCGAAATAAGCTGCGGTCAGGACATATGTAAAGCTTTGGTTCCATTCGAAAAATACTTCGAAATTGGGGTAGGCAAGGAAGGCCGGCCCTTTATGGCCTTGGGGTAAGATCACCGAGGCGGGCAAGTTGGTGAGTGATCCGTGGCGGGCACGCACACCGAGCTTTTCCCATTCTTTGGCGCTGCGGCTGGTGTGCAGGCCCGTTTGTTCCCAGTCAAAATCCTTTGGCAGTGTTATCTCTTGCAGCCAAGGCTCCCCGGCGCGCCAGCCAAAATGGCTCAGCATTTTCCCGCCCGACATTAACGCATCGGGGGCGGAGGTTTTCAGCGACACTTTGCCATCGCCATCCCCATCCACACCATTCTCTAAGATATCGCCCGGCAGCATTTGCACCATGCCAATTTCCCCAGCCCAGGCCCCGGTGGTGCGGCTTGGGTTGAACTGCCCGCGGTTGTAAAGCTCAAGCGCGGCAAAGACTTGCGGACGGAACAATTCGGGCCGCCGACAATCATGGCTCAGCGTGACCAGAGCATTTAACGTATTGTAATTCCCTTGAAATGTGCCGAAATCCGTTTCAAAGGCCCAAAAGGCCAAGAGCACACCGCGACTGATGCCATATTCCTTTTCGACCCTGTCGAACACGCGATCCATTTTTTGCGCTAAATTCTGAGCTTTTTTAAGGCGTTGCGCGGAAATCAATCTTTGCGAGAATTCCAAGAATGGTTTTTGAAACACCCCTTGCGCGCGATCCGCTTTCAGAACTTTGGGATCTTGGGCCACATTGCTAAAAAACTGATTTACTTGGGTTTTTGAATAGCCTAGCTCCCGTGCCTCCTTTTTCAGATCATTGACGAAACTCCCAAATTTTCCACCACAGGCAGCGGCAGAGACGGGCGAGAGGAGAGCGGCGAGGAGGGGCAGAGTATAACGCATAAGGCACCTTTGATCACAGTATAGTTAAGAATAGGTATAAGCACCGTCCATCAAGCTCGCCAGAGTTGCTTTGTGCTAACGCATACCATTGCCGCCGATCGTATCGCACCACCCATAGTTGGAATTCCGCTCATATTGGCGAAATTTTTAATTGCGCTTGAAACGGGCCTGATGCGTTCATTATAAATATGAACTGCGGGGTGAGCGGGATTTAAAATGCTGTGGCGCGCCGAATAAGTTAATAATTACGAATGAGTTGTTAACGATTTATTTCAATTGCCAGCTACGCTCTTGAGCGTGATAAACTTTGTGCGATCCTAGGAGACGAAATGAGCGTCCTTATCGTTGCAAGTAATGATGTTCTTGGTGTGCTTTGGGAGAAGCACTTGATTCGCCATGAGCTCGAAACGCAGCTCGTTTTTACCTCCGATGCTGCGATCAAGGCTTTGGATAACACCTATCCAGATCTCATTGTGCTTGATCTGGACCTCGCCGGGGGGCAAGCCTTGTGCATCGCTGATTATGCCAATTTTCGCCACCCAGAAGCGCACGTAATCTTTGTGACCAATTCGCGGTTCTTCTCGGATGGCTCCATTTTCAAGCACGCCTCAAACGCATGCGCCTATGTTCCGGCTGCGACGCCGCCCGAAGATTTATCCGCAATTATCGAGCATTACGTCGAACAGGGTTAGCCCCGCCCATGCGGCTCGTTTAGGTTAAGCTGCGGGTTGATTGGGATGATCCTATGGGGATTAATCGTGTCATGGCTATAGTGGTAATGGCGCACGATATGGTCCATTTTCACGGTCCCAGCGACACCGGGCCACTGATAAAGCTCGCGCGTATAGGCCCAAAGATTGGGGAAATCGACTAGGCGGTTGCGATTGCATTTGAAATGCAAATGATAGACCGGATCAAAGCGAATGAGCGTCGGAAATAGCCGCCAATCCGCCTCGGTGAGCGTCTCGCCCAGTAGATAGCGCTGCTGGGATAGGTGCTCTTCCAGCCAATCAAGCGTCTCAAACAGAGGGATGATGGCTCCGTCATAGGCCGCTTGCGTGGTGGCAAAGCCGCATTTGTAAACACCGTTGTTAAAGCTGTCGTAAATGCGTGTGTTGATCTGCTCAATCTGATCGCGCAGCGCCTCGGGCCAGAAATCCTGGGTATCGCCAGTTATGTGATCAAAAGCGCTGTTCAGCATTCGGATGATTTCCGAACTTTCATTGCTTACGATGGTGTTTTGCGCTTTGTCCCATAGGATGGGCACGGTCACTCGGCCTGAATAGGTTGGGTCAGCTTTGGTGTAGAGGTCGCGCACGAAGGGGAGATGAAATAGGCTGTCCCCCGCCCCATACCCATCGGCAAATGTCCAGCCATCCCCCAGCATATCGGGATGCACGAAATCAACCGTAAGATGATCGCTCAGCCCTTTAAGTGCGCGGAAAATCAGCGTGCGATGGGCCCAAGGACAGGCGCCCGACACATAGAGGTGATAGCGCCCTGATTCTGCCTTAAATCCTGCTGAGCCCGTTGGCCCAGCCCGACCATCTGCCGTGATCCAATTGCGAAACTGTGCTGCAGAGCGCTCAAACTTGCCCCCGGCCGAGGCCGTATCATACCATTGGTCATGCCAGATCCCATCAATCAGTAACCCCATTGAGCGCTCCTTTTCTGTGTCTTTGGTGTAAGATAGGCGAAGTGTAGCAAAGAACGAGCTGCGCGAGCGCGCAAGCAATTTGCATATTTGAACAGTTGCTGCGATGCGGCGTTAACCTTTTGAAAACACTTTGATTCGTTACAAAAAATTCACTTGTTTGCCGCAGAATGAGAGGGCACAAAGGTAATCGGGGGTAGGAGATTGCCATGACGACCTATTTGTCTGAAAGTATTTTAGATGGTCTCAAAGCGGCGCGGCAAAAGCAAACGCGCAAAGGTAGTAAGATCCGGGTTGAGATCGGGGATGCTTATGTGCCTGTGATCGAAATGACTGAGGGTGGTTTTACGATCGCGCAGGACTCAGCTCCTCAGTTGCGTGGGCATGTGGATCTGTTTGAGGGGCCTCGGCATTTGTTTCGATGTCTGATTGTGGCCTCTGAGAGCTTTGGTGGCGTGACGCGCTATGAGTTTAAGCATAGTACCCCGGCGGATCAGAGCGTGGCGCTGGATTATGTGGCTGAGCGGCCCGCGCCGCATGCGCTGATTGAAGATATTCGCACAGGGCTTTGATGGGGCTTTGATGTTTACACGATATGCGGTGTATTTTGTCCCCTCCGGTGCCTGGGGCGATTTCGGGGCGGCCTGGCTTGGTTGGGATAGCAGGTCCGGGCAAGAGGTTGCGGGGAGCGACTTAGATCTGGTGGCGCGGCCGCAGAAATATGGGTTTCATGCCACGATAAAAGCCCCGTTTTCTCTAGCGGATGGGAAGGAACAGGCGGAGCTTGAACAGGCATTGCATGAACTCTGCGGCTCGTTGAGCCGCGTTGAGCTTAGTTCGTTGCAGCTCAGCCAGCTTGGCAGGTTTTTCGCGCTTACAGCGCGAAAAGAGCAAGAGCTGCTGCAAGGGCTAGCAGCCCGCGTCGTGCAAGACTTAGATGCTTTTCGCGCTGCGCCTACGGCGCAGGAGCTCGCACGGCGACGCCGTGCGAGCTTGAGCGCGCGGCAAGGCGCGCTGCTTGAAGCTTGGGGTTACCCGGATGTGATGGAAGAGTACCAATTTCACCTGACCCTAACGGGTCAGGTGGGAGAAGGCGCGCGCGCCTCTGTCGAGGCGGCCTTGCGGCCGCTATGCGATGAGCCGATGATTTTGGACAGTTTAAGCCTATTGGGGGAAGGGCCGGCTGGGCGATTTCATGAGATCACGCGCGCGCCCTTGGGCGCGCGCTAGAGAGATAGGCGCTTGAGGGCGAAGCCCTCAAGCGCCCTGCCTGCTTATTGAAGATCTGAAAAGGCCGCCGCAAGGCGGCCTACGGCTTTGTACACGCGAGAGCGGGGGGTGGCTATGTTGAAACGTAGGAAGGTCTCCCCACCTTTTCCAAAGGTGGGGCCGTGATTGGCAGCGATTTTTGCCTCTTGCTGCACGCGACGCGTAAACTCTTCGCGCATCATGCCGGTGCCCGAAAAATCTACCCAAGAAAGGTAGGTTGCCTCAAGCGCCATGGAGCTGAGGCCAGGGATTGCGTTCACGGCCTCGTCAAAGATCTTGCGATTGCCATCAAGATAGGTGCAGAGCGCATCCACCCATTCAGCCCCCTCAGGGCTATAAGCCGCTGTTGCCATGAAGAGGCCAAAGCTATTGGGCGACATCCCGAGCGCCGCCAGGCGCGCGCTGAACTTGGCCCGCAGGGCATCATCTGCAATGATCACATTGCCGGTATGCCCGCCAGCGATGTTAAATGTTTTCGTCGTGGCTGTCATCATCACGAGCCGATCCTCGATCCCCTTGATGGCGCTCATGGGGATGTGCACATGACCTGGCATCACAAGGTCATGGTGGATCTCATCCGATACCAGGATCAGATCGTGGCGCTTGGCAAAATCTGCCACCGCTTCGAGCTCGGCGCGGCTCCAGACCCGACCGCCCGGATTATGCGGTGAGCAGAAAATCAGCATCTTTTCGGCCCCGCTCATCTGTGCCTCATAGGCTTCAAAGTCTAGCGTATAGCGGTCATTCTCCAGCGTCATTTCGCATTCCACAATGGGACGTCCAGAGGCCTTCAGTACCTTGGCAAAGGCGTGATAAACCGGAGTGAACAGCACCACCGGATCACCTGGATTTGTAAAAGCATCCACGCAGAGCGCGGTCCCGTTCACCAGGCCATGCGTCGTGAAAATGTGATCGGCCTCAACGCTCCAACCATGGCGCTCTTTCATCCACCACTTAATAGCGGCGTGGTAATCGGTATCATCGCCAAAATAGCCGGTAATGCCGTGATCGATCTGGGCTTGCAGGGCGTCCAGCACGCATTGGGGCGGGCGAAAATCCATATCGGCTACCCACATCGCCAATCCATCCTGGGCTGGCACGCCGTAAAGGCTTTCCATCATATCCCATTTCACGCAATGGGTGCCGCGGCGGTCGATTAGGGTGTCAAAACGGGGATCGCTGGTCATGTGAAACCTCTTTATGTCGCTCGCGCTACACTATCTCAGCGCGCTGGCGTTGCAAGCGCCATTGCGCTCGACTACAGAGGCGCCCATGAAACGATCTATTCTTTTGCATCCCGATCCTCGTTTGAAACAGGTCTGTTCTGAGATCGCAGACAGCTCGGATGAGTTGCGCGCGCTTGGGGCAGATATGCTCGAAACCATGTATGCGGCCCCTGGCATTGGGCTGGCTGGGCCTCAGATCGGGGTGATGCAGCGGATCATTGCGATGGATTGCAACAAATCCGACGAGGAAGAGGCGCGCCCGCTGGTGATGCTGAACCCTGAGGTGATTGCCGCTAGCGATGAGCTGAATGTTTATGAAGAGGGCTGCCTGTCGATCCCTGATCAATATGCCGATGTCACGCGCCCTAAGGTGGTTGAGGTAGCATGGATGGACCTTGATGGCATAGCGCAACGCGAGACATTTGACGGGCTTTGGGCCACTTGCGTGCAGCATGAGATTGATCATCTGAATGGCAAGCTGTTTATTGATCATCTCAAACCGCTTAAGCGGCAGATGATCACGCGCAAAATGGTTAAGCTCAAGAAAGAGCGCGCAAGAGAGGGTAGATAGCCCATGGCGGTGCGTTCAATTTTGCAATGGCCTGACAAACGGTTGCGAGGAAAAGCTCGCCCGGTGGATGAGATCACCGATGAGGTCCGCGCCATTTGGGCCGATATGGTTGAGACGATGGATGATATGCCGGGGGTGGGCCTTGCTGCGCCGCAGATTGGCGTGATGCTGCGTCTGGCGGTGGTGGATGTCACGAAAGATCGCTCGCGCCGGATCTTGCTCGCCAATCCAGAAATCATCGACGCCTCATCCGAGCTGCGCGCTCATGAGGAGGCTTCTCCTTGCCTGCCCGGCGTGTCGGCCAAGATCAAACGTCCGCGCAAGGTTGCGGTGCGCTATCTGAACCAGGATGGGATGATCACGCGGCGTGATTTTGAGGATCTTGAGGCCACTTCGGTCCAGCATCAAATCGACCATTTGGCGGGGCGCATGTATTTTGACAATCTCAGCAAGGTCAAACGCGATATGCTGCTGCGCAAGGCGAAGAAGGCGCAAAACTAGATGAAATTGATCTTTATGGGCACGCCGGAGTTTTCGGTGCCGGTTTTGGAGGCTTTGGTTCAGGCGGGTCATCAGGTGCTGTGCGTTTATAGCCAACCGCCGCGGCCTGCGGGGCGGGGGAAGAAGGAACGGCCAAGCCCGGTGCAGGCGCGGGCTGAGGCGCTCGGGCTTATGGTGCGCCATCCGCTTTCGCTGAAAAGTGCTGAAGCACAGGCGGAATTTGCTGCCCTTGGGGCCGATGCGGCAGTGGTTGTGGCCTATGGGTTAATCCTGCCGCAAGCGGTGCTGGATGCGCCCATACATGGCTGCTTGAATATTCATGCCTCGCTCTTGCCGCGTTGGCGCGGGGCGGCGCCGATCCACCGTGCGATCATGGCCGGGGATACTGAAACAGGTGTGTGCATTATGCAGATGGAGGCCGGGCTTGATACGGGGCCTGTGCTTTTGCGTAAAGAGACGGCGATTGGCCCAGAGGAAACCACCGGGCAGCTGCATGACCGTCTAAGCGATATGGGGGCCGGGGCGATTGTGCAGGCTTTGTCTCAATTCGATAGCCTGCACCCAGAGCCTCAGCCCGAGGCCGGTGTGACCTATGCGCAAAAGATCGACAAGGCCGAGGCGCGCATTGATTGGACACGGCCCGCGAATGAGATTGACCGCTTAATCCGAGGCCTTTCTCCGTTTCCGGGCGCGTGGAGCGAGTATGAGGGCCAGCGCATTAAATTTCTCGCCAGCCGCGTGGAGGAAGGGCAGGGCGCTCCGGGTACTCTTCTTGATGATGAATTGCTGATCGCTTGCGGCACCGGCGCGGTGCGGATCTTGCGGGCACAGCGCGCGGGAAAGGCGGCGCAAGATATGGCAGAATTCCAACGCGGCGCAGGCCTGCCCAAAGGGGCGCAGCTTAACCCGTAATGGGAAAGCCACCTTTAGCTGAAGAAACGATCAAATTCGTGCCGCAGCGCTACATCCAGATCATCCATCGTGACAGGTAGGCCCAAATCCACAAGGCTGGTCACCCCATGCTGCGCGATGCCGCAGGGCACAATGCCGGAAAAATGCTCCAGGTCGGGTTCGACATTGATGGAGATGCCGTGAAAGCTGACCCATTTGCGCAGCCGAATGCCAATCGCGGCAATTTTATCCTCAGCGGGCGAACCATCGGCTTGGGGCGGTTTTTCGGGACGTTGGACCCAAACCCCCACGCGGCCGGGTCTGATTTCACCGGTGACATTAAACGTCGATAAGGTTGCAATCACCCAAGCCTCAAGCTGAGCAACGAAAGCGCGAATATCCCGCCCGCGCTGCGCAAGGTCGAGCATCACATAGATCACACGCTGGCCGGGGCCATGATAGGTATATTGCCCGCCGCGTCCTGCGTTAAACACCTCAAATCGGTTTGGATCGGTCAAATCTTTCGGGTTTGCCGACGTGCCCGCCGTATAAAGGGCGGGATGTTCCAGCAGCCAAATCGCCTCGGGTGCCTCTCCGGCATGAATTGCGGCAACGCGTGCCTCCATCTTCGCCAAGGCTTCTGGATAGGAGACAAGGCCGGGTGAGGTGATCCACTCGATATTCATGACGGCAATACCCCATGCTCTTTGAGACGTGGCAAACCGCTGCGACTGATGGGCAATTCGCGCTTATCTGAGGTGATCAGTGTCGTCTTATTGCTTTGCTTTTCTACTTTCGTAATCTGATCCAGAGCCACCCAATGCGAGCGGTGGATCTGCACCCCCACAATGGGCGGCGTCTCACCCACCGCATCGCCCAGACGCATCAGCACCAACTCAGTGCCCTTATCTGTTGTGACCTCGACATAATGATCAAGCGCCGTGAGCGAAATGAGCTGTCCGCGTTTATCCAAAGGAAGGCGTGTCAAAATCGCTGGACTCTTTGGCTCCGGCGGCAAGCTCTGCTCGGTTTGATTTTGCTCTGCTTGCGTAAGCACCCAGTCAAACACGATGACAACAATTAACACCACCCCAAACACCGTTGCGACAAAGCTGTAAAGCTCGGCAGAGGAACGGAAGAACCAGCCAAAGAGCGCCGTATTGATCCCCAAGATACAAAGCGTCAACACACATCCCGAGGCCAGCGCCATTGCAGCCAGACGCAGCGGCCGAGGCTGATTGTCCAAAGCGTGCCGGATCGTGAGCGACAAGAAACTGCCCAAGGCATAGGTCGCACTCACCACCCCAACCCAGTAGAGCGCGCGCGGCACAGGGCGCAGCACCTGATCTGTATCAAAGGCCCCGACCACGGACAGGATGAGCCCCACTGCCACCAACACGATCCAAGTCGCTGGGCGTGAAAACTCTGCCTTCCATTCACGAAGCGCCAATTGCACAGCGGTTTTGTTCACGTTTGACTGCCTCCGTTCGCGAATGGGCCGTTGCTTTGCAAGCTATATGGCGGTGTTTCTGCCAGAACAAACCCCGCATTGCAAAAAACAAAGAAAGGAACCGCCGTGTCATTTGCCCCTGTTATCGAAGCTGGCTTTGTTATCCAATTGCATATTGTTTCTGCTCTGATCGCCCTGGTGGTTGGCCCCTTTGCCCTTTGGCGCAAACGCCGTGATCGGGTGCATAAAGTGCTGGGCTATATTTGGGTTACGTCTATGGGCTTTGCCGCGCTGATCTCATTTGCGATCCCGAGCGTGTTCTCGCCTATCGGCTTTGGCCCGATCCACCTTTTGTCTATTTACGGGCTTTATGGTCTTTGGGTTGCGATGCGCGCGATTTTTCGAAAAGATGTCGTCCTCCATAAAACCGTGATGGAAAATGTCTATGTGCGCGGGCTTGCGCTGGCAGGGGCCTTGAACTTTCTACCGGGTCGCACGAGCGCCCGCAGCTTGATCCCCGAAACACCGGAAATCGGCTATGTCATTATCGCTGTTGTCGTGATCTGGGCTTTTACGCCGCTGATTTTGAACAGCAGAGCGCCGCGCCCGCAATGAAAGCGAGAAATTTTCACCCCGAAAGCACTTTACCCCTTTTCAAGCCAGTCTGCGCGGTCTAATGACCATCCCGTCTACTAGACATGTATCGTGCGGTCGTGGCGGAATTGGTAGACGCGCAGCGTTGAGGTCGCTGTGGGGTAACACCCGTGGAGGTTCGAGTCCTCTCGACCGCACCAAAAAAGATTAATCTTCCCTAAATGCCTCCGAAAGCCAATGGCTCCGGTTAAAGACAGGTCTTCAGTGAGGAAATCCAGCCCCTTCGAATACACGAGTCATGGGCGGGCGTGATGTACCCAAGTGCCGCAGAAAGAGTTTTGCAACTTGAAAAATAGAACGGCCCCAATGCTGAGATAGGGGTCGTTCTTTGCGCATTAGAGTAGAAAACGATCATGCTGAGCCAGCCTTCGCTGCCTCTCGCTAGTCCATCGACCCAAGCAAATTGCAATGAAATTTGCGAGGAAAGTTGATGGATAAACAAAAGCCTAGTCCCCTGTTTTGTTCGTCAGAACGCGCGAAGCAGGGGACTAGGCTCAAGCGCAAATACCGGCGCGCTTGAGTTAACTTGATCTGTTTTCACTCTAGAAGCCTAGGGTGCGCACATTGCCCTCAGCGAAAATCGCCTCGACAACCTGTTTGCCGTTCACAAGCTTCACACCGTCGATCAAATCAGCTTCGGTAACGCCATAGATGAGCAAGCATTGACCACAGACCAGAACTTCGCCGCCGGCAGCGATATAGTCAGCCAGCAATTCGCGCGGCATTTTGTTCTTGCCAGGAAAGCCCTCGCGTCCCGCAAAGCGCTCTTGTGGCCCGTCTTTCAGAGCATTGCGGAATCCATCCGCGCCCAGCACGATTGAAGAGCTGCGACCGGTCTTGATTGCGGCGCCCGCGATGGTCATCATCATTCCGACCTGGTTAATGTCTTCGGAGGAGACCGAAATATACAAGTGATCTTTACCATGGCCGTCCGCATAAACAGGTGTGCTGGCGACAAGTGTTGCTGCGATTGCGGCGGATAGAAGGATGTTTTTCATGGGGTTTTCCCTATTTTGATTAGTGTGGCGCGAACCCGATTCTTGCTCGCCCCCCTGGTCTATCGCTCTTTGACGCAGGCAGCGGTGACCAAGTCACCAAGCTGGACCGATCGGTGATTTTTAAGGTAAAGAAACCGTGATCGAAGAAAAGGGATATGCAGGTCATGCGTTTCAATTGGGGAAAAGAGCGAAGCAAACTTCTGGCCCGTGCCGGGGATCAGCTGTTCACAGCCGGGGATACCTGTTCTGGGTTCATGCGCATCCATTCGGGGCAGCTCAAGGTGGTGATGGGCGCGGAGAATGGGCGCGAAGTGGTGCTCTACCGCGTTGGTCCTGGCGAGATTTGCCTGCAAAGCTTTACATGTTTGAATTCTGGCACAGCTTATTGCGGCGAAGGCTATGCCGAAAGCGATATTTGGGGAGAGGTCTTGTCCAAATCAGAATATTGGCGTCGGATTTCGCGCGATGCCAAGTTTCGGGACGAACTGTTTGGCGCTGTGTCAGATCGCTTAACCGAATATGAGGCGCTGATTGAAGATGTCGCGCTTGTAGATTTTGATACGCGGCTTGCGCGGGTGCTGCTGCGCCAAATGGATGATGATGGCTTTGTGCGCGCCACCCATGCGGCTCTTGCCACCGAAGCGGCCACAGGACGGGCGGTAATTTCGCGCCGCCTCTCGGGGTTTGCCGATGCCGGGCTTGTTTGGATTAAGCGCGGTGAAATTCAGGTGCGCGATATGGACGGGCTTGCCCGCCTCGCCCGCGTAGAGGCCCGCGCCCACAGCGCAAAACCCCTGCGCGATCCGACCCTACGCCCTTTATCCGCAGCTGAGTAAGCTTTAGCTCGCCCTTTTCATTCCCATCACCCGTGCCCTTGCGCGTGGATCGCTGTCAAAGAGTGCGGCGAGCTGCTCGGTCATGGCTCCCGCCAGCTGCTCCACATCGGTGATCGTGACCGCGCGGTCATAATAGCGCGTTACATCATGGCCGATCCCGATGGCAAGCAGCTCCACAAAGCGCTTTTTCTCCACCATCGCAATCACATCACGCAGGTGTTTCTCCAGGTAATTGGCCGGGTTCACCGAGAGCGTGCTATCATCAACCGGCGCGCCATCTGAGATCACCATCAAGATTTTGCGCGCCTCGGGCCGCATCATCATGCGCTTATGGGCCCATTCCAGTGCCTCGCCGTCGATATTTTCTTTCAGCAGCCCCTCTTTCATCATTAGACCCAAATTGGGCCGCGCGCGCCGCCAGGGGGCATCGGCCCCTTTATAGATAATATGGCGCAGATCATTCAGGCGCCCAGGTTGTTGGGGGCGACCGTCATTCAGCCATGCCTCACGCGCCTGCCCGCCTTTCCAAGCACGGGTGGTAAAGCCTAAGATCTCGACCTTGACATTGCAGCGTTCCAGCGTGCGGGCTAGAACATCGGCACAAATCGCAGCAATGGAAATGGGTCGCCCGCGCATCGAGCCGGAATTGTCGAGCAGCAACGTCACCACGGTATCCCGAAACTCGGTATCTTTCTCGATCTTAAAGCTCAGCGGCGTGGTCGGATTGGCCACAACCCGCGCCAATCGGCCCGCATCCAGCATGCCCTCTTCCAGGTCAAACTCCCAAGAGCGGTTCTGCTGTGCTTGCAGGCGGCGTTGCAGCTTATTGGCCAGCCGCGAAACCGCACCTTTCAAAGGCTCTAGCTGTTGATCCAAATAGGCCCGCAGGCGCTCTAGCTCGACGGGTTCGGCAAGCTCTTCGGCCATGACCTCTTCGTCATTCTCGACCGAATAGACCTGATAATCAGGATCTGCCTCGGAAATGGGCTGCGGGGCAGGGGGCTCTAGCGGGGCCTCGCCATCGGGCAGCTCGGCCTCATCGCCAAGCTCTTGGTCGGCCATATCATCCATGGAAACCTGAGCTTGGGCGGCATCATCTTGCTGCTCTTGGGTCTGCTCGGGCGTGCCTTCGGCCTCCTCCTCGCCCTCATCATCCTGACCAGAGCTGTCTTGATCTTCGGCCTCCTCGCCCTCTTCTTGGGCACCCTCATCCTCGTCCTCATCAAGCCGGTCGGGATCATCGCCAAGCTGATCGCCATAACCCAAATCAGTGATGATCTGGCGCGCGAACTTGGCAAAAGCGGCTTGATCTTCGAGGATATCGGTCAAGTTTTCAAGCGTGCCGCCCGCCTGCTGTTCAATATAGGGCTGCCAAAGCTCCATCACATTCTTTGCCCCAGCAGGCAGATCACGACCCGTCGCCAGATGACGGATGAGATAGCCGGCCGCAACAGAAAGTGGGGCCTCGGCGGGCTCTCTGACCTGATCATAGCCCCGCCGCAGTGCCTCGTGCTTGATCTTTGCATCAATATTTCCAGCGGTGCCCGGCATATCACGCGCCCCGACCGCCTCGCAGCGGGCGGTTTCCATCGCCTCGTAAAGATCGCGGGCCATATCACCTTGGGGTTCATAGCGTCGATGGGTGGCCCCATTGTGATAACGGCGATTAAGCGCCAAAGCATCCGCCGTGCCGCGCGCCAGCAGCACCTCATCGCGGGTCATGCGACGCGAGACCTGCGGCAATCGCATGGTATCCCCGGACATGCCCGGAGGATCGACAGAGAAATTCACCGTCAACTCCGAGTCATTGGCCAGAACCTTAGAGGCCTCAGCCAGCGCCTTTTTGAACGGATCCGCCGGGTTGTCAGAAGGTTTACTCATGCTGCGTCCACATCGCTAAAAACCACGTCATCAAACACTTATTTACAGAACTGAGCGTAATGTCCATATTGTCACTGAGGGATTTGCCTATAACTGAAACAGAGAAAATAACTATCCGTCTCTTGTAAGACATGCGCGCCGAGATGAACCAGCGTTTTGACAAGGTCGATCTGCGCATCGACGGGCTCACCTATATGATGACGATGCTCGCGGGCAACATGGCAGGGCACGAAGAGCGCTTCTCAATGCGGGGATCGAACACGCCAGGGCACAAAATATCTGATAGTCTCGCGGAGCCCAGGGTGGCCGAGTTTACCAGCAGACCTGTGTCGACACCAATTTTAAGGCCGCCCACGCCAAACTCTACACGACCAAAACGCCGATCACGGCGGCTGACTTACTCAATGACCGCGTGCTGCCGTTCCATGAGGAACACGACCTGCCCGTGCCGCGGATCATGACCGATTGCGGTACGGAATATTGCGGGCGCGTGCACAAACACGACTTCCAGCTCTTCCTTGCGATAAACTTCTGCCTCAATAGCGGTGGCCAACAAAGAGCGGTCGCTCCCTTCTTCAGCAGGTCATTCAAAGGGTCGCTCAGGCTGTCTCGACCCGAAAATCCAACAATGGTATCCTTTGACATGGTAGCGCTTCTTTGCGTGGTTGGTGTTCTCGTCTCACAACAAAATCCAACCAGAGACACCGCCAACATTCAAAATCCCTGAACACCAAATTCGACCATAGCTCCTCCTGTTTTCAAGCCGTTATTCAGAGAAAAAGCCGGAAATCAATGGGTCCTGAGACTAGAGCGAGCAGATGTGCAATATTGTTTCCGCTCCCGCCAAACTGTTCAGCCATTGCAGAGTAGCTTACTGTTTACCTTTTCCTAACCGCCAAAATCATCAAGCATAATATCTTCCCGATCAACTCCAAGGTTCTCTAGCATTGTGATGCATGATGCGTTCATAATTGGAGGGCCGCACATGTAGAATTCGCAATCTTCCGGTGCAGGGTGGGTCTTCAAATACTCTTCATAGAGAACATTATGGATGAATCCGGTGTATCCCTCCCAATTATCTTCTGGCAATGCATCGGAAAGTGCGACATGCCAGGTGAAGTTTGGAAATTCTTCTGCCAAGCTGTCGAAATCTTCTACAAAGAACATTTCTTTTCTTGAGCGGGCACCATACCAGAAGCTGATTTTGCGATCGCGATTTTTTAGCCTTTTCAATTGATCAAAGATATGGCTGCGCATTGGGGCCATGCCTGCCCCGCCTCCAATGAACACCATTTCTTTTTGCGTTTCACGCGCAAAGAATTCGCCAAATGGCCCTGATATCGTGACCTTATCGCCAGGTTTCAGGTTGAAAATATATGAAGACATTTGGCCGGGTGGCACATCTGACCCTGGAGGTGGTGAGGCAACACGCACATTGAGCATAATAAGCCCTTTTTCTTCGGGATAATTCGCCATTGAATATGCCCGTTCAATTGGCTCTGCTACACTCGATTTATACTGCCAGAGGTTAAATTTATCCCAATCTTCTCTATACTCTTCCTGGATATGGAACTCAGTATATGCAAGGCTATGTGCTGGAGCTTCAATTTGAATGTAACCACCGGCGCGAAAGTTTACGTCTTCGCCTTCGGGGAGCTTTAGAACTAGGTTTTTGATAAATGTCGCAACATTCTCGTTGGATTGGACCGTGCATTCCCATTTCTTGACACCAAATACTTCTTCGGGAACTTCTATTTCCATATCTTGCTTGACTGCGACTTGGCAGGATAGCCGGTCTCCGCACTGCGCCTCTCGTTTCGTTATGTGGCTCTCTTCGGTTGGGAGAATTGACCCGCCACCCGAATGCACGCGAACACGGCATTGGGCACATGTTCCTCCACCACCGCAAGCGGAAGGGACGAAAAGCTTTTGTTCGGCAAGGGTTTGCAGCAATTTCCCACCGGCAGGAACCGAGACGGTTTTTTCGCCATTGATCGTAATGCTTACATTCCCACTTGAAACCAATTTGGACCGCGCCGCAATAATTATGGTGACAAGGGAAATGACGATCAGTGTAAATAGCAGAACGCCTAGAGCAAAGGTTTCCATATGTGCCTCCGATTACAGTTTCACGCCGGAAAAAGACATAAACGCCATCGCCATTAAGCCGGCGGATATGAAGGTAATACCGAGACCTTGAAGCCCATCTGGGATGTCCGAGTATTTTAGTTTTTCTCGCACGCCGGCCATCGCAGTTATTGCCAATGCCCAGCCGAACCCTGAAGAAATACCATAGGTTAGGCTCTCGCCAAAGTCATATGCCCGCTCGACCATAAAGAGAGATCCGCCAAGTATCGCGCAGTTTACGGTGATGAGGGGTAGGAAAACACCTAGGGCGTTGTAAAGGGGCGGGAAATACTTATCCAAGACCATCTCTAAGATTTGTACAAGCGCGGCAATGACCCCGATATATGAGATGAGCCCCAAGAAAGTTAGGTCAACATCGGAGAAGCCTGCCCATGCGAGCGCGCCAGGTGCGAGCAAGTAGGTCAAGATGAGGTTGTTGGCTGGCACAGTGATAGATTGAACAACCATCACAGAGACACCCAAGCCGATTGCCGTAGAAATTTTTTTGGAAACGGCGATAAACGTGCACATCCCTAAAAAAAAGGACAAGGCTAAGTTTTCGACAAAGATCGCTTTAACTGCTAGCGCTAAATAGGCTTCCATTTAATGTGCCTCAACCGTTTGAATTTTGTATTCGCGCTCTTCAACTTGGGTTGGTTTCCATGTGCGGAAAGCCCAAATGATAAGGCCGATGATGAAAAATGCGGATGGCGGAAGTAAGAGCATTCCATTTGGGACATACCACCCGCCGTTGTTAACCGTTTCGAGTACTGTTATCCCAAACAAGCTTCCCGACCCAAATAGCTCGCGAATAAAGCCCACAAGCATCAAAATAACCCCATAGCCAAGTCCGTTACCAACACCGTCGATGAAGCTGTCAATAGGTGGATTTTTCATAGCAAATGCTTCAGCGCGGCCCATCACGATACAGTTTGTGATGATGAGCCCGACGAAAACTGAAAGCGTTTTTGAGATTTCAAACGCATAAGCTTTCAAGATTTGATCTACAAGGATCACGAGTGATGCAATAATTACCATTTGGACAATGATGCGAATTGAGCTGGGGATATGGTTTCGAATGAGAGAGATGAACATGGAAGAAAACCCAGTGACCAAGGTCACGGCGAGGGTCATGACGAACGCAACTTGCAAAGATGAGGTAACTGCAAGTGCGGAACATATGCCCAAAACCTGAAGAGTGATCGGGTTATTATCGACCAGGGGATCGGTCAACATTTCTCGGCGCTTGTGAGGCATCATAAATCTCCCGCTTGCAGGTTCTTTAAAAAGGGAGCAAATCCTGCTTCACCCATCCAAAACTTTATCAAATTATCAACGCCGACAGATGTCAAAGTCGCCCCGGCAAGTGCGTCGATATGGTAATCCGCCCCGGCTGCTGGGGCCGACTTTGCGACTGTAATTTGCAAAGCTCCGGTTTCATCATGTAGCCTTGCGCCGTTCCAAAGTGCGCGCCACCTCGGGTTATCCACCTCGGCGCCGAGCCCAGGTGTTTCGGCGTGTTCGTAAAACTGCAGGCCGAAGATGTCATTGCCATTTTCTTCAAGGGCAATGTAACCGTAAAGTGTTGACCACAGACCATAGCCGTGGATCGGCAGAATGACCTTATCTATTTGTCCTGCATCATCTCGCAACAGATAGATTGTGGCATAAAGTGCTTTTCGGCCGATGCCTGCAGGATCATTTTCTAGAGCGATTGAGGTTGAAGGGTCCTCCGCTGCAGCTCTGTCATCAAAACCTGTTTCGTTAAACTTATCGGTGAACTGACCTGTTGAGAGCTCGAGCACGCGCGGCTCAAATACCGAAAACGCGTCCCTGACGTCGATTTCGGGATCATAGATGCCAGCGACTTGTAGGATATTGATTTGCTTATCCTTTAGTGCATTCACAGCCTGCGCGGGTCTTAGCGCGACTGCTGCTGAGGAAACGATCATCGAGGCAACCAAGCACACAGCGACAGCGGTAAATATCGTTTTTGGGATGGAGTCTGCAGGTAGAGCCCAAAACCGTGATAGAGGACCGCTATCCTTAGGCGGTGTGGTATTAGACATGTCGTTTTGCCCTCCGCTTAATATTCGCCTGGACTACAAAGTGATCAATGAGGGGGGCGAAGACGTTTCCAAAGAGGATCGCGAGCATCATCCCTTCGGGAAAGGCCGGGTTGATGACCCGGATCATTACCACCATGAACCCGATTAATGCGCCATAAATGTATCTGCCGAGATTTGTGTGGGCTCCTGAAACCGGCTCGGTGACCATGAATACAAGCCCAAATGCATAGCCTCCAAGCACAAGGTGCCAATACCAGGGCATTGCGAACATTGGGTTTGTATCTGATCCGATCCAGTTCAAAAGTAGAGAGAATCCGATCATCCCGCCTAAGCACCCGAGCACCATTCGGTAATTTGCAATTTTGGTGATAAGCAAGAAGATCAGCCCAAGGAATGCCGCTAGGGCTGAGGTTTCGCCCAAGGATCCGGGGATAAACCCTAAAAAGCTATCCCACCAAGTAATCCCGCGTGCGGCCAATTCTTGAACTCCGTCGGCCGCGGTAACCGCAAGAGCGGTTGCTCCGGTAAAGCCGTCAACGGGGATCCAAACACTATCGCCTGAAAGCTGTGCAGGATATGCGAAATATAGAAATGCGCGCCCGGTTAATGCTGGGTTAAGGAAGTTTTTCCCTGTCCCCCCGAATACTTCTTTGCCGATGACCACGCCGAAGATGATGCCCAGAGCGACCTGCCAAAGTGGTGTGGATGCTGGCAAGATAAGCGCATAGAGCATTGAAGATACAAGGAAACCTTCATTCACCTCGTGGCGCCGAACGGTTGCAAAGATCACCTCAAAAACGCCCCCCGCGACCAAGGTCGTAATGTAGATGGGCAGAAAATAAAGTAGACCATGCAGAATATTTGCGATGGGATTTTCAGGGTTGAACCCAATTCCCAAAGCGCCAATCACGGCTGCGCGCCACCCAGATGCCCCCGTTTGGGCGATGGCGATATTGGTTTGATACCCTGTATTATAGAGTGCCATCAAAATGCAAGGGATCGTCGCTAGCACAACATAGGTCATGATGCGCTTCATATCGACATAGGAGCGCGCATGTGGCGCCGCCGTTGTTACCGTTTTGGGGGTGTATATAAAGCTTTCCACCATTTCATAGATGGGGAAATAGCGTTCCCATTTTCCACCCTTGGTAAAATGCGGCTCGATTTTATCGAAGAAGTTACGAAGGCCCATGGTTTATCCTTCTTTCTCGATTTTTGTCAGGCAATCGCGTAGCGCTTGACCATATTCATATTTGGCTGGGCAGGCAAAGCCGACTAGGCCTAAATCCTCTTCATCCAGCTCCAAGGCGCCAAGCAGCTGCGCTTGGTCGGTGTCCATAACCAGCAAAGATCTCAACAATTGTGTAGGCAGGAAATCTTGTGGCATGAGCTCTTCGAAAGTGCCGAGCGGAACCATAGCGCGCCTGCCGCCATTTAGATTGGAACTTAGGGGATAGGTTTTATTTGAGAAAGCAGAGCCCAAAACCGGCTGCACTGCGAATTTTGCGAACATCGGTCGTATCCAGCCCATCGGGATCTGCTTTTTATCTTCTTCTATCAGCGTGATTTGGCGGGAATAGCGACCGAGATAGGCATCCTCATTATGCCCGGCGCGCCCGCTCAACACTGAGCCAGAGATCATGCGTACCGGATAGTCTGGCAGATCACCCCTGCAAATTTCATGTAAAGACGCCCCAGCAATCGTTCGTACAAGACGTGGATCTTGGCAGGCCGGCCCGCTGAGCGAGATAATGCAGCTAGGATCGTATGTGCCGGTGAGCATCAGCCGGCCAATAACAAGAATATCCTGGTAGGAAATCGCCCAAACAGAACGCGCCGCATCTGGTGGATTCAGATAATGCATATGGGTTCCCGCAAGACCTGCCGGGTGTGGGCCTTTGAAGGCTATTGTTTCCACGCCTGCTTCGTCGTTGCCTGGGAGCGGCTCCCCTGGTGCTTGGCACAGATATGTCGGTCCTTCGGTCAGCGCCGCGACCGTTTTCACCCCTGCCGCAAAAGCATCTGGTTCTTGTTGAATGGCTATACGCGGATCAGCTGAAAGGGGTTCCGTATCAAGAGCGGTTATAAATAAAGCATGCGGGACGTCTGACGGGGCGGGTACCTTCGAATAGGGACGCGTTCTGAACGAGGTCCATAGCCCTGCGGCACAAAGGCGTTCGACCAAACCGTCGCGGGTGGTGGGATCGCCAATTTGGGAGAAATCTGGCGGTTGGAGCGCGACATCTTGTGCATCAATCACCACACTTATCAACCTGCGCTTTTTACCGCGGTTTATTGCCCGCACGCACCCAGATATTGGCGAGACGATAACCGCATCCGGGTTGGCCTTGTCAAAAAACACTGGTGTTCCAGGGGTAACTTCGTCCCCTTCAGAGACAGAAAGTCGCGGCTTAAGGCCAAGATAATCGGCCCCAAGCAATCCAACGGAGGTGACTTGGCGCGTTTCGTCTATATCTGCGCGCGGTGCGCCAGAGATCGGCAGATCTAGACCTTTACGGAATGCTATTTCCTTCACGTGTGAAACCTTCTGTCTCGGGTGTGAGTTCGGTATGGTAACGTATACCGAAGGGCTTTATTGGGACATTCAAACAAGTTCAATTGATCTTTGCTCGTCGCTAGGGGTTTTTTATGACTTTGAACATAAAGAGGTTGAAGAAATTGCAAATTCATCTACGCGCCGAGCAAAGATTGTTTAGAATGCGATCCAACTGCGCCAGAAGGAGATAGACCTTGACTGCCTCAATCCGTTTCAACCGCCGTGCTTTTCTTGCGATGTCGCTCGCATTGGCGGCGTGCAAAAACCGATCTCAACTCGTTGAAATAAAAGGGATTTCAATGGGAACAACCTATAATGTGGCTGCGGTTGATCAGGGGGGGGCGATCGAGCAGGAGACACTGAGTGCGGCGATTGATCACGCCTTGCTGAGCGTGTCAAAAAAATTGTCGAACTGGGATCGTGGGTCAGAGATTTCAGCACTTAATTCTGCCGCAGTTCGCGAATCAGTTGCAATGTCTGATGAACTGAAGGCGGTGATGGGAGCGGCTGAGCATGTGCATAACGCGAGCGAAGGCCGGTTTGACACGACGATTGGCGGATTGATCGAGCTGTGGGGCTTTGGCGCAGGGGGTGAGCGCTCTGTTCCAAATAGTGATGCGATTGCGCAGGCTTTGGAGGCGAGCGGGCACGCAAATGCGCTGGAAATGGATGATGGACGGATTGGAAAACTGCATAACGATGCGCAGGTTTACCTTGCGGGAATCGGAAAAGGCTATGGGGCGGATCAGATCGCCGAGGTTCTTAAGTCCTTTGGTCTAAAAGATTATATGGTCGAGATTGGCGGTGATCTTGTGACGGCTGGTCAGAACCCGGATGGGCTGCCTTGGCAAATTGGGATCGAATCGCCGAACCCTGCGGATCGCGCCTTGTCTGGTGTTGTGGCTCTTGGCAACAAAGGTCTTGCGACCTCTGGGGATTATAGAAACTATTTCGAATTTGATGGAACGCGTTATTCGCATCTTATTGACCCAACAACCGGGCGCCCTGTGAGCCATGCCACAACGTCAACGACCGTGATCGCCGAAAATGCAATGATGGCAGATGCTTGGTCTACGGCGATGCATATTCTGGGGCGTGAGCACGGGCTGGAAATCGCGCAGCGACACGGGGTTGCGGTTCAGTTTATTGAGCGTGGCTCTGCGTCGGATCGCCCCGCATTTATTACCCATGTCAGCCCGGCTTTTGCTGAGCTTACGGCCTAACGCAACTTGGAAAGGCCCATCGCATGATTACGTTCATTTTTACGTTTTGCCTGCTTCTTTTGATCACGCTTGGCATGTCGCTGGGCGTTATCTTTATGAATAAGCGAATCAAGGGCAGTTGCGGTGGGCTTAATGCGATTGGTGATGGGGATGAATGTTTGGTCTGTCACAAAGAAATCGATCCGAACTCACCTCTCAAAGAGCGGTTGCAATGTCCGCGCGCGCGCAAAATGCTGGAGCGGGCAGGGGGAGACGAATTGGGTTAAGGGTTTGGTATAATGGGAATAAATCCCAAGATGAGCAACCCGCTGGCCGCCACAAGACCATATATCCAATAGTGCAAGCGGGGGCCTTCGATTTTCCAGGTATAGCGGTATCGGTAGCCCGCCAGGCAGGTGAGACAGAAAATAAGTGTCGCCCAAGTGGGGCTTAGGCTGAGGGCGCTCAAGTCCATATTCTGTCCTTTGCGAGCTTGGCAGGGTTAGGCGTGATCTCTTAACACCCCTCCGGCGAGATAGAGTGATCCACAAATCAGGATTCGGGCGTCAGGGGTGCTTTGGGTGATCTTATGAACAGCCTCAGTTATTGACGGGGCGGTAAAGGCAGTGATCTGAGCCTCCTGGGCGGCTTGGGCCGTGGCCTCGGCGGGCAACGTGTTCATCTCGCCAGGGATTGAAACAGCGTGCAAACTAGCTACATGCGGGGCAAGCAAGCGCATATAGCCAGTCACATCTTTGGTGTTCATCATGCCGCAAATCAGATGCGTATCTCGTTTAGGTAGGCGGGTGAGGCTTTCGGCGAGGGTTGCGGCGCAGGCCGGGTTATGGCCACCATCCAGCCAGAATTCCGCATTTGGCGCAAGGTCGAGCAAGGGCCCGGAGCGCAGCCGTTGCATGCGCGCAGGCCAGCTCACCTTTGTTACAGCGCCCTCACAAGCGGTTTCGCCATATCCCAAACGGCGCAGCGCCGCGCAGGCAGCCCCAGCATTTTGGAATTGATGCGCGCCCAAAAGGGCAGGGGGCGGTAGGTCCAAGAGACCGGTTTCGTCTTGATAGATCAGGCGCCCGCGCTCTTCACTGACGTTCCAATGCTGGTTTTGCACCAAGAGCGGCGCGCCGTGCCGTTCCGCCTTGGTCTCGATCACGTCAAGCGCTTCATCTGACTGGCGTGAGACCACGCATGGCACGCCGCGCTTTAAGATCCCGGCCTTTTCGCCTGCAATTTGCGCAACGGTTTCGCCCAGAAATTGCTGATGATCCAGCGAAACGGGGGTGATCACTGTCAGGGCCGGAGTGTCGATCACGTTGGTTGCATCAAGCCGCCCGCCTAGGCCGACCTCAAGCAGGGTATAATCAGCAGATGTTCGCGCAAAGGCGAGAATCGCGGCAACGGTGGTGATCTCAAAATAGGTGATGGGCGCGCCGTTATTGGCGCGGTAGCATTCATCAAGCACCTCGGTGAGATGCGGTTCTGAGATCAGCTCTCCGGCCAAGCGGATGCGTTCGTGAAAGCGTGTTAGATGCGGCGAGGTATAGACGTGGCAGCTTTTGCCCGCTGCCTCTAACCCCGCGCGGATCATTGCTAGCGTTGAGCCTTTGCCATTCGTGCCCGCCACATGAATAACGGGGGGCAGCGCATTTTGCGGATTACCAAGCGCGCCCAGCAGACGCCACACCCGGTCCAGTGTCAGGTCAATAATCTTTGGGTGCAGCGCCATCATCCGATCAAGAATGATGTCAGAAGAGTTGCTCACAGGTCGGCCTCGATGGGCTCGGGGTCTGGTGAAGGCAAATCGCCTTTGATTGCCGGGGAAAGCCCCATCAGCATACGCACGATTGTGGTGAGTTCGTCTTTCATATCTTTGCGGTGGGTTACGCGGTCGAGCATGCCATGATCCAGCAGATATTCAGCGCGCTGAAAGCCTTCGGGCAGTTTTTCGCGAATGGTCTGCTCAATCACGCGGGGGCCGGCAAAACAGATCAGCGCGTTTGGCTCGGCGATATGCACATCCCCCAGCATCGCATAGCTCGCAGTCACGCCGCCCGTAGTGGGATGGGTGAGCACGACGATATAAGGTAGCCCCGCCTCTTTGAGCATTTGGATGGCAACCGTGCTGCGCGGCATTTGCATCAGGCTCAGGATCCCCTCTTGCATACGGGCACCGCCAGCTGCGGAAAATAGGATAAGGGGACGGCCGAGTTTCACCGCCTCTTCTGCCCCCGCAATAATCGCATTGCCCACATACATGCCCATGGAGCCGCCCATAAACGAGAAATCCTGCGCGGCAGCCACAATGGGAGTGCGGCCCATATCGCCCGCCGCCACGAGCATCGCATCTTGCTCACCCGTTGTCTTTTGCGCCGATTTCATCCGGTCCGGGTACTTCTTTTGGTCGCGAAAACTTAAGGGGTCCGCGATAGGCTCTGGCACCTCTATTTCCGTGTAAATGCCGCCATCAAAGAGATCTTCGAAGCGATCCCTTGGGGTGATGCCCATATGGTGATTGCAACTGGTGCAGACGTTCAGATTGTCGCTGAGCTCACGGTGAAACAGCATCGTGCCGCAATTGTCGCATTTGGTCCACAAATTGTCTGGCGTTTCGCGTCTCGAGAAAATCGAGTTAATGCGCGGTCTGACGTAGTTTGTAATCCAGTTCATTGCTCAGCCCTGCTGTGATCCCATCCTCGGGGCAGATAAACATGCGCGGGGCAAATTGCAATCAGCGCCTTGCTTGCATGATGGGTGTTGGCGGGAAATTACTTGGCGCTATCGGGCTTTAGACCTGCATAGGTGATGGAGCGCAAAACCCATTCGAAGGGGCCCAATTTGAAATAGCTACGCCAAGCGGATAGGGCAATGATCAACACAAGCGTTACCAGGATCGCAAGTGCAACGGCGAGGGAGCGATCTAGCGCGCCCCACAGGCCAAGCCCATAGCCGGTGAATAAGGTGGATAGGGTAAGGGACTGGCCCAGATATATGCTTAGGCTAGAGCCGCCCGCCGCCAGCAGTTTGGACATGAGCTTTCCAGGGCTGCGGGCCAGTTTCGCGATTAGGCCAAGATAGCCGATGGTGGCGATTGGCGCGCTCGCAAGTGTGAGTACAATCCCCAATGATGGTGCGATCGTCCACTGAATGAGCCCGGCCCCCAAGAGACTAAGCGCAAGGCCCGGGATGAGGCAGATTTGACGCGCTTTCTTCCAAAACCGGTGGTTTGATTGGTCAATCAGGCCTGCTTTCACAGCGGCAAGCCCCAAACAGAACCAGCCCAATGCGCTGATACCCTGAAACACCAGCCCAGTTCCCAAGACGACGGCAAAGCCGATGCTCCTAAAAGCGGCAACTTCCCAAAACGTGCCACTGGTGAAGGTGAGCGCTTCAAGAGCGATCAGATCTTCGAGGCCATCGTCGGGAATTAGGAGAAGCGGAGTATTCACAAGCACTTGCAGTGTCACAAGGATGGACCCAACGATCACAAGACGTCTGATGCTCCAGAATCGAAAGAAATACACAATCGAGCCGGTGACAGCGTAGATGACCAGGATATCACCCGGAAAGAACAGGCACCCATGCAAAAGCCCAAGCAGGAGTAACCCAATCATGCGATTGCGATAAAGAGGGCCGATATTGTGCCCGCGCCGCTCGGCGGAGCTCATCAAAAACCCGAGGCCCACACCAAACATAAAGGAAAACAAGCCATAGCTTTTCAGCAGGGCCAAGCCATAGACCAACCAGATCGTAACTTTGTCGATAAGCGTGGCTCCGACAGCTTGGGGAAACCCGCTGAAGGCTGAATAGCCCATATATTGCACGTTCACGACGACGATCCCAAACAGGGCAAAAAGCCTTAGATAATCAGGCATCAGGGCGCGGGAAGTCTTGGTCATGGGCGTTTGATCTCTTATGAGCTTGCTCACGCAAGGATAAAGTAATTCCGCGATATTGAGAAGTTTACTCAGCTCTTGCTTTTCGGGCCGGTTTGCTCTAACGGCAAGGCTCCCAGTGGGAGGCGCGGGTTTCGCGAAATCTTGTGCCGCACCACATCAACATCAGGCCAAAGGGCGCGCCCGGCGGCTGTTTGAACAGGAGTTTGGCACATGGCCAAAAAACTTGTCGGCACCATGAAATTGCAGGTGCCCGCCGGAAAGGCGAATCCGTCCCCGCCAGTTGGTCCCGCTTTGGGTCAGCGCGGCATCAATATCATGGAATTCTGTAAAGCGTTTAACGCCAAAACCCAGGATATGGAGCCAGGCGCGCCTTGCCCAACCGTGATCACCTATTATCAGGACAAGTCCTTTACGATGGACATCAAGACGCCGCCTGCGTCTTACTACCTGAAAAAAGCGGCCAAGCTGAAATCCGGCGCGACCAACCCAAGCCGGGAGGTTGCAGGCACCGTGACTGTGGCGCAGGTGAAAGAGATCGCTGAGGCGAAAATGAAAGACCTGAACGCCAATGATATCGACGCGGCGATGCAGATCATCCTGGGGAGCGCGCGCTCCATGGGTATCGAGGTGAAAGGGTAAATCATGGCAAAGCTTGGAAAACGCACAAAAGCCGCCCGCGCCGCCTTTGTTGGCAAAGAGAATGTGACTGTCGAAGAAGCGGTGAGCTTGGTGAAAGCCAATGCGACTGCGAAATTCGACGAAACCGTTGAGATCGCGGTTCAGCTGGGCGTCGATCCACGTCACGCTGACCAGATGGTGCGCGGTGTTGTTGGCCTGCCAAATGGCACAGGCAAAACCGTTCGTGTCGCTGTGTTTGCCCGTGGTCCTAAGGCGGATGAGGCCAAAGAGGCCGGTGCAGATATCGTTGGCGCAGAAGATCTGATGGAAACCATCCAGGGCGGCACTATCGAGTTTGACCGCTGCATTGCAACCCCTGACATGATGCCAATCGTTGGTCGTTTGGGTAAAATTCTTGGCCCGCGCAACCTGATGCCAAACCCCAAAGTGGGCACGGTGACCATGGATGTGGCAAATGCTGTGAGCAACGCCAAGGGCGGCGAAGTGCAGTTCAAGGTCGAAAAGGCCGGCGTTGTGCATGCGGGCGTGGGCAAAGCCTCTTTTGATGAGGCCAAGCTGGTCGAAAACATCCGCAGCTTCATGAGCGCTGTCGCCAAGGCAAAACCATCGGGTGCAAAAGGTGCTTACATGAAGAAAATCGCGCTCAGCTCCACAATGGGCCCCGGCGTGACCATCGACGTGGATAGTGCCGTTTCTGAATAAACGCGCAACGATTTGACATTAAAAAAGCGCCGGTCGAAAGATCGGCGCTTTTTCTTTAGGCTTTGTAACTTCAACTCGAAGTACCCTGTACCACTCTCGGCCCCCATTCAAAGGGAAAGGTCGCGACGGAGTGATACAAGATTAGATTAAAACGCTCTGGGATCAGAGGGCCGTATCATCAATGATAATGGGGTTCCAGGGTTCATCATTGTGAATGAAATCATCGCTGCTCAGTTGATCCATGGTGACCCCGTAAATGTAGACGGTTTGGTCATGCCCGTAATCAAGGCGCACGGCGCCGTTGACGTCGCTTATTCCGAGGAAAAAGGTGCCATTTATTTCAATCTGATCAACGCCAACCTCGAAATCTCGGATTCGGTCAACTTGAGCGCCATCCGCTTCGTTGAACACAAAGATATCTTGGCCTTCTCCGCCATGAAGGGTGTCGTTACCTGCGCCGCCCTCAAGCCGGTCATCGCCAGTGCCGCCCTTCAGAATATCATCGCCGATGCCACCATCCAGGTCATCATGCCCGCTGCCGCCCTTTAGGTTGTCATTTCCGGCATGACCTTCCAGCGTGTCATTTCCGCGATTTCCACGCAGAAAATCCCGCCCGAACATGTCGCCAATGATCAAGTCATTGCCTCGGCCACCATAAGCGTAATCTATGTTTGTCGAAGAAGATGTTGTGTTTGCAGCTTGGATCGGCTCGCGGCCGTCGACTGGATCAATCGTTTTGATCGGATCGTCGGGGGTGTTCGGGTCTAAGATCAAAATGGGGTCAATGGTAAACATCGCCTCATTGGTATAGATTACGTCATCACCGGCGTTGCCGAAGATGCGATCATTTCCTGCGCCGCCAGATAAATAATCTGCCTGTGAGCCGCCGACCAGCTTGTCATTTCCATCGCCGCCCCAGATTTCGCCACTGGCGTCATTTTTGAATTTTAGGACATCGTTCCCATCATTCCCCGCAAAGAACCACCCGGTTCCCCCGCGCGCAACCATGAAATCATTTCCATGACTGCCGTAGAAGAACTCAACATTCTCGAACGTATCGCGACCTGATCCGCTGCCGCGCACGACACCGCGATCAACATTAATGCGTACGCTCCCGGACACATCCGAATAATCTACTGTATCAGCTGTGCCTTCGCCCCCATCAAAATGAGAGTTTCCGCTTCCGCCAATGAATGTATCGTTACCACCAAGGCCAGAGATGTGGAGTCGTTCAGAGCCTTCTCTAAACTGGTCATCTTCTTCGGTGCCGGTGATATACTCAATACTGGAAATCACGTTGATGAACGCGGCAGAGTCAAGCTGCACCGTGGGAACTCGAAGCTCAGTGCTGATAGAACCGCCGATTTTAATGTCGGCAATCGGGGAGGTGTCAATAGAGTAGGTCGCCATAGTTCTCTCTCTCTGGTCAAAATCTGCGGGCCCATTTTGAACCCGCAGGGGTTAATAATTAGAAGAAGAAGTCGTCATTGCTTAGATCTGCGGCCGCCACATCGCGCAGCAGGATGACCTGATCATTGCCCAAATCAATACGGGCCTTGCCAAAATAATCAATAATTCCAAGCTCTGACACATCTGTAAACGCGTAATCGGTCAGGTCTATCAGATCGCTACCATCGGCAAAATCTTGCACATGGTCAGTCTGCGCGCCATCGCTTTGTAGGAAGACGAATACGTTATTGCCGCCTTCGCCATAGAGGTAATCGGTATCTGCGCCGCCAATGAGCGTATCATCGTGATTGCCGCCTTGCAGCACATCAGTGCCCGCACCGCCTGAGAGCAGATCATTGCCTGCCCCGCCCTCAAGATCGTCGTTGCCACCATTACCAAGCAGCATGTCTTCGCCGCGATTGCCGCGCAAGAAATCGCGCTCATCGCCGCCGACCATCATGTCATTGCCGCGCCCGCCATAGGCGTAATCGGTGCCAGTTCCGGTTGAGATCGTATCATCGCCGCCATTGCCAAAGATCGAGTCATCACCCGCGCCGCCGTTCAGCTCATCATTGCCTTCAAGACCGACCAGCTTGTCATTGCCTTCGCCGCCTTCCAGGGTGCCGGTGGCCTCGCCTTTGAATTTCAGCACATCATTGCCATCATGGCCATCAAGCACCCAGCCAGAGCCGGTGCGCACAACCATAAAGTCGCCGGTTTGGGAGCCGGTAATCTCTTCGAAATCCTCGAATGTGTCACGACCAGAAACGCCGCCGCGAACCAGGCCGCGATCCACATCTATGATCACGCGGGTGCTGAGATTCTCATAGCTCAGATGATCGGTTCCAGCCCCGCCATCAAAGACCGACCGCACGCCCGTGCTGCCGTAAACCGTGTCGTCGCCCGCTCCGGCATGAAAGCGCACCTTATCAGAGCCTTCGCTAAAGCTGTCATTGAAGCTCGTGCCAACGACCCGTTCGATACCAATCACACTGTCAATATCGCCAAAGCCATCCACGATCATACCAGCGTCCATATCGACGGTGATCCCGCCTAAGCCGCCATAGCTTTCATCATTGCTATAGCGCGCTGTGTCATAACCAGCGCCGCCATCAATCGTGTCACGGCCTGCAAGGCCAGAAATATCATCATCCCCGTCCTCACCAATGATTTCTTTTGCCCGCTCTGACGTATCAATGAGGCGGCCTTGCTCGGTCACCAAATTGGCGAAGATGGCGGGGGAAAACAGCGTGTTTGCTGCCAGCTCGCCGGTCGGTGTGCTGATCTGAGTTAGGGTCGAAAACGCGGCCTGGGCCTCGGCTTCGGAGGTGATCTCAGGAAAGACCGGCCCGGCAAGCGGAATGGCCAACTCCAGAACCGAGGAGTCACCGTTCCCAGTTGGGACCGAGATGAAAGCATAGGTCGAAACGCCTTGCTCCCAAACCATATCCCAAACGATCATCTGGGTGTTGTCTAAAGGAAAGTCAAAGTCGTTAAACGCCTCGTCGCCATCAAACTGCACCCGCAAGCGGGTAAGATCGGTCAGCAAAGTCGCCAGAGAGCCGTTCAACTCGTCCACCGTGTCGATCACGATGCCGGGGGCGAGATGTCCATGGTAATAATACCCAAGCTGCCCGCCCTCAGGCAGCGTCAATTCAACAGAGGCATATCCCCCTACGATGACGTCATTGGCTGAATCAGAATGGGTGAATTGCGCTTGAAACCTATAGGTATCCATAACTTTATCCTCATTAAATACGGTGTTTGCTTAGCAAAGCTCATTTTATGCGTATAGAGATTTGTTAACCCACTGTTAACATTTTTGTGTCAGCGATCTGATGTTTCTATCATGGATTGAGATTTCAGTGCTTTTTAGTTGGCGGCGTAATGCTATATGTCGTGCAGGCCCTATTACTGAACGGAAAGCGCATGCAGAACAGTCCCAAATTTCGCCCCGTATGGGCTGCCTTGGGTTTGCTGGCACTGCTTCTCGGGGTTATCGGAATCGTGCTGCCGGTGCTGCCAACCACGCCTTTCGTGCTTTTGGCCGCGTTTTGTTTCGCCAAAGGCGCGCCGCGTTTGCATGATTGGCTGCATGCGCATCCCCGATTTGGGCCGATGATCGCCGATTGGCGCGATCATGGGGCGATTTCTCGGCGGGCCAAATTTATGGCTCTGGGGATGATGGCCGCGGCGTTGGGGCTGTCGGTTGCTCTTGGACTCAGCTGGCTTATTTTAGGGATACAAGCGGCATGTATGGGCGGGGCGGCGCTGTTTATTTTGTCCCGGCCCGATGCGTAACTGGTGCTTGCTGAAAAGTTAACGAGGCGCTACCAAATCCGGCATGACACATGCACGCCTGACCTCTCTCGCCCAATCCTTGCCTGCAACCGTTCCTTTTGTGGGGCCAGAAACCCAAGAGCGCCAGCGCGGCGCCCCCTTTATTGCAAGGCTTGGAGCCAATGAGAGCGTCTTTGGACCGTCCCCCAAAGCGATTGAGGCGCTCAGCCAAGCGGGGCATTGGATGTATGGCGACCCGGAAAACTATGATCTGCGCCATGCTCTGGCGGCAAAGCTGGGTTGCGGCGCAGAAAATATCGTTGTCGGCGAAGGCATTGACGGGCTGTTGGGCTATCTAGTTCGGCTTTGGGTGGGGCCAGGCGATGCGGTGGTGACCTCTGACGGGGCCTATCCGACCTTTAACTATCATGTGGCCGGCTTTGGCGGCGTGCTGCATAAAGTGCCTTTTGATTCTGAGGATCGCGAGGATATTTACGCGCTCCTTGCCAAAGCGGCTGATATTGACGCCAAGCTGGTCTATCTTGCAAATCCTGACAATCCGATGGGTACATATTGGCGCGGGGAGGACATTGTTGCCGCGTTAAAGCAGCTTCCAGCTCAAACGCTTTTGGTGCTGGATGAGGCTTATATCGAAACCGCGCCCGAATGGACTACTCCTGATTTGCCTTGGGATGATCCGCGTCTCATTCGCTTTCGCACCTTTTCAAAAGCTTACGGGCTGGCCGGGGCGCGGGTTGGTTATGGTATTGGCGATGCAGAGTTGATCTCGGCCTTTAACAAGGTCCGCAACCATTTCGGCATGGCGCGCGGTGCGCAAGCGGCGGCTTTGGCAGCGCTGGAAGATGAGGAATGGCTTGCCCAAGTGTTGAGCGAAGTCGAAACCTCTCGGCATAAAATCATGCAAATAGCGCGGGAGGCTGGGCTAAATCCCGTGCCCTCGGCGACCAATTTCGTTGCGATTGATTGTGGTCAGGATGGGGCCTATGCGAAATCGGTTCTGGATAAACTTATCGCACAAGGTATTTTCGTTCGTATGCCAGGGGTTGCACCGCTAAATAGATGTATCCGTGTAAGCTGCGGCAGCGTGCAGGAGCTCGCTCATTTCGAGGCGGCTCTGAAAAAAGCTCTGTAAGGGTTTGCATTATTTTAAGGTCTTCTATGTTAGGAGAGACGCATAGAAAACGCGAATGCGAGCAGTCCCTATGCGTAACGATGTCCCGAACTCTGTTCCCAATTATACCCAAGCCTGCATTGTGATGTTTGGCGTCAACATCTTATGGATCCTTGTTGCCATCTGGGTAAACTGGGGATTTGTCACCGCGATTATTTTTAGCCTATGGGTTAATCACATCATGACACGGCTTGCGCTGCGGGCTCAGGCCCGTATGGAGCGAGAGCGCACAGCGCCGCAAGCAAAGCTACACTCTTAGCTTTCTGCGATAACTTGTGATGCGGCTTCCAGCGCACCGGGGCCAATAGGCACGTCAAGCGCGCGAAAACCTGCCTCTAGGCTTCCCAAAAGCCCAAGGATCATTTGCCCATTCACATGGCCCATATGCCCCAGACGGAAGAAATCATGTGCACCCGTGCCATCGGGCTCTGCCATGCCAAGACCGATGCCCAAGGTCAGATCAAGCTTGGCTTCGCTCCAGGCGCGCAGCTTGGCGGCCCGTCCGTGGGTGAGTTTAAGCGACGTGACCGCATGGCTGCGATAGGCGCGATCGTTAACGTTTAGATGCAACGCGCCGCCCGTCGCCCAGATCTCACAAGCGGTCCAAATGGCGCGGGCAAGTGTTTCATGGCGCGCCCAAACCGCCGACATACCCTCAGCCATGATCATATCCAGCGCGGTGCGCAAACCGTAAAGATGATGCGTCGGGGCAGTTCCGTTCCAATATTGATAAAATTCCTCCGGGTTGGCGCGCGGAGCCCAATCCCAATACCGGCTCACGCGCGGTATTTGGCTGCGCTTTTGAGCGGCTTTTTGCGAGAAAAACACAAAGCCCAGACCGGGCGGCACCATCAGCCCCTTTTGGCTTGCAGCGACCATCACATCAACGCCCCAAGCATCCATCTCAAAAATATCGCAGCCCAATGAGGCGATGCAATCAACCATCAAAAGGGCAGGGTGCCCGGCGCGATCCATCACAGAGCGCAGAGCGGCAATATCGTTGCGGATTGAGGTGGACGTATCCACATGCACGGCCAAAACAGCTTTGATTTGATGCGCTTTATCGGCGGTAAGCGTCTCTTCAATCCGACCCAGACCCATTGGGCTTTGCTTGCCGAAATCCAAGATCTGCACATCCGCGCCAAGACCTTCGGCCATATCTGCCCAGCCATGACCAAAACGCCCCGTGCAAGGCACCAAAACCCGCTCATCTGGGGCGATCACATTGGCCAAGGCAGCCTCCCAGGCGGCATGACCATTGCCGATATACATCGCCACATGGCCATTCGTGCGCGCGACACGGCGCAGATCCGGCACTAAGCTGGCTGACATCTCAACCAGCGCCCCCTCATAAATATTTGGCGCAGGGCGGTGCATGGCTTGCAGCACAGCCTCTGGCATCACAGAAGGGCCAGGAATGGCGAGGTATTCACGTCCGCGCATGGGCAGATCTCTCCTTGAGTTTCCCGCGAGACACTAACGCCTCGCGCGCCCCGGTCAATGCTCTCTCGTCAATGCTCTCTCGTCAACCCGTTCAGGGCATAAGCTTGAAAACGCAGCCCGCGGGAGCTATGGCACCCCATCCGAGTAACTTAGGTCACTGAGAGCCTCCTATGACGCAGTCCACCGATACCGATAAGGAGCTTTTGCGCTGGCTCTGGCGTGGTTACTTGCGGCGTCACCTCTGGCTCTTGGCGCTGGCTTTCCTGTTTTTGGGGCTGCAAGGCTCTGTGCTGGGCGCGATGAGCTATATGATGGAGCCGATGTTCGACAACGCCTTTGCCGAGGGGGATCGGGGGGCCCTTTGGTGGGTTGGCGGTGCGGTTTTTGGCTTTTTCTGCATACGCGCGGTATCGGGTGTGATGCAAAAATACATCCTTGCGCTTATTTCCGAACGCTCATCTGCCCATATCCGGCTGGATTTGCTTGCACATATCATGCTGCAAGATGGCGCCTTTCATCAAAAGCAGCCACCAGGTCAGCTTATTCAGCGTGTGCAATCTGATGTAAACGCAGCTGTGGAGGTTGGGCGCACGCTTATTACCGGGATTGGCCGGGATGCTATCGCATTGGTTGTGCTGGTTGGCGTGGCCATCTCTGTTGATCCGATCTGGGCGCTCTTGGCGAGTGTGGGGACGCCTTTGCTGGTCTTGCCTGCCGCATTTGCGCAGCGTTTTGTGCGCAAGCAAGCCCGCAAGGCCCGCGATCTGGGTGCGCGTTTTTCTACTCAACTCGATGAGGTCTTTCACGGGATTGTTCCGGTCAAGCTGAACGCGCTTGAAACCTATCAGATCGGCAAGTTTCGCGACATCACGCGCAGGTTTATTCGGGCACAAGTGCAAGCGGTTTTGGGGGCAGCGGTGATCCCGGCCATTATTGATGTTATGGCGGGCATTGGGTTCGTTGCCGTGCTGTTCTATGCGGGCTCTGAGATTGTCGAGGGGACAAAGACCACGGGCCAATTCATGGCTTTTTTCAGTGCGATGGTCTTTGCTTTCGATCCGCTGCGTCGGTTGGGGGCATTATCTGGCATGTGGCAGGTCGCGGCCTCGTCGATCGAGCGGGTCAAGGAGCTGCTTGAGGCACCGATTGTGATCACATCCCCAGCCGCGCCGCGTACTTTGCCAGATGCGAGGGCAGATATTGAGCTGGAGAGCGTGCATCTCGCTTATGGTGAAACCACGGTTTTAAGTGATCTAAGTCTGCGCGCCAAGGCGGGGCAAACAACGGCACTTGTTGGGGCCTCGGGAGCTGGAAAGTCTACTATTTTCAATCTTCTGACACGCCTTGTTGATCCTGGCGCGGGCTCTGTGCGCATTGCTGGGCTTGAGGCGCGTGAGCTGGATTTGCCGCAACTGCGCGCACTGTTTTCCGTTGTCACGCAAGAGGCGCTGCTTTTTGATGATACAATTCGCGAAAATATCGTGCTCGGGCGGACTGATGTGAGCGACGAGCAGCTGCACGCGGTGCTGGATGCGGCCAATGTGTCAGATTTCGTGCGCGCCATGCCCGAGGGGCTTGAGACACAAGTGGGCCCGCGCGGCTCGGCCCTGTCTGGCGGGCAGCGGCAAAGGGTGGTGATTGCTCGTGCTTTGCTGCGCGATACACCGATTTTGCTGCTGGATGAGGCGACCTCGGCGCTGGATGCGCAATCGGAAAAGGTGGTGCAAGAGGCGCTCGATAAATTGTCAGAAGGGCGCACGACCCTCGTCATTGCGCACCGTTTGTCCACAATTCGCGGTGCTGATAAGATCATCGTGATGGATCGCGGCGCTGTGGTGGATGAGGGCTCTCACGATGAGCTGCTGGCGCGCGGGGGGATTTATGCGGATCTTTACCGGTTGCAATTTAAGGACGACAAAGCCGCCCCGCATTCGATTGATATGATGGCCGCTGCGCCTGCGCGTGAAATGCAAGAGGAAAAGCGTTCTGGGATTTTGGCACGGCTGGCGCAGATCTGGCGGCGTACTTAACGGCGGTAAAATTCTGCGAGCCGTGCAGGATCGGTCCCAAGAAAATAGCGCGCCAGGGTCAACAGGTTGTGCGTTCCGCGCCGCAGCCAGCCCTGCTTGCGGTATTTTTGGGCAGAGGTGATTGCGGTAAACCCCGCACTGGTTAGCTGCCCTTTGAGCGCGCGGGCCAGGGCCACATCCTCCATCAGCGGCTGGTTAGGATAGCCGCCAACAGAGTGATAGAGCGTAGCGGGTAAAAGCAGGGCTTGATCACCATAGGGCAGGTCAAAAAGCTGCGCGCGCAAATTCGCCCAAGCCGCAACAAAGCGCCCGCCTTGATCAAATTGCAAGCGCCCCCATCCTGCTTTTTGCGTGCGGATATGCGCGCCCGCATGTGCGCTCCAACCAGGGGCAAGACGGGTATCGGCATGTAAGATGAGCAGCCAATGCCCTTGCGCCGCCGCGCAGCCTTTGCGCAATTGCCCCCCGCGCGTGGCAGGCCCCGTGATCCATTTCGCCCCAAGCGCCTGCGCAATCGCATGCGTGTCATCGCTGGAGCCTCCATCGCTGATGATCAGCTCGCCAATCAGCCCGGCCTCAAGCCCCTCCATCAATGATTGCGCCATCTCGGGGAGTGTCTCTTGCGCATTTAATGTGGGAATAATCACTGATATGGGTGCGCGCATCTAGGCCCCTTATCTCTGCCGCTTGCTGCGTTATATAGGCCTATGTGGCAGGCGTGAACAAGCCAGGAGAAAACCGTGATGGACTATAGCCGTATTCGGGTATCGGGCAGCGATACTGTGAATTTCTTGCAAGGGCTGGTGAGCAGTGATGTGAGCAAGCTGCATGAGGGGCCAAAATATGCCGCACTGCTCACGCCGCAAGGGAAATATATATGTGATTTCTTTATGATGAAGAGCGGTGATGATGTTTTGCTTGAGGCTCCCGCGCCGCTCTCTCAAAGTCTAATGCAACGCCTTTCCATGTATAAACTACGCGCGGATGTGCGCCTGAGCGACGAGCCTGGGCATCTGCATCGCGGGCTGGGCGAGGCTCCCCATGACGGCTGGCAAGACCCGCGCCATGAGGCGTTGGCCTGGCGTGCTTGGCGTGATGTATCGCCTAAAAATGACACAATCGACTGGGACGCTATTCGGGTGGCGCATATGATCCCGGAATATGGCGCAGAGCTGAGCGGGGAGAGTTTTATCCTTGAGATGAATTTTGAGGCCCTGGGCGGTGTCGATTTCAAAAAGGGCTGCTATGTCGGTCAAGAGGTTACCGCCCGCATGAAACATAAAACCGAGCTGCGCAAAGGGCTGGCGCGGGTACGCGTGACGGGCGATGCGGATCCTGGCGCCGAGATAGTTGCCGCAGATGGCAAGCCTGCGGGGCGGCTACATACCCGCGCGGGCAATGAGGCTCTGGCCTATCTGCGCTTTGATCGCGCGGGTGGGCAGATGAACTGCGGCGCAGCGCTTGTAACTTGGCTCAAATAGGATAGGGGGCAGTTTTATGACTTCACTCTTCTTTTACGGCACATTACGCCACGCGCCGCTGCTCCGCATCGTGTTGGGGCGCTTCATCGAAATACACGCGGCGCAACTGGAAAATGCCTCTGTCTATAGCGTTGCTCAGGGGCGGTATCCGCGCCTTGTTTTGGGGACCAGTGACACAGCCGATGGCGTCGTTGTTTATGATCTGACCCAGGAGGATATTGCCCGCCTCAACTATTACGAGGGCGGGTTTGACTATCATTTGCAGCAGGTAGAGACCTCAATCGGCCCGGCTCAGGTTTTTGTCGGCCCTGATCTAAATGAGGAACACCCCCAGCATTGGGATCTGCGCGCCTGGGAAGAGAACTGGGCCGATCTTACCTGCGAGGCGGCGCGCGAGGCGATGCGGCTTTATGGGCAAAAAACACCGCAAGATCTGGCGCGGATGATGCCCGCAATCCTGACGCGCGCCGCTTCACGGCTTCGCGCCAAAGATAACCCAACCGGACGTAAGGCTGAGGTCAAGATCCAAGAGCGCACCTTGCCCTATGCCGACTTTTTCGCGCTCGAAGAGATCCACCTGCAAGTGGAAAACCATGCGGGCGGCTTGGGGGCTACGCATAAGCGGGCTGTTTTCTTGGGCATGGATGCAGCGATTGTGCTGCCCTATGATCCGGCGCGCGACCGTGTTTTGCTGGTCGAACAGATGCGCATGGGGCCATTGGGGCGCAATGATGCGGGGTATTGGCAGCTTGAACCTATCGCGGGCCATGTCGATCCTGGCGAAACCCCACCCGAGGCTGCACGGCGGGAGGCGCGTGAAGAGGCGAATTTAACCCTCTCCCATCTTGAAAGCGTTGCAGAATGCTATCCAAGCCCCGGTGGCAGTTCCGAGTTTTACTATATCTATGTCGGCTTAACCGATCTGCCCAACGGGATTGAGGGCATTTCGGGGCTGGCGGGAGAGGGCGAGGATATTCGCTCTTGCTTGCTCTCCTTTGACGAACTTATGCAGAAATGTGACAGGGATGAGCTATCCGTTGCGCCGCTTTATGTTGCGGCCCTTTGGCTTGCCCGGCATCGGGAGCGTTTGCGCAAGATGGCTTGAGCTTGCCACGCAAGGCCGATACTTCTGGATGTATCAAACAGCATTGGGGCGTACACTATGAGACAAGCACGTGATTTGGCCGACGCGATCGGGAATACGCCCCTGATACGGCTGCGCAGAGCGAGCGAAGAAACCGGCTGCGAGATCTATGGCAAAGCCGAGTTCATGAATCCGGGGCAATCGGTCAAGGATCGGGCGGCGCTTTATATCATCAAAGATGCGATCAAGAGCGGTGCGCTTCAGCCCGGTGGAACCATTGTCGAAGGCACGGCGGGCAATACCGGCATTGGTCTTGCTCTGGTGGGGGCCTCTATGGGGTATAAAACTGTTATCGTGATCCCTGAAACGCAGAGCCAGGAAAAGAAGGATATGTTGCGCCTTGCTGGGGCTCAGCTGGTCGAAGTACCCGCCGCGCCCTATCGCAATCCAAATAATTTCGTGCATTACTCGCGCCGCTTGGCCGAGCAGCTTAGCCAAACCGAGGAAAACGGCGCGATCTGGGCCAATCAATTTGACAACGTTGCAAATCGTCAAGCCCATATCGAGATGACAGGGCCCGAGATCTGGGCGCAAACGGGTGGCAAAGTTGATGGTTTCATCTGCGCTGCGGGCTCTGGCGGGACCGTGGCCGGTGTTGCGATGGCCCTGCAGCCAAAGGGCGTGAAGGTCGGGCTTGTTGACCCGGATGGGGCAGGGCTCTTTAGCTATTACTCCACCGGCGAGATTTCGACCAGCGGCGGCTCTATCGCCGAAGGCATTGGCCAAGTGCGCATCACCAAGAATCTCGAAGGCTTTGCGCCGGATTTCCTTTGCAATGTCTCAGACCAAGAGGCGCTGCCGATTGTGTTTGATTTGCTGCGTGAAGAGGGGTTGGTGATGGGGGGCTCTACCGCCATCAACATCGCTGGCGCGCGCCGTATGGCCAAAGAGATGGGGCCGGGCCACACGATTGTAACCATGCTATGCGACTATGGCACCCGCTATCAATCCAAGCTCTATAATCCTGAGTTCTTGCGGGAAAAGGATCTGCCTTGCCCAGATTGGCTTGGCGCGCGCGGTGCGCAATTGCCGCAAGTCTTTGAGGATGTCTAACGTGATACAGGCATGTCTGCGGGTTTTCTTGGCGGCACTTTTGATTGCCCCGCTTTTTGCAATGGCGCAAACTGTTGCGGATGACGGCCCGGATTATGCGCGCTGGAATAGCGCGGCAGGGCGGGCCGAAAAGGCTATTGATGCGCGCAGTGATACAAATTCGGTATTCGAATCGCTGCGCGTGCGCATTACCGGATTTCGCGATGAGTTTGACATCGCGCGCCAAGCCAATCAGGATCGAATAGCGACATTGCGCGAGCAGCTTGCGGTTTTGGGTGATCCGCCAGGCGCAACAGGGTCTGAGCCGCCAGAAACAACGGCCCGGCGTCAGGAGCTTACGGAGCAATTGCAAAGGTTTCAGGTTCCGGTGAAAACCGCGCAAGAGGCCTTTACCCGCGCCGATGGCATCATTCGAGAAATTGATAACATTATTCGCGAGCGTCAGGCGCAGCGGCTCTTAACCCTTGGGCCCTCTCCGTTGAACCCCGCGCTTTGGCCGGAAGCTGGGCAGCAATTCTCACAAGCCCTTGCAGACCTTTTGGCCGAGCGCAGGGTTTTCAGCGATCCTTTGCATCTTGAAAAAGCGCGGGCCAACCTGCCGGTCGTTTTGGCTCTTTTATTTGTGGCAGGAGTATTGCTGGCAAAGGGGCGGGCGTGGCCTGAATGGCTTGGCGCATCCTTGCGCGAAATGGGCGGGCGCGGCACGGGGCTTTGGACCTATGTGATCTCATTGCTGCGCGTCATCTTGCCCGTTCTGGGGTTGCTGGCCTTTTCGCGCGCGCTGTTGATTGCAGGGCTGGTTGGTCTGCGCGGCACGGCCATCTTAGAGGTCTTACCCTATTGGGGTGCGATCTTGTTGGGCGCGCGTTGGCTGTCTGAGACCCTTTTTGCCCGCGACGAAAATCGCGCCTATTTCCAACTTGAACCAGCGCTGCGGGCCCGCGCACGGCGCGATATCACTGGGCTCGCAATCATCTATGTGCTGCGCGATCTGCTGAATCTGCTTACAGAATTTTCGGATTTTTCCAATGCGACGCAAGCCGTTCTGGGCTTTCCGCTTCTGCTGGCTTTGGGAGCGCTGCTCTTTCGGTTTGGTCAAGTCCTGCGCCACTATAGATCCGCGCCAGCTACCGAGGGCGCGCCGGCCTCGATCACCCGGTTCCCGCGGCTTGTTCGCAGCTTTGGAACCGCCCTATGTGTCCTTGCACTTGCTGCACCGATTTTGGCGGCCATTGGCTATGAAGCGGTCGGGGCCGCGCTGCTGTATCCTTCAGTTCTGACAGTGGCAATCTTTGGCGCGGTGCTGAGTTTGCAAAGCTTTTTCTCCGCTCTCTATGCCACGGTTACCGGCAAAGCAGAAGATGCAGCCCAGGATAGTCTCATCGTCGTCTTGATCAATTTCTTACTGGTTCTTGGCTGCACGCCTTTCTTAGCGCTGGTTTGGGGGGCGCGCGTTGCTGATCTATCAGAGCTTTGGTCGCAATTCCTACTGGGATTCCAACTTGGGGATACGCGCATCTCCCCAGCTGATTTCCTCACCTTCGCGATTTTGTTTATCGCCGGTTACATCCTCACGCGCATGTTCCAATCGGCGTTGCGCAATTCTGTGCTACCAAAAACCAAGATTGATGCGGGCGGGCAAAACGCCATTGCCTCTGGTGTTGGATATCTCGGGATATTTGTCACAGCGATTATTGCGATCTCATCTGCGGGGATTGATCTGTCCAGCATTGCCCTGGTTGCAGGCGCTTTGTCCGTCGGCATTGGGTTTGGGTTGCAAAATATCGTCTCGAATTTCGTTTCAGGGATCATTTTGTTGATCGAGCGCCCCATCACCGAAGGCGATTGGATCGAGGTCGGCGGGCATATGGGCTATGTGCGCAACATTTCGGTGCGCTCCACCCGGATTGAGACCTTTGACCGCTCTGATGTGATCGTGCCCAATTCTGACCTGGTGAGCGGCTCGGTGACGAATTATACCCGCGGCAATACGGTCGGACGGGTTATCATCCCCGTGGGCGTGGCCTATGGAACCGATACGCGCAAGGTGGAAGAGATTTTGCGAGAGGTTGCCGAAAGTCACCCGATGGTTATGCCCTCGCCCTCGGTCGTGTTCCAAAGCTTTGGCGCATCGTCTTTAGATTTCGAAATCAGAGCAATTTTGCGCGATGTGAACTGGATGCTCAGCGTGAAATCCGAGATGAACCATAAGATTGCACAGCGCTTTGCTGAGGAGGGGATCGAAATCCCCTTCCCGCAGCAAGACGTTTGGATCCGTTCGGCAAAGCCCGAATAGGGGCTATGCCTTTTTTGACATGCGTTTGCGCTCATGCGGGTCCAGATAGACCTTGCGCAAGCGGATGACATTTGGCGTGACCTCAACCAGCTCATCATCATTGATATAGGCGATGGCCTCTTCAAGACTGAAATTGATATGGGGCGTGAGGCGCACCGCTTCGTCAGAGCCAGAGGCGCGCACATTGGTGAGCTTTTTGCCCTTAAGCGGGTTTACCTCCAGATCATTGTCGCGGCTATGCTCGCCAATGATCATGCCTTGATAGATATCTGCCTGCGCGCCGATGAACATGCGGCCGCGCTCTTCGAGGTTCCACAGCGCATAAGCGACCGATTGCCCATTTTCCATCGAAATCAGCACACCGGCGCGGCGCCCCGGTATTGCACCTTTATGCGGGGTCCAGCCGTGAAAAACACGGTTCAATACGCCAGTGCCGCGTGTATCGGTCAAGAACTCGCCATGATAGCCAATCAAGCCGCGCGAAGGCACATGCGCCACAATCCGGGTCTTGCCCGCGCCGGCCTGGCGCATCTCGGTCATATCGCCCTTGCGCGCACCAGTTAGTTTCTCGATCACAACACCGGAATATTCATCATCAACGTCAATCGTGACCTCTTCGACCGGCTCAAGCGTCTGGCCGTCCTCTTCCCGCATCAAAACGCGCGGGCGAGAGATGGAGAGCTCAAAGCCCTCGCGGCGCATATTTTCGATGAGAACGCCCATTTGCAGCTCGCCGCGCCCGGCAACCTCAAAGGCCTCACCGCCGGGCGTGTCGGTGACTTTGATCGCCACATTGCTTTCCGCCTCTTTCATCAAACGCTCGCGGATCACGCGCGATTGCACCTTTTTCCCGTCGCGCCCCGCCAGAGGGCTGTCATTGATGCCAAAGGTCACAGAGATGGTGGGCGGGTCAATCGGCTGCGCCTCTAAGGGCTCGTCAACTGCAAGCGCGCAGATCGTGTCGGCCACTGTCGCTTTGGACATGCCCGCGATTGAGACAATATCGCCAGAGGTCGCTTCTTCGATATCCTCAAGCCCAAGGCCGCGGAAAGCGCGAATTTTTGTGACGCGAAACTGTTCGATCTTTTGGCCATGGCGTGTAAGCGCCTGCACCGTCGCGCCGACCTTAAGCCGCCCGCTTTCCACGCGCCCTGTCAGGATACGGCCCACAAAAGGGTCAGAACCCAAAGTCGTTGCCAACATGCGGAAATCATCCTCCACGCGGGCAACTTGGCGCGGGGCAGGGACGTGATTGACGATGAGGTTAAAGAGCGCGGATAAATCACTGCGCGACCCATCCAGGCTTGCATCCGCCCAGCCGGAGCGGCCCGAGGCGTAAAGATGCGGGAAATCAAGCTGGTCCTCATTGGCATCCAGAGAGGCGAAAAGGTCAAAGCACTCGTCCAAAGCGCGGTCTGGCTCGGCATCTGGTTTGTCTACCTTGTTGAGCACAACAATAGGGCGCAGCCCCAGTGCAAGCGCTTTTGAGGTGACAAATTTGGTTTGCGGCATCGGGCCTTCGGCCGCATCTACCAAAAGCACCACACCATCAACCATGGAGAGGATCCGCTCAACCTCGCCGCCAAAATCCGCGTGCCCTGGCGTGTCTACGATGTTGATGCGGGTGTCTTTCCATTCAACCGATGTGGCTTTGGCAAGAATTGTGATCCCGCGCTCGCGCTCCAAATCATTGGAATCCATGGCACGCTCGGCAACGGCTTGGTTTTCGCGAAACGCGCCAGATTGTTTGAGCAGCTCATCCACGAGCGTGGTTTTGCCGTGGTCAACGTGAGCGATGATCGCGATATTGCGCAGTTCCATGAGGACAGCCTTTCCTTGTTTGAGGCGCGCATATCTTGCAGATGCAGAAAAGGCGAGAAGATTCTTATGCCTAAATGCCGCGCTTAATAGATGTCTGCGCGAGGCTTACAAAATGCGGGCTGATTGGTGCCTTTCTTACGGCGCGGCAATGGCGTCAAGCAAGATTTGTTCAAGGGCAGCCATTGTTTTTTGTTTGTCATACCGAGATTTGGCTTGCAAATAGGCGCGATGGCCCATGGCTTTTGCCTCTTGCGGGTTTTCAAGACACCAGAGCATTTCAGTTGTGACGGCCTCTGCATCTTCGAGGGGAACGAGGCGGGCGCAATCACGCTCTCCCAACGCTTCACAAACGGGTGCCACATCCGTTGCGATAAGCGGGGCGCCGGTTGCCATGGCTTCGATAAAGGACCAGGAGAGCACAAAGGGGCGGGTCAAATAAGTATGAGCATCACTGCGTTGCAGCAGTTTGGCATATTCATGTCGCGGCAAGCGTCCTGTGAAATGTAGACGGTCCAGGTCAAACTCTAGCTCAGCGAGCGCCTTTTCTTTCCAGTTTTTATAACCTTCTGCGGGGGCCTTGCTATAGTGAACCGTTGGCTCCCCAGCGATTACGATATGCACATCTTTATGTCGCTTTTGCAGCTTAGAGCAGGCCTCCATAAAGGTGGGAAAGCCACGGGAGGGCTCCATACCGCGGGTTGCAAAGGTGACGATTTGGGCATCATCGGGTAGGCCGTCCCAGGTGAATAACGGATCACCGCTTTGGCGCGGGTGGTGTATAGTGCAATCTACCCCGTCATGTTGCACGATGATCGGGGTTTTGATTTCTTTTGGGACTTGTGAGGCCTGGAACTGCGTTGGCGCGACGATGCAATGGGTTTGCTGCATGTCGAGCATAAAGGGCAGGTTGCGCACCAGCGCCCGCGCTTTTTGATCCATGACCTGGATTTCGGTGAGGCTTGGATCCTCGGGCACATCGACGGCGGGGATGTTATACCACCATTCCAGATATTGGATGAGCTTCGCATCAGGCCAAGCGATTTTAACAAAACTCCCCGAGCCCCAGCCAGAATGGGCCATCACCACGTCCGGCGTGAAGCCGCTGTTTTTCAGGTTGATCGCGGTTTTCGCGAAGGCCTGGCCATTTCGGATCGCTTTTTCCGTCCCGCGCAGATAGGAATGCCCATTTTCACTCATCTCGGTGGGTTTATGGACGCGCGCCACTGCGAATCCCTTGGTGATAGGCGTTAACTCCCCTGGTTTGGCGATTTCGTTATGGGTTGCAAACAGAACGGTCCACCCCTTCTGAGCGAGGAATTGACCGAGTCCCCCAAACTGGGCGGGAAAGTTATCATGTGCAAAAAGAACTGAAGGCATGTTGGCTTACTAAGACATCCAATTTAATAATTCGTTGCGCTGCCGTTCGCAGTCGGGTCGATTTCTTCGATAGGTTTCAAATCCTCTTGGAAATCCCAAATCACTTCTGCCCGAGCGGCGCGGCGGATTTGCCGCTGTAGCGCCCAGTCCCGCGCAGCGCGGCTTGCGCGCCCAAGGGAGAGACGCGCCAATAGTCGCGCGATCCAGAGCGCATATGTGGCTGCCCAAACGCGCATAGCCAGCAAAGATGGGGTGAAGACCAATGTTAGCAGCGTGGCGATGCCCAACCCAAAGACAACCGCTGTTGCCAATTGTTTCCACCAGAGGGCGGTTGGGCTGTCGATTGTATAGCCGCCATCGGCAAAATTCAGGCTCAGGCCAAACATCATCGGCGCGAGACCTGCCATGGTTGTGATTGTGGTCAAGAGCACAGGGCGAATGCGGTCTTGTGCTGTGCGGATAATTGCCTCGATCCGGGGCATGACCCGAGCATATTCTTGGAACGTGTCGATGAGAACGATGTTATTATTCACGACGATGCCTGCAAGGGCGACGATGCCTGTTCCCGTCATAATGATCGAGAATTTTTGATCCATGATTAACATGCCCCACAGCACGCCGGTGGTCGAGAGGACAACCGCGAGCAGCACCAGCACGGCATTGTAGAAAGAGTTAAACTGGGCCAGCAAAATGATAAACATTAGACCCAAGGCGGCACTAAAGGCGCTGGACAGAAAGGCTTGCGATTCTTCTTGATCTTCTTGATCGCCGGTCCATTCCCACGAGATCGAGTTTGGCAGAGGGTTGGTTTCCAGCCACTGGGTGAGGGTCGCGATACGCTCATTTGAATCGACGGAAACAATGCGCAGATCGCCGGCCTCATAGGCTTTCTGCAATTCTGGCACCGCCCGGTTGGTTTCGGTAACAAGGCGGTAACTGTCCTTGCCAGGATCGGAAATAGCGCCATTGACCGGATCAGAGATCAAGACCGCGATGGTTTGATCGTCGCTATCTACCAATTTGACCATGCCCGGAAGCACATCGGCCTTCACATCAAAAAAGCGTTTTTGATCGACACGGTTGATCTGTGCAAGCGAGGGCACCGGTGTGCGTGTGATGAAATTTGACAGGGGGACAAGTCCATCTTGTGTGCGCACTTTCAAGGTATCTAAAGTGGCCAGGATGCGGTCCTCTTCGGGAAGACGGACGCGGATTTCGATTTCCTCGTCCGAGCTGTCAACGCGCATAGTATCCAAAAGGATTCCGCGGGTGACGAGCTGAACCATGCCGCCCACCGTGGCGACATCCGCGCCGTATTGCCCGGCTTTCTCAACATCCACATCAATTTGCCAATCAATGCCGGGCAGGGGGCGGGAATCTTCGATCAATGTGAGCCCGGGTGTGGATTCAAAATGCGCGCGGGCAAGAGCGGCGGCCTCTGTGAGATCTTGCCAATCATCGCCTTTGAGCCGTAGATGCACAGGTTTAGCTGAGGCTGGGCCTTGCGATAAGGGCACGATTTCTGTGCGGATACCTGGGATTTGCGCAAGCTGCTCGGTCAGCTCGGCAATGACAATATCGCCATCGAGCTCGGGGCGGTCGGCGCGCAACTCCCAGGGGATGGTCTCGATCTGAATCTGACCAATTGAATCGAGCGGCGCTTGCCCACCACCTGTATTCGCATTCAGGCTACCCTCTCCAGCAAAGGCAAAGCTAGAGGAGACACCCGGATGCGCCAGCACGATCTGCTCTGCTTGGCGCACAAGTTCATCTTTTTCCTCTAAGGATAGGTTTCCGCGGGCCAAAACATAGACAATCGCTTGTTCGGGCTCCGTCTCAACAAAGAAGTCCACGCCATTGTTGTTGTTTGAGAAATAGATCATTGTTGAGCCGACAAAGGTGAAGACAACCCCCATTGTGGCCAAGGGCATAATCGGGTTGCCGACAATGAGGCGAATAAACCAGCCAAATAGGTTTTGGTGATAGCCAAAGCGGACCTTTTTTTCGTGGTCTCTGCGAAACAAGCGGGTCACGTTAATCCCGATGCGTGACAGGAGTGCGAATGCCGACAAAAGAAACAGGGTTGCAAGGCTTACGACCAAGGCCGCGACGACAATGCCGCCAACGGCCATGGCAAATACGGTGGCAAAGGTTGACATGACGGACCAGATATCCAGGGGGTCCATGGTTGCGAATGGGTCAAACCCTTCGCTTGGTGGCGTTTCAGCGGCTTCCTGAGCTACGGTGTTCGCTGGAGCTGGAATGCCTAAAATGGCGCGCATGAACAAAGAGAGACGTTCAAGCGCGAGAGACAGCATCATGAAACCAGGGATCGCAAGGAGCACATGCAAGAAGAAATTCAGCTGTGAAATCCGATGAAAAAGCTCTGTCATGAGCTGCCCGAGCCGCCCCAGAACACCGCCCATCACTGGCAGATAAACCAGCGCAACCACCAAGGAGGCGCTGAGAACAAAAATAAGCGTGACGGGAAGCATGCCCATAAACTGCCCCGGAACGCCCGGCCAAAAGAGCATGGGCAAGAAGGCACAAAGCGTCGTCGCGGTCGAGGACACCACCGGCCAGAACATGCGTTTCGCCGCCATCACGTAGGATCGCATTGGGCCCATGCCCTCTGCCTGCTTTTTATCTGCATATTCCACAACGACGATTGCGCCATCCACCAGCATGCCAACAGAGAGAATAAGCCCGAACATCACAATGTTGGAAATGCTGATGCCCATAATGGCAAGCAATGCAAAACAAAGCAGGAAGGAGGTCGGAATCGCAAACCCAACTAGCAAAGAGGCGCGCGGACCCAAAGCGGCTAGCGAGACAAGCATAACAAGAACAATCGCTGTTAGAACCGAACTTTCAAGTTGGCTCACCATCGAACTGACCTGGCGGCTTTGATCATTCGAGGTGCCGATTTGAATAACCGCGTCAAGCTCTGCGGGCCATACGCTGTGGGCGCTATCAACAACCATTTGCACGGCCGCAACAGTGTCTATGAGATTGAAACCCTTGCGTTTTACCACCTGCAACGCCACGGTTTTGTCGCCATTATACCGCGCGGTTCCGGTGCGGTCTTCAAAGGTGAGGCTGATTTCTGCAAGATCGCCTAAGGTGATCACACGATCACCATTGGTCTTTACTGGTAGGTTATAGATATCCTCAGCTTCATCAAAACTTGACGGGATTTTAACAGAAAACGCCCCTTGATCGCTTTCGACCTCCCCCGCTGCGATGAGCTGGTTGTTGTTTTGCACAACCTGAATAAGCTCTGCGGCCGTGACATTATAGGCTTCAAGGCGCAGCGGGTCGATGATGACCTCTAGCATCTCATCGCGGTCGCCAGTCAGGGCAGCTTCTAGCACTGAATCCATGCTTTCAAGCTTGTCTTGCAGTTCTCGTGCAATGCGATTCATCGCCCGCTCCGGTACTGGACCGGAGAGATTTACGATGATGATGGGAAATTCGGAAAAATTGAACTCATTGATCGAATATTGCTCTGCCCCACTGGGGAACTGCGCCTCGGCATTGTTCAACGCATCACGAACATCCGCGACAACTTGCGTTTTGTCCCAGCCGAACTCGAACTCTAGCACGATGCCTGCATAGCCTTCTGCGGCGGTGCCTTGCATCGTTTTGAGCCCATCAAGATCGGCAAGCTCGGTCTCCATGGGCTTGACCAGCAGCTTTTCGCTGTCCGCAGCAGAAATGCCAGGGAAGGGAACGGAAACGAAGAGGGCCGGGATTTCGATATCTGGCTCACCCTCTTTGGGCAACGAGAGATAGCTGAAAATCCCAGCAGCAAGGGACATCACAATAAACGCAAGAACCATACGGGCCCGGTCTGCGGCCCAATCGATCAATCCGGTCATTTATCACCTGTTTTGAAAGTTGGTTCCACCTTCGTGCCCGCTGTCACATATTCTTGACCGACGATGATAACATTGGCGCTTTCCGGCAGCCCTTCCAACCAGACGCCTTTTGCGCTGTCCCGGATCATGCGGACCGGGTTAAAACGCACTATGTTTTGGGCATCAACAACGCGCACGCCAAGCATACCATCGTCGTTTAGCGTCAGAGCTGAGCCGGGCAAAAGATGCGCGTCGGCCCCTTCTGAGGCGATTGTGATTTCCACAGTTTGACCGTCGCGAATACTGAGATTGGCATTGCTCACCTCGACCTCGACCCTGAATGTGCGTGTGGTGGCATCTGCACTACGCGACAGAAAGGTGACTTTGCCTTCGATATCTTTTGCCTCTGAGCCTGCCAGCCTTGCTTTGGCATCCGCGCCAACTTTGATCCGGTTGACCTCGGTTTCAGGAATGAAGGCGACAAGTTTGATTGTGTCGAGCTGTATGATCGTGCCGCACAACGATCCGGGCTGCAAAAAGGCACCCAGTTCTGCTGTGTCGCTTTCCAAAAGACCGGCGAAGGGGGCGCGGATGGTGAGCCGTTCCATTTCCTTTTCGGCGGCGGCAACATTGGCTTCGGCGCTTTCAATGCCAGCTTGGGCCGATTCAATCCCGGAATCCGTTCCAGAAAGGCCAGAGCGCGCCCCTTCAACCCCGGCTTCTGCTGCGGCGACCGCTGCCCGCGCTGCGGCGACCGCTGCTTGCGCATTTTTGATCCGCACATCCGTTGAAAACCCGCCTGCGCTCAGGCGAACGGCCACATTTTCATTTGTCAGCGCCTCTTCCAATCGCGCCTTGGCCTCTAACAATCGCGCGGCGGCCTCTGGCACACGGGTTTCGGCCTCTGATTTGCGGATAATCGCCTCAGATTTTCGCGCAACTGCTTCGGACAGCCTCGCTTTTGCCTCAGCCAGCGATGCCCCGCGCGTGCCCGGATCAAGCACACACATTTCTTGCCCCGTTTCGACAAAAGCCCCCTTACGCAAAGGCTCTGAGATGACGGTTGAGGAGGTCTCTGATCGCACATCCACCAAACGCACAGCTTCCGTTTGACCGCGCAATGTCAAAGCATTGTCAATCATTTGCTCAATCGACTTGGTAACAACGACTTTGATCGAGCGTTTTTCGATGCTTTGCGCGGGAACCGGCGCGGCCACCTCTTCGGTTTGATCCGGCTCATAGCCAAACTGTGCCAAAAGCCAATCCCGTTGCAGCAAGAACACCGCCAATGCCGCCATCAAAGCCAGGGTGAGCAAGATCGGAATTAATCGCATCTGGTCCTCTTTTGTCGAAATAATATGACGCAAGGCGCCCACTTAAATCAGTATATGGATCTGTTGCTCTGGACTAACCAGTTCAGTTTAATTTTTTTCCACAACACTTGAAAAAATGCCGCAGTTTTTGCGCGCAACTTAGTTAAAACGGTCTCGATCATCGGTGCTAGCCTGAAGTTTGGATGCATCCCTTATACGAATGTGGTCAAAAGATCCGGCGCAAAAAAAAGGCCGAGCAGAAGCTCGGCCAAGTCCAACAGGGAGGTAAGAGAATGGGAAGAACCGCTCTCTTGAGGTCGAGATAGGCATCTCATAGCACGCGATCAAGTTCTAAAGTGTCGCAGCGCCTGAAAACCGGCTATGCGAAAAATGCATAGCTTAAACTTTGCGCAGTTCTTTCAAGCTTCTGCGATAGTCACGAATCTCTTCTTGAACAAAATCCCGAAAGGCCGCCACGCGCTGAGACTGACGCAGTTCCTCAGGATAGGCAAGGAAAACCGGCACCTCGGCAGATTGCACCTCGGGCAAAACGGGCACAAGCGGGACCGTTTCATCGGCCACATAATCGGGTAAAATCCCAATCCCTAAATCATGCAAAACCGTCTGAAGAACGCCAAAATAGTTGTTCACCGTGAGCACCGAGCGCGGCTCATAGGTTAACAGCGTCTGCACCAAGCTTTTGCCAGCGCCCACTTGGGTTGCATCAGGACTTTGCCCGATGAGCCGGTGATGGCGCAAATCTTCCAGCTTGTTAAGGGCCGGTCCGTTTTCAAGATAGCCTTTGGAGGCAAACATCCCCATGCGCACGGTCATCAGTTTTTTGCGAATAAGGTCAGCCTGGCTTGGCTCTTTCATACGAATGGCAACATCTGCCTCACGCATTGGCAGATCCAAAACGCGCTCTTCGAGCATAAGATCAACCTGCAATTCAGGGTATTGTGCATAAAGTTTGTGCAAACGCGGCGCGAGCCACAAGGTGCCAAAGCCCGTGGTGGTCGTGACGCGCAAATCGCCAAAGACCTCATCCTCACTATCTCTAATGCGCGCAGTCGCGGTATCGACCCGCCGAGACATCGCACTGGTTGCATCAAACAGCAGCTCCCCCTGTTCGGTCAAAATCAGCCCACGCGCATGACGGTGAAAGAGAACAGTGTTCAGCGCCTCTTCCAGGGCGCGAATTTGCCGTGAGACCGCAGATTGACTTAGATGCAGCTTTTCACCGGCATGGGTTAAACTGCCTGCATCCGCGACGGCGTGAAAGATTCGAAGCTTGTCCCAGTCCATGCGTACCTCAATGGTTTTGCGCGAGTAGTAGTGGAGAATTTTAGAAGAATTGTTAATATTTCCGCAGTGTTTTCAAAAAAAGGGCTTCTCAAGGTCAGTAATTGCGACCTAACCTAGCACAAACCCAATTGTGCTTAAAAAGGCCGCGTTATGAGCAATCCGAAAGTCTCCTTGAATGACAAGTTTGACCTGAGCGCAACCCAAGTTTTGCTCAATGGGACACAAGCGCTTGTGCGGTTGATGATCATGCAAAAGGCTTTGGATTCGGCAGCGGGGCTGAACACGGCGGGATTGGTGACCGGATATCGCGGCTCGCCGCTTGGGGCGGTGGATATGCAGATGCAGCGCGCGGCAAAGCCATTGGCCGAGGCAGATATCGTGTTTCAGGCGGGGCTGAACGAAGATCTTGCGGCCACCGCTTTATGGGGCGCACAACAGGCAGAGCTGCGCGGCGAGGGCAAGTATGACGGCGTCTTCGGGCTCTGGTATGGCAAAGGGCCTGGGGTCGATCGCAGCGGAGATGTTTTGCGCCATGCCAATATGGCAGGCACATCGGCGCATGGCGGCGTTGTTTTGGCGATGGGTGACGATCACACCGGCGAGTCCTCGACCGTTTTACACCAATCTGAGCTTGCCGTTATGGATGCGGGCATGCCCATTCTCTCGCCTGCTGGTGTGCAAGAAATCATCGATTATGGGCTTTATGGCTTTGCTTTGTCGCGCTTTTCCGGGCTTTGGGTCGGCCTGAAAACCATGAAAGACACGGTTGAGGCAACAGCCGTCGTGCGCGCGGATTTGCATCGTTACGCTTTCACGCGCCCCGAGCTTGCCTTGCCCGAAAGCCTGAACATCCGTCTGTTAGATAGCCCCCATGCGCAAGAGGCGCGTCTTGTAGACCTCAAACGCTTTGCCGCCCAGGCCTTCGCGCGGGCCAATAAGATGGATCAACGCAAATGGGGCAAACCTGGGGCCAAGATCGGGATCGTCGCGGCGGGCAAAAACTGGCTTGATGTGCTGCATGCCATGCGTTTGCTGAATATTGATGAACAAATGGCCGAGCGGATTGGGCTCACGCTCTATAAGGTGGGGCAGGTGTCTCCGCTGGATTTGCAAAGTTTGCAGGATTGGGCTGAAGGGCTCGACCTTATTGTTATCGTTGAAGAAAAACGCAAAGTCGTCGAAGGGCAAATCAAAGAGGCGCTGTTTGGCGATCAAAAGGGGCGTCGCGTTTATGGTCAGTATAAGGGCGGGTTTGGCAGCTTGGGGCGCGAAGAGCTGTTCCCCATTCGCGGCGCGCTCGACCCGTATGATATCGCTGAAAAGCTCGGAAAAATCCTCTGCGAAGAGGGGCTAGAAAGCGAGGCGATCCTGTCAGGATTGGCAGCGGTTCAAAGCTCAAACGTCAAAGAAAACGTCCCCGAGCTGGCAACGCGAATCCCCTACTTCTGTTCTGGCTGCCCGCATAATTCATCAACGAAGATCCCCGATGGCTCGCGCGCCTATGCGGGGATTGGCTGCCATTACATGGTGCAATGGATGGAACGCGATACGCTCGGATTTACCCATATGGGGGCGGAAGGGGCAAATTGGATCGGCGAAGCGCCCTTTTCCAAACGTGACCATGTCTTTCAGAATATCGGGGATGGCACCTATAACCATTCGGGCATTCAAGCCATCCGGGCCGCCGTCGCAGCTGGCACAACCATGACCTACAAAATCCTTTATAATGATGCCGTGGCAATGACGGGCGGGCAGGGCAATGATGGCGGCTTATCGGCCTATCGCATCGCCGAGGAAGTCAAAGCAATGGGGGTTAAGCACCTCGCGGTGGTCTATGACGAAAAGGAAGACATCGACTTTGCAAAATTCCCCAAGGGTTTGCAAACCTATGAGCGCGCCGATTTGCAAAAGGTGCAAGAAGAGTTTGCAAAGACGCCCGGTGTCAGCGTGATCGTCTATGTGCAAACCTGCGCTGCCGAAAAGCGCAGACGTCGCAAGCGAGGGGCCTTCCCTGCCGCTCCCGAGCGGGTGTTTATCAATCCAGATATCTGCGAGGGGTGCGGCGATTGCGGGCTGCAATCCAATTGCGTCGCCATAACGCCGCTGGAAACCGAGCTGGGGCGCAAGCGCGAGATCGATCAATCCTCCTGCAATATGGATTATTCCTGTACCAAGGGTTTTTGCCCCTCGTTCGTCACCCTTTCGGGGGCGACGCTCAAGAAACCGCAACTGGCTGAAATACCCCTGCAAGACCTGCCTGCTCCCGAGCTGCCAGTGATTGATGGCACTTGGAACTTCATCGTTACAGGGGTTGGTGGCACCGGCGTTGTGACAATCGGCGCGGTTCTGGCCCAAGCGGCCCAGATCGATGGCAAGGCCGCGGCCATGATGGAAATGGCTGGGCTTGCCCAAAAAGGCGGGGCGGTGCATATCCATTGCCGTATTGCGCAATCCCCCGAAGATATCTCGGCGGTGCGCGTGGCGCGCGGCGAAGCGGATGCGCTCATCGGCGGCGATTTGGTGGTGAGCGCCGGGGCCAAAACGCTGGAACTGACCTCAAAAGAGCGGACCGGCGCGGTGGTGAACGGTCATGAAATCACCACGGGCGACTTCACGCGGAACCGCGAATTCACCATCCCTTCCAGTGACTTACAAGATGTCTTGCACAGCCGCCTGCCGGGCGCCGCTCGTATTTTTGATGCCTCCGAGCTGGCCCGGCTGACCTTAGGCGACAGCATCTTTTCAAACATGATCCTGTTCGGCGCGGCTTGGCAATCGGGGCTGATTCCGGTGTCGGCTGAGAGTATTTCAGAGGCGGTCACTCTCAACGGCGCGGCTCCTGAGAAAAACCTGCGCGCCTTTGAGATTGGCCGATGGGCGGTTGCCTTCCCTGAAAAAGCGGAGAAACTATTGGCCTCATCAATCGTTCAATTGCCCAAAACGCTGAACGAGCGCATCACCTATCGGGCAGAACATCTCGCGAAATACCAGTCAAAGCGGTTGGCGAAAAGATACACGCGTTTGCTCGACAAGATTGAGGATGAAACGCTGAAAGAGGCGGTCGCGCTCGGATATCATAAACTGCTCAGCTATAAAGATGAATATGAGGTTGCGCGTCTGCATTTGCAAACCCGCAGCAAACTCGCGGATCTCTTTGAGGGAGACTATGAACTTTCCTACCATCTTGCACCGCCCGGTCTCACCTCCAAAGATGCGCAAGGTCAACTAAAGAAACGACGCTATGGCAAGGCGGTTGAATATGGCTTTGCGATGCTCGCCCGAATGAAATGGCTTCGCGGAACAATTTTTGACCCCTTTGGATATGCGGCAGAGCGAAAAATGGAGCGGGCTCTGATCGCACAATATGAAAAAGATCTGAGGGGGGTTTTGCAAAACCTGACGCTGGAAAACTGCGGCGTGGCGGCAAAGTTTGCAAAATTACCTATGAATATCAAAGGTTTTGGACATGTTAAGCAAGCCTCTGTTGCAGAATTTGCAAAATTGAGAGAAGCGGCGCTGGCAGAGTTTCGCGCAACCACAGGGGCGGTAAAAACTGCGGCGCAGTAACCTCTTTCGTCATATTTTTGACATGATATCTTTGTTTTAAGAAGTTTTACGCATATCTGAATGTCGATTAGGATGGAGCCGCCAATGATGACACAGCGTGAAATAACCCGTGATATTTCTTATGCGCATTCTGCTCAGACGAAAGGTGGACGGGCGGTGATTCGCCTGATGGAAAACACCACGGGTCGGTTGCGCCTGATTAAGCGCGCAGAAGGCTATGACCGCGAGGTAGCTGAGGGCCGCGATTTTTGGGAGGTCATGGTCGAACGCTACGGTTTGGACCTGCAGGTGAGCGGCGGCTCGCTGGACAACATTCCCAAAACCGGGCCTTTGGTGCTGATTGCAAATCACCCCTATGGCATCCTGGATGGATTGATGATGGGGCATATTTTGGCCAAGCAGCGCGGCGATTTTCGGATTTTGGCGAATAGTGTCTTTCGTAAAGCTGAAGAGTTGAACCGAATAATCCTCCCCATCTCCTTTGATGAAACAAAAGAGGCGATGCGGCTCAACATTCAGACTCGCAAAGATTCTTTGGAGTATCTCAGCAATGGTGGCGCAATCGGGATCTTCCCCGGCGGGACCGTTTCCACCGCGCAAAAACCGATGGGCGAGCCACTGGACCCACGTTGGCGCGGTTTCACGGCGCGCATGATCGCTAAATCGGATGCGACCGTTGTGCCAATCTATTTTGAAGGCACTACCAGCCGTCTGTTCCAGCTCGCCAGCCATTTACATTACACGTTGCGTATGGGGCTCTTGATCAAAGAGTTCAAAAAGCGCGTTGATACCCCGGTCAAGGTCGTAATCGGCGATCCGATTGGGCGCGACCAGCTTGATCCGCTTGCCAAGGATAGCAAGGCGATGATGGATTTCTTGCGGAAATCGACCTATTCTCTCGCGCCAAATATGGCCAATCCCATGGCGCTCGGCTATGAGTTTGAGGATAATCATAAGACCTAACAGAATTTAGGGTAGAATTGCATGGCGGTGGGAATTTTTGACAGCGGGCTTGGCGGGCTCACTGTGCTAGAGGCGGTGCGGCGCGCGCTGCCTTCTTTGCCGCTCTATTATTATGCAGATAGTGCGCATGCACCGTACGGGGTGCGCACTTCAGATGATATTTATGCGCTGACTAAAGAAGCGGTGGAAAGCATGTGGCGAGCAGGGTGCAATCTGGTGATTTTGGCCTGCAATACAGCCTCGGCTGCGGCACTGCGCCGGATGCAAGAGGCTGGTGTTCCCAAAGGCAAGAGCGTCTTGGGCGTGTTTGTGCCCATGATTGAGGCGCTGACAGAGCGCAATTGGGGCGATAATTCCCCGCCGCGCGAAGTGGCTGTGAAAAATGTTGCGCTCTTTGCCACCCCGGCAACTGTTGCCTCACGCGCCTTTCAAAGAGAGCTGGCCTTTCGCGCGATCGGCGTTGATGTTGAGGCGCAAGCCTGCGGCGGTGTGGTCGATGCGATTGAGGACGGTGATTTGATCCTGGCCGAGGCGCTCGTACGCTCGCATGTGCAAGCGTTGAAACGAAAAATGCCCCATCCCCAAGCGGCGATTTTGGGCTGCACCCATTACCCAATGATGCAAAACGCGTTCCAAGAGGCGCTTGGGGACGGGGTTAAGGTCTATTCGCAAGCAGATCTGGTTGCCGCCTCCTTGAGCGATTATCTGGACCGGCATCCCAATATGGTGGGCGCAGCAGATCCGGGTTTTGTGACAACCGGCGATGCGCGCCATGTCAGTGACCGCGCCACGCAATTTCTTCGACGACAGATCACGTTTCAATCGGCTTAAGATCTGTTTGCAAAGGAAAAAACCATGAAAAATATCGCGATTCTCGGTGCCTCTGGCTATACAGGGGCGGAACTCATCCGGCTTATCGCCTGCCATGGCGGGCTGTCAATCAAGGCTCTTGGGGCCAATTCGAAGGCCGGGCGGCATATGGCGGAGGTGTTTGCGTTCCTGCGCCATCTCGATTTGCCGGTTTTGCAAAAAATTGAAGAAATTTCTTGGGATGGGATCGATCTGTGCTTTTGCGCCTTGCCCCATAAAACCAGCCAAGAGGTCATCTCGAAACTGCCCGCAGATCTGAAAATCGTGGATCTGAGCGCCGATTTCCGTCTGCGCGATCCTGCGGCCTATGAGGCATGGTATGGCAATCCTCATAGCGCCACTGAGTTGCAAAAACAGGCTGTGTATGGGCTGACCGAGTTTTACCGCGATCAGATAAAAGCGGCGCGGCTTGTGGCCGGAACCGGGTGTAATGCCGCGACCGGGCAATATATTTTACGCCCGCTCATTTCGGCTAAGGTTATAGATTTTCAGGATATTATTCTCGATTTAAAATGTGCGGTTTCCGGTGCGGGGCGCTCGCTCAAAGAGAATCTTTTGCATGCAGAGCTCTCTGAGGGCTATAATGCTTATGCTGTTGGCGGCACGCATCGTCATTTGGGTGAGTTCGATCAAGAGTTTTCTGCGCTCGCTGGCGAGCAGGTTCGGATCCAATTCACACCGCATCTCATCCCCGCAAATCGCGGCATTTTGGCGACCTGTTATGTCAAGGGCGACGCGGAGCAAATATTTGCAACTTTGCAAACGGCATATGCAAATGAACCCTTTATCCAGGTTCTCCCCATGGGGCAAACGCCCTCGACCCATGATGTGCGCGGTTCGAATTTTTGCCATATCGGTGTGAGCGCGGATCGCCTTCAAGGGCGCGCAATCGTTACCGCCGCGCTCGATAACTTGACCAAGGGCTCTAGCGGTCAGGCTTTGCAGAATGCAAATTTGATGCTAAACCTCCCTGAAACCCAAGGGTTGATGATGCCCGCCTTATTTCCGTGAGCCATGAAAAACCTTAAGAAACAAAGACGCGTTCAAATTATCCTGGTTGCGGTGGTTGCGCTGACGGCCTCCACGGCGCTTATCGGCTATGCGATGCGCGATGCGATTAACCTTTTCCGCATGCCTTCGCAGGTGGTGGAGGCCCCGCCGCCCCCGAATGAAGTGTTTGATATCGGCGGTTTGGTCGAAGAGGGTTCACTGATCATTGGGCAAAGCGAGCAAATCAGCTTCCGCGTCACTGATGGCGGTGCGAGCATTCCGGTGACATATACGGGCATTCGCCCCGACCTCTTTGGTGAGGGGCAGGGCGTGGTTGCAACCGGGCGCTATGTGGATGGCACCTTCCAAGCCTCTGGAATCTTGGCAAAACATGATGAAACCTATATGCCAAAAGAGGTGATCGAGGGCCTGAAAGAACAAGGCGTTTATCAAGAGCCCGGCAGTTAAGAACGCTGCCCTTATCGGCTATTAACGTTTTGGTGACATATTCCCCGCGTTGTCATTGCGCGGGGTATGCACATGTTAACTGTAGAGCAGATTGCCGAAGAGATTGTCCGCCGAGAAGGTGGATATGTTAACGATCCAGACGATCCGGGCGGGGCCACCAAATGGGGCGTGACGATCCATACCATGCGCCGATTGGGGCTCGATCTGGATGGGGATGGGGCGATCACACCGCAAGATGTGCGTAAATTGCCGCGCGCGCAAGCCGTGCAAATCTTTATCCAGCATTACTTTGAAAAACCCGGCATCTCACGCTTGCCCGATGTGTTGCACGCCAGCGTGTTTGATATGTATGTCAATGCGGGCAGCAATGCGGTGAAAATTTTGCAAAACCTGCTTTTGCAAATGGGGTGGAGCGTATCGGTCGATGGGGTCATCGGTCCTCAGACGCGAAAAGCCACCCGCGAAGCCTATCTTGCCGCGCCCGACCATATCGCCGATGCCTATGCGATTGCGCGGCGGAACTATTATTTCCGACTGGCGGACAGGCGCGCAGCGTCACGCAAATATGCCCGCACGCGCGCCGGGACAAAGGGCGGATGGATCAAGCGCGCGGAGGAGTTCATGTCCGCAAAATTCCACATGAATGCACAAGAGTTTCAGCAAAGGGTTTCAGCATGGGGTTAATTGACACAGTCTTGGGCTTTCTGTTTGGCGGCGGCCGCAATGTCGTGAAAGAAACCATGAGCGCGTTTCGCGAAACCCCCGACCAGCTCGGGGCGCGCGCAACGCGAGTGCAGGTCCACGCGATGCAGCAACATGGCCGCGAGTTCCAAGCCGGGCCGGGCGTCTTTAACCGCTTTATGGACGGGGTGAATCGCTTACCCCGCCCGGCGCTTGCCCTTGGAACCCTGGCGCTTTTTATCTCTGCGATGACCGATCCGGTTTGGTTTTCCGAGCGAATGCAAGGGCTTGCCTTGGTTCCAGAGCCGCTTTGGTGGCTTTTGGGGGTGATCGTGAGCTTTTATTTCGGCGCGCGCCATCAGATCAAAAACCAGCAATTTCAACGCGAGTTGGCCCAAACCATGGCGCGCGTTCCGCAAGTTGTTGAGAATATCGAGACCCTACGAGAGATGCGTGCCGAGGATTTCAGAGCCGCAGATACGGGTTCGGATGCGGCCTTAACGCTTGTGGCGGCAGCGCCAGAGGAAAATGCGGCGCTAACCGAGTGGCAAAAGACGCGCGCAGCGGCGTAAAATGGCGTTCTGAGCATTGGCGTTGGCGCGTTCATGCGCTAGTTGATGGCCATGATTACAGAGCTTGGCCATTTCTCCCTAATTCTGGCGATGATCGTCGCCATTGTGCAATGCGTGGTTCCTCTTTGGGGGGCTGCGCGCAATGATCCACGATTGATGGGCATTGCGGAACCTGCGGCGAGTTTGCAGTTTTTCCTAACACTGTTCGCGTTTGGTGCGTTGATGTGGGCTTTTGTCAGCTCCGATTTCTCGCTGCGTTTGGTGATCGTGAATTCGCATACGGATAAACCGTTACTTTACAAAATCTCAGGCACCTGGGGCAATCACGAAGGCTCTATGCTGCTTTGGGTGCTGATTGTTTCGCTTTTCGGTGCGATGGCCGCTTGGTTTGGGAACAATCTGCCGCCCACGTTGCGCGCACGAGTTTTGGCCGTGCAAGCGGCGATTGGGGTGGCGTTTTTTGCCTTTATCATCTTCACGTCGAACCCGTTTTTGCGTGTCGCCACGCCGCCGTTTAATGGGCAAGATCTTAACCCGTTGCTGCAAGATCCGGGCCTCGCCTTTCATCCGCCCTTTCTTTATTTGGGCTATGTCGGGCTGAGCATGGCGTTTTCCTTTGCGGTTGCCGCGCTGATTGAGGGGCGTATTGATGCCGCTTGGGGACGTTGGGTGCGGCCCTGGACCCTGGCGGCTTGGATTTTTCTGACGATCGGGATCGCGCTTGGCTCTTGGTGGGCTTATTACGAACTGGGTTGGGGCGGCTTTTGGTTCTGGGATCCTGTGGAAAACGCAAGTTTCATGCCCTGGCTTTTGGCCGCTGCGCTGCTGCATTCCGCCATTGTTGTCGAGAAACGCGAAGCGCTGAAAAGCTGGACGATCCTTTTGGCGATCTTGGCCTTTGGCTTTTCGCTGATGGGCACCTTTATTGTGCGCTCGGGGCTGCTGACCTCGGTACATGCGTTTGCCAATGATCCTGAGCGGGGGATGTTTATCCTGTTGATCCTGGCCGTATTTACCGGCGGTGCTTTGGTGCTGTTTTCCTTGCGCGCCAGTGCCTTAGAGGCAAAGGGTGTGTTTGGGTTGGTAAGCCGCGAAAGCGCTTTGATCGTCAATAATGTTCTACTGGCTGTGAGTTGCTTTGTCGTGTTTGTCGGCACAATGTGGCCCGTCGTTGCCGAGATGTTCTTTGATCGCAAACTCAGCGTCGGGCCCCCCTTTTTCAATGCGGCTTTCACGCCCTTTATGCTCTTGCTTGGGCTGGCTTTGCCGGTCGGTTCGATGCTCGCCTGGAAGCGCGCAAAGCTCGGGCGGCAGATCAAGAGCCTGCGTTATGTGTTTGTGTTAAGTGTTGCGGTTGCTGCACTGATTTGGGCAATGAATACGGGGAAATCGGTAATTGGGCCGCTTGGCATCTTTGTGGGCGCTTGGGTTGTGTCTGGTGCGACTTTGGATCTGTGGTCACGAACCGGGCGCGCCGGGGCGTCGCGGCTGTTGCGCTTGCCGCGCGCGGATTGGGGCAAGGCGGTTGCGCATATTGGCTTAGGTGTCACGTTTATTGGGGTTGCGGCGCTCACAACCTATCAAAGCGAAGATATTCGGGTCGCGCAAATTGATCGCCCCTTTGAAGTGGGCGGCTACACATTTACCCTGCGCTCGGTGGATCGGTTTGAGGGGCCAAATTACATCGCGACCAGAGCGCAGATTGATCTGGCGCAAAATGGGCGCGCGATTACGCAGCTGCAGCCGGAAAAGCGGGTCTATCCGGTGGCGCAGATGCCAACCACTGAGGCAGCGATTCACTATAATCTTGCACGCGATGTCTATGTTGTGATTGGCGATCCGCAAACTAATGGCGGCTGGGCCGTGCGCACCTATATCAAGCCGATGGTGAATTGGATCTGGATTGGCTCGGCATTGATGGCGCTTGGGGGCTTTTTATCCCTGTCTGATCGGCGTTTCCGCGTGGCAGCGGGCGCCAAAAAGGAGGCGCCTAAAGGGGCGGTGCCTGCTGAATGAAACGTCGTGTGTTTCTATTAGCTCTATTGGCGAGCCCGGCTCTTGCGCTTGAGCCCAGCGAGATGTTGCCTGATCCAGTTTTGGAGGCGCGGGCGCGAACCCTTGATCATGAAATCCGCTGCGTGCAATGCCAATCCGAGGCGGTGGCATCTTCCAATGCTGCTTGGGCACAAGATGCGCGGCGCATGATCCGCGAGTTGATCGCGTCAGGTGCCTCTGATGATGAGGTGAAAGCCTGGTTTTTGCAAAGATATGGCGAATATGTCCTGATGGATCCGCCCAAAACGGGATCGACCCTGGCGCTTTGGCTGGCCGGGCCGCTGGTCTTTGGCATCGCAGCTTTAGGGGCCTTTGCCTATATTCGAGGGCGCGCAAAATCTGGCCCGCAAGGCGAGAGCGCAGCGCTCAGTGAGAGCGAGCAGGCAAAGCTTGATGAAATTCTGAATAAGTGACGGGACGGGAGGGCTTTCACCGACCTCCGGTTTTGCTATCATCGCCCCAAATCAGGAGGCCCTATGGACTACGAAACAATTCTCTTTGAGCTGCAGGACGATATCGCAACTCTGACACTCAATCGCCCCGATAAGATGAATGCGCTTAACACGCAAATGCGGGCAGAAATTGCCCATGCGGTGAAAGATTCGGAAAAAAAAGCCCGTGTCTTGGTGATCACCGGGGCAGGGCGCGCCTTTTGTTCCGGGCAAGATCTGGGAGACCGCGCGAATGCGGCGAATTTGGATCTAGAGCGCACCTTGCGCGATGAATACCAACCCATGCTTGAGGCGATTCAGAACTGCGCGATCCCAACGATTTGTGCGGTAAATGGGCCAGCCGCTGGAGCCGGGGCAAATTTGGCGCTGGCAGCGGATATCGTGATTGCGGCTGAAAGCGCCTATTTCATGCAGGCCTTTGCGCGCATTGGTCTCATTCCTGATGCGGGTGGCACCTATGTGATGCCTCGGACGATGGGAATGGCAAAGGCGATGGGCGCAGCGCTTTTCGCCGATAAGATCTCTGCTAAGGAAGCGGATGAAATGGGATTGATCTGGCAGGCCATCGCGGATGATGCGTTTGAAGCCCATGTCAAAGAGCGCGCCCAGCATTTGGCTGAGGGACCAACGCAAGCGTACTCGGAGATTAAGCGCGCTATTCGTGCCAGCTGGGATAACAGCCCGAGCGCACAGTTCCAGCTGGAAGCACATGCGCAAGGCAAATGCGGAAAATCGCGTGACTTTAAAGAGGGGGTTCTGGCCTTTTCACAAAAGCGCCCCCCCAAATTTGAAGGGCGCTAAGAGCCTATTGGACAAAGACGGGCACAGATCCGTCTTTGTTTCTTTCAAGCAAAAAGATATCGGATGGCGTTAGCGCAGGCCCCTTGGTTGCCGCGATGATCATCGGGTTCCCATTTGCAAAAACGGTGTAAACGCCACTGCCGCTGCTTGCGACGGTGACAACAGGCGGCAGCGCACCGTATTCATAGAGAATCACCAGCGCCTCTTCCTGGTCATCATATTCGAGCAGTTCCGCGTCATTATCATCAATGGGCGGTGGAAATGGCGCAAGCAGTTCTTGTCGCTGCTCATAAGACAAAACATGCATATGGTATTCGGCGTCAAAGTAAGTGGAGGCACCGGCGATCTTAGCTGCGGGCTCATTTTGCACGTAAATTATGACGTCGAGGCCATAATGCGTAACGGAAACATCCTTTGGGGAGATGTTTTTCTCTAACAGAACCACGATACTGTCTTCGGAAGGATCAAAACTTTTGATGCTTGCTACAGGATCGTCGCTGAAAGTGTAGGATGGAGCATTTGGACTATTTGCATGAAACAGCCCCTGAATTTTCGTGCGCAAGTTTTGATCCTGACGCGCGATCACGAAAGAATTTCCAGGGGCGTCTCTCAAATCGTCGAGATCATGCTGCAACAAAGCTGAGCGAAATGTGCTGCTGTCAAACATACCGTGTTCCTCGCCTTCGGCATTGATGCGCCAAAGTGAATCTGTCTCAGTTCATTACAAGTCAGAGTATAAGATGCTTAACATGTCTTTAACAACTGAAAGGGGCCAGAAATAAAAGAAAATGAGCGGGAAAGGAAAAGAGTTCCTGTTCGGACTCGTGGGGGACAGATTACCGGACCAAAAAGGCAAGACTGCACGAACCCTAGCCCCGTGGGGGTTTTGCATCCCCACACCCCCGCCCCGTATCAAATAAGGTATTTTAGCCAAATAAAGGGCGATATGCTCTATTGGATTGAAACCCAAGCGGTGGTTTTCTCACGGGACGCGCATGAAACACGAAAAGAGCCGCGACATAACGGCTCTCTTTTTGGGTATGCCGCAGCCACTTTGGAAACCAAAGGGCTTGGGTAAATCTTGGGCCAGCTATCGGGAATTAACGATCTTCGATATCAGTGTAATCGCGATTCGTGGCGCCCTGATAGAGCTGGCGCGGGCGGCCGATTTTCATTTGTGGGTCTGCAAGCTGTTCTTCCCATTGAGAAATCCAGCCGACTGTTCGGCTGAGCGCAAAGATTGGCGTGAACATCGAGGTCGGAAAACCCATCGCCTCTAAGATGATACCTGAATAGAAATCCACATTTGGGAACAGCTTTTTGTCTGCAAAATAGGGATCTGCCAAGGCTTCTTGTTCGAGAGCCTTGGCAACCTGCAGCTTGGGGTTATCCTCAACGCCCAGCAATTCAAGCACTTCATCAGCCGATTGCTTCATCACTTTTGCGCGCGGATCGAAGTTTTTGTAAACACGATGCCCAAAGCCCATCAGCCGGAACGGGTCGGATTTATCTTTTGCGCGGGCGATGAATTCGGGGATGCGCTCAACGCTGCCAATCTCCTCCAGCATTTCAAGGCAAGCTTGATTCGCACCGCCATGGGCCGGGCCCCACAAGCAGGCGATCCCGGCCGCGATACAGGCAAAGGGATTCGCACCCGAGGAGGAGGCTAGGCGAACCGTTGAGGTGGATGCGTTCTGCTCGTGATCTGCATGTAGGGTAAAGATTCGGTCCATGGCACGGGCCAGGATCGGGTTAACCTCATAATCCTCGGCTGGGACCGCAAAGCACATGCGTAAGAAATTTGAGGCGTAATCAAGATCATTGCGCGGGTAAACGAAGGGTTGGCCGATAGAGTATTTATAGGCCCAGGCCGCGATGGTGGGCATTTTGGCGATCAAGCGTTGGGACGCAATTTCGCGCTGGCGCTCATCATTGATGTCTGTGCTGTCATGGTAAAACGCAGACATGGCGCCGACCACACCGACCATGATGGCCATAGGATGCGCATCGCGGCGAAATCCGCGAAAGAAATTCACCATCTGCTCATGTAGCATGGTGTGATGGGTGATTGAGGCTTCGAATTTCTCCAATTGTTTTGCGGTCGGTAGCTCGCCGTACAGCAGCAGATAGCAGACCTCTAGATAGTGAGATTTGCCCGCCAGTTGATCAATTGGATAGCCGCGATGCAGCAGCTCGCCTTTGCCACCATCAATAAAAGTAATCGTGCTATCGCAAGAGGCGGTCGAGGTGAAGCCGGGATCATAGGTAAACACGCCCGCCTGACCATATAGCTTACGAATATCAAGCACATCGGGACCGGCGGAGGGCGAATAAATCGGCAGCTCATAGGTCTCACCATCAATCGTCAACGTCGCATGTTTGCTTGCGTCAGCCATATTTCATCCTTCCTAAGAACCGCAAAGGGTCCAATCATCGCCCGCTGGCGCCTATCTACCAGCTGCATATTACACGAAAGTTACTGATCGCTTACAACGTGCAAATTACTCGGCACCCTCAGCAGCTTCCGAGATCCTGGCGATGGATTCCGTTCGGCCCAGCACCAGCATCATGTCAAAAACCGATGGGGTAACGCTGCGACCTGCTAATGCGGCCCGAAGTGGACCTGCAAGTTTACCGAATTTCATGTCTTGCGCGTTCGCAAAGTCATTCAGTGCAGCCTCCAAATCGGCTCGCTCCCAAGTAACGTTTTGCAGCTGCGGCGTCAACTGTGATAGTATACCACGGGATACTGGATCGAGGGATTTTGCCGCCTTTGCATCAATTTCTATGGGGCGGGATGTTATGCAAAAATGAGCTTTATCAATGAGCTCTGGGAAATTCTTCGCGCGCTCTTTCACGCAATAGAGTGCTTTCTCTAAAAGTGCAATTTGCTCAGGCGTCAGCGGATCTGCGCCGGTCGCCTGCATATATGCCATTAACTCTTTCTGCAACGCCGCATCATCGCTATGGGCGATATGTTGCCCGGATAAATTTTCCAATTTTTTCAAATCGAAACGGGCCGGACTTTTCCCAATACCTGAGAAGTCGAACCATGCGAAAGCTTGCTCATCCGTAAAGAATTCATCATTGCCATGGGCCCAACCGAGTCGCGCCAGATAATTCCGCATGCCTGCGGCGCTATAGCCCATCTTTTGATACTCTTCCGCCCCAAGCGCACCATGTCTTTTGGAGAGTTTTTTGCCATCAGGACCGTGTATCAATGGTATATGAGCCCAAACCGGAACGTCCCAACCTAGGGCGTGATAGAGCAATTGCTGCCGTGCAGCGTTGGTGAGGTGGTCATCGCCGCGGATCACATGGGTCACGCCCATATCGTGATCATCCACAACCACAGCAAGCATATAGACGGGTGTGCCGTCCGAGCGCAGCAAAATCATATCATCTAGCTGGTCATTCATAAATGATACACGTCCTTGCACTTGGTCATCTATGATTGTTTCACCTGTTTGCGGTGTTTTCAGACGGATTGCATAAGGCGTGTCCTCGGGGTGATCTGTGCGATCGCGCCAGGGGGATTGATATAGGGTTGATTTACCTTTCTCGCGCGCGGCTTCGCGGAATTCTGCAATTTCTTCTTGTGTTGAGAAGCACTTATAAGCCTTTCCTTGCGCAAGAAGATCGCGTGCAACCTGCGCATGTCGGTCGGCTTGTTCGAACTGGCTGACCACATCGCCATCCCAATCCAGACCCAGCCAACGCATTCCATTCAAAATCGCCTCGGTGGCCTCTGGGGTTGAGCGGTTTCGATCTGTGTCTTCAATGCGAAGCAGGAATTTCCCGCCACGCCCGCGCGCATAGAGCCAGTTAAACAAAGCCGTGCGCGCGGTGCCAATATGCATAAAACCTGTGGGGGACGGGGCGATTCGAGTGACAACGGACATGCGGATCTTCAGCCTATATTAACCATGTGAGGGGTAGCGATTTGGCATCTTCCTAACCTTAGGCAGAAAAGGGAGCAACCCATCAGGTCTTGGCTTTGGATTGTTGAGCAATGGCACGGGCAAAGGCGAGCGCTTTTCGCTTGGGCGCCTGTGTGCTTTGGCCTTGGGATTGCTCTGTTTTTCGCTCAGACATACGAGCCGGGCACCGCGATGATTTGGGGAATGCTGGCAGGCGCTCTGGTTTGCGGGGCTATTGCGCTTTTCAGATTTGGCACGAATGGGAGCATTTTTCTTATCGCAATTGGACTTGTTTTTGCGGGGTTTTGCTGTGCGGCTTGGCGTACCCATGCGGTTGCGGGCCCCGTGCTGAATTGGCGCTATTATGGTCCGGTCGAGGGGCGGGTGATTGCAATTGATCGCTCTGCCTCGGATGCGCTGCGGTTGACTTTGGACAATGTCAGGCTCTCGCCAAAGGCGGGGGCAACGCCAAGGCGCGTGCGGATTTCACTGCATGCCGAAGCCGCAGAGTTTGCTCCGCCCAAGCCTGGCGCGCGCGTGATGACAACGGCGTTTTTGTCCCCGCCCAGCGGTCCGGTTGAGCCTGGAGGGTTTGATTTTCAGCGCCACGCTTGGTTTCTTAAGATTGGCGGGGTGGGCTATACACGCGTGCCGGTCTTGCTGGCGAGCGAGGCTCCAAGTCGTGATTTGAAAACCAAGATATTTCAGATGCGTATGGCTGTTTCAGACTATATGCGCGGGCAACTGGGCGGCGATGTTGGCGGGTTTGCGGCGGCTATTACGGCCGGGGATCGCAGTGGGATGTCTGCGACGAGCATCGACGCGCTGCGCGCCGCGAATCTTGCGCATCTTCTGGCAATTTCCGGGCTGCATATGGGCTTGCTGACGGGTTTCGTGTTTTCTGCTCTGCGTTTGGGATTCGCCGTGATCCCCGGTCTTGCGCTGCGCTTTAACAGCAAGGCCATCGCAGCGGCGGGTGCCTTGGTGGCCGGGGCGTTTTACTTGGCTTTGTCTGGCGGCAATGTGGCAACGGAGCGGGCGTTCATTATGGCCGCTGTTGCCCTCAGTGCAGTGATGCTGAACCGGCGGGCGATGTCGCTGCGCGCGGTTGCCATTGCCGCTTTTGTGGTGCTGGTTCAAAGGCCCGAAGCGCTGCTGAGCCCTGGGTTTCAGATGTCTTTTGCGGCAACGACGGCTTTGGTTGCAGTGTTCTCTTGGATCCGCGATCTGGGCTGGTCTGCACCCAAATGGGTGAAATCGGTGAGCGGTGTTGTGATCTCTTCGGCGGTTGCAGGTCTCGCCACCGCGCCTATCGCGGCCTATCATTTCAACGCTTTTGCGCATTACGGGCTGGTGGCCAATGTGCTGAGCGTGCCGGTCATGGGGGTAATTGTGGTGCCCGGCGCGGTGATGGCGGCGCTGCTTTATCCTTTGGGGCTGAGCTGGATCGCGCTGGAGGTCATGGGCTTTGGGCTGCGTTGGATCCTATTTGTCGCGCAGGCCACGGCGGAGATGGAGGGGGCGCGGTCTTTTATTGCCCAGCCGCCCGATTGGGTGTTGCCGATTCTTGTGCTTGGCGCGTTGCTTTTGTTTTTGATCAAGGGGCCCCTCAAGTTGACTGGAGCCCTTCCTTTGGGGCTATCGCTGCTTACTTGGGGGCAGGCACCGCGCCCGGTTGTGCTGATTTCTGATATTGGCGGACTTGTGGGGGTTATGACGGATCAAGGGCGGGCGCTGAGCCGGGCGAAAGGGTCTGGATTTGTTGCGAAAAACTGGCTGGAAAATGATGGGGAGCGGATTACGCAAGAAGAGGCTTATCAGCGATGGCCGGATAAAGAGCAGCACAGCGCGCATGTTTTGGGGCAGATTGTGACGCATGTGACGGGCAAACGCGCGGCTGAGCAGACGAAGACTTGCGCGCCTGGGATCCTGGTAGCTAATGCGCCTATTGAGCTCGCGCCACACGCGCCTTGTGTCCTAATAGATAGCCGCGCGCTGCGTCAAACCGGGGCAATTGCAATCTATCCAAACAGCCAAGGTGGGCCGCGTTTTGTGACCACGCGATCCGTTACGGGTGAGCGGATTTGGAGCCAGTGGCCCGCGGAAAAAAGTCCATTAATAAGTGCGAATGAGTCCGACTAATAGGCCCTGCACCTTGACCTGACCCACGGGATAAACCCGTGTTTCATAGGCGGAATTTGCGGCCTCTAGCGCGATGGTGTTCCCGCGTCTTTCATAGCGTTTCAGCGTCGCTTCGTAATCTTCGACCACAGCAACTACGATATCGCCATTGTCACATTGGCTGGTTTCGCGGATCACGACGATATCGCCATCATTGATTCCCGCCTCGATCATGGAATCACCTTTCACCTCAAGCGCGTAGTGATTGCCGCGCCCAGACAGCATCTGCCCTGGCACTGCAACCGTGGCATCGGCTTGTGAGATGGCCTCAATGGGAACGCCGGCGGCGATCTTGCCCATGATCGGCAGCTCTTGCACATGCAATGTTGAGACCTCAAGCGACGCGGCAGGCATCGGGCTATCGGGGCGATCCCCATCAATCACACGGGGCTGAAAACCGGGCGCATTCGCGGCGCTTTCGGGCATTTTGACAATTTCAATCGCGCGCGCACGGTGGGCAAGACGTCGGATAAAGCCCCGCTCCTCCAAAGCCGTGATCAGGCGGTGAATGCCGGATTTGGAGCGCAGATCCAGCGCCTCTTTCATTTCTTCAAAGCTGGGCGGAACCCCTTCGCTTTGCAGGCGGGTGTGGATGAAATCCAAGAGGTGTTTTTGCTTTTGCGTTAACATCGCGCTGTTCTAGCTCCTATAGCCTGCCTTTGTTCTACGCATGTTCCTGCTTTGTGTCAACTTTTAAAGCGCTTCTGCGGCGTCAAGCTTTTCTTGTGCTTTGATCCATAGGGCTTCTGCGCGCTCGATGCCTTCCATCACTTCGGCGTATTTCTTGTTCCAAACTTCTAGTTCAGAAACACGGGCGTCCTCATATAGTTCAGGATCGGCCAATTTGGTCGCGAGCTTTTCACGCATCTCATCCAATTTTTCCATGCGCGCCTCGCATTTGCGCAGCTCAGAGCGTAGCGCCAGGATTGCATCGCGTGAGGGCTTTTTGGGTTTGGGCGCGTTGGCTTTGGGCTCTTTTACTGGTTTGGCAAGCAGGTGGTCACGATACGTTTCCAGATCCCCCTCATAAGGAGCCACTGAGCCATCGCTCACCAGCCAGAGCCGATCCGCCACAAGGCTGAGCAGATGCATATCGTGGCTCACCAGGATTACCGCGCCGGAATAGGCGGTCAGGGCTTCAACCAGCGCTTCGCGGCTTTCGATATCTAGGTGGTTTGTGGGCTCGTCCAGGATCAGCAAATGCGGGGCATCAATGGTCGCAATCAGCAGCGAAAGCCGGGCCTTTTGCCCCCCAGACAGCCGCCCCACCTCGGTTTCGGCCTGCGCCGCCATAAGTCCAAAACCGCTCAGGCGCGCGCGCAGTTTGGCCGGTGTTTCGCCTGGACGCAATCTGCGCAGGTGCTCCAGCGGGGTTTCATCTACATGCAGCTCATCCACCTGGTGCTGGGCGAAATAGCCAATACGCAGCTTGGAGGATTTCACCATGCGCCCTGCCATCACCGGCAAGCGGTCTGAGAGCAGCTTGGCGAGCGTGGATTTACCTTGCCCGTTTTTACCCAAGAGCGCGATGCGGTCATCCTGGTCAATGCGCAAGGTCAGCCGCCGCAGGATTTCGGTTTCACCGTAGCCCGTGACCGCCCCTTCCATATTGATGATGGGGGGCGAGAGCTCCTCTGGGTTTGGAAATTCAAATTTGCGCAGCGCCGCTTCTTGGGGGGAGCTGATGGGCTGCATCTTTGCCAGCGCTTTTAGGCGAGACTGGGCTTGGCGCGCCTTGTCGGCTTTGTAGCGAAAACGATCCACATAGGATTGCAAATGCGCCCGCCGCGCCTCTTGCTTTTTCGCCATAGATTGCGCCAGGGCCAGCTTTTCTTGGCGTTGGCGCGCGAATTGATCATAAGGGCCTTGGTAAAGTGTCAGCTTGCGATCTTCGAGATGTAGAATAGCGCCCACGGCCCGGTTCAAAAGCCCGCGATCATGGCTGACAATCAACACCGTATGCGGATAGCGCGCCAGATAGCTTTCCAGCCACAATGCGCCCTCAAGGTCGAGATAGTTGGTCGGCTCATCCAAGAGCAGCAAATCGGGCTGGGAAAACAGCACCGCCGCCAGAGCCACGCGCATGCGCCAGCCCCCGGAAAAGGCAGAACAGGGCATCTGCTGCTCGGCCTCGTCAAAACCAAGCCCCTTGAGGATGGAGGCGGCGCGCCCCTCAGCGCTCCAGGCATCAATATCAGCCAGCCGGGTTTGGATCTCTGCGATGCGCTCGGGATCCTCGGTCTCTTCGGCAAGCAAGGCGGCGCGTTCGGTATTTGCAGCCAGAACCGTATCCAACAGCGAGGTACCGGAAGAGGGCACCTCTTGCGAAACCCCGCCAATGCGTGCGCCGCTCGGCAGTGAAATCGCCCCCGATTCCAAGGCAATCTCGCCCCGGATCAAGCGGAACAAGGTGGTCTTGCCGGTCCCATTTCGCCCGACAACACCGACCTTATGCCCGGTTGGAATAAAGGCGCTGGCGGCTTCCAGCAAAGGACGGCCCTCAACGGCGTAGGTGAGATCGCTTAAACGTAACATAAGAGCGGTGATGATGGAGTTCTGCGACAAGGTCAATCCGCTTGCACGCCCAGATATTTGCGCAGCGCAGCAAAGTCAGGCTTTCCAAATTCCCCAAGCCATGATAGCGCGCGCCGCAACGATCACCTCATTGGGACAGGAGTAGACCCTATGGCTTTGGAACGCACATTTTCCATCATCAAACCTGACGCAACCACCCGCAATCTGACGGGCAAAATCAACGCCAAGTTCGAAGAAGCAGGCCTGCGCATCGTTGCACAAAAGCGCATCCAGCTGACCAAAGCACAAGCGGGCCAGTTTTACGCCGTGCATGCGGAGCGCCCATTCTATGACGAGCTGTGCGAATTTATGGCCTCCGCACCAATCGTTGCACAGGTTCTCGAAGGGGAAGGCGCAATCGCCAAGAACCGCGAAGTCATGGGCGCAACAAACCCAAGCGACGCAGCCCCCGGCACAATCCGCGCCGAATTCGCACAAAGCGTTGGCGAAAACTCCGTGCACGGCTCAGACGCACCAGAAACCGCAGCGGAAGAAATCGCCTTCTTCTTCTCCGGCCTTGAGCTGGTTGGCTGATCGGCAATGAAATAGTGAAGATCCGGCCCGGTTTCTGGTTGGATCTTCGCCGCAAAAAATACGAATGAGTCCTTTCGAGGTGAAGTTATCAGAGTGCCTCTACAGCCCCAAACCTACCGCCAATATGCCTACCTCGGAATTCGAGGCAAAGGGCCTTCAAAGAAAATTACCGATGTTTTGGGGATGCAGCCCGATGATGAGTGGTCAGAGGGTGATCCTTGGCAAATCAAGGGACCTCATAAGAAGCGCTGGTTCACTTCTTGGAAGCTCAATAGCGGCCTGCCTGAAACGGAAGACCTAAACGACCATGTGCAAGCCATACTAGCGCGGCTCCGTGTTCGTGAGTTGGCGCTTCAAAGCTTGGTCGGCACCTATGATGTGCGGATGGTTTTGGTAAGCTATAATCTGCAGTGCTTTAGTTTTGAGCTTGATTTCCAGCACCAAAGACGCCTTACCCAACTCGGCATTCGAACTTGGTTCGATGCATATATTGATCAAGATGTCCACGAACTGATGTTCGATTTGCGATCACGATACGGGCGGGATTCTTTCGACGAAGCCTGGGATGGCGATACTGCCCTCATGGAAGCCAGATTTTCTGCTAAGGATGGCGTGGCAAAAGATTGATATATCTAGGTAGCTTGGATTGGTGGGGTTGACCGAAGCGGCCGACAGAGACGCGTCACTAATTGTGAAATGAATGTGGGTTTCGTGCCCAGCTACTCTAGAGGTTCAGATAAATAGGTTTACATCACTAACAGTAAGAGAGAGATGAGCAAGCCCGACAACTGCGGTAAGGGCTTGCCCTCTCTGAACTACCGCGTGGTTTCGGTCAGCCGCCGCTTCACGTAAAAGGTTGTGCTGTCGACCAGTGTCTCCATATGCGGCTCTTCAAAGAAATGCCCGGCACCCTCGACCACCTCATGTGTGATGGTGATTCCCTTTTGCTCATGCAGCTTATTGACCAGGTTGACCGTCTCTTGCGGCGGTGCAACGCGATCCGCTGAGCCGTTGATGATCAACCCAGAGGACGGGCAGGGGGCAAGAAAAGAAAAATCATACATATTGGCCGGCGGCGAGACAGAGATGAACCCGGTAATCTCAGGGCGTCGCATCAAGAGCTGCATGCCAATCCAAGCGCCAAAGCTAAAGCCCGCGACCCAGCAATGCTTGGAATTGTTGTTCATGGATTGCAGATAATCCAGGGCAGAGGCGGCATCCGAGAGCTCGCCCACACCTTGGTCATATTCGCCCTGCGAGCGCCCAACGCCGCGGAAATTAAACCGCAGCACGGTAAAGCCCATATTGTAAAAGGCGTAGTGCAGATTGTAGACGACTTTGTTGTTCATCGTGCCGCCGAACTGTGGATGCGGATGCAACACAATCGCAATGGGCGCATCGCGATCTTTTTGCGGATGGTAACGGCCTTCGAGTCGGCCTTCGGGTCCAGGGAAAATGACCTCGGGCATGGGGGTCCTTGCTTTTGAGTTCGCCCGGCTTGACGCGGGGTTCTGACTAATTTAGAATTATTCTAAGTGTAGCTGACGCGCAGCTTCACAACAGGTAGAACGCATCTAGGCAGTCAGGCGCAAAACGTCAATCATAACTGTCACTTTCGGGGTGTATTGGGATGAAACTGTCAACCAAGGGCCGGTATGCGATGGTGGCTTTGGCCGATATTGCCCTGCAACCGCAAGATGGGCTGGTGACGCTTGGCGAAATCTCGCAGCGCCAGGATATCTCGCTGCCCTATCTTGAACAGCTTTTTGTGAAACTGCGCCGCGCCGGGCTGGTTGCGTCAGTGCGCGGACCTGGGGGTGGCTATAAGCTGGCGCGCGCCGCCTCAGAAATTCGCGTGGTCGAGATTCTTTCTGCCGTCGATGAAACGGTGGATGCGCTGCATAAAGGGGCAGGGGTCACAGGCGGTGCGTCTGGCAGTAAGGCGCAATCTCTGACCAACCGTCTTTGGCAGGGGCTCAGCGCGCATGTCTATGTGTTCTTGCACCAAACGCGCCTGTCCGATGTGATCGACAATGAACTGGCCCCTTGTCCAGCGGTCCCCAGCCTCTTTGCGGTGGTGGATGAATGAAGCGCGTTTATCTCGACTATAACGCCACCGCCCCCCTGCGCCCAGAGGCCCGTGCCGCCATGATTGAGGCAATGGATGTGATTGGCAATCCAAGCTCCGTGCATGCCGAGGGGCGCGCCGCCAAAATGCTGATTGAACGCGCACGCGCGCAAGTGGCAGAGCTGGTGGGTTGTGCGCGTTCAGAAGTGATTTTCAACAGCGGGGCAACAGAAAGTATCGGAGAGTTCGCCCGGTATGAAGGGGAGATCGTCGCCTCCCCAATCGAACATGATGCGGTGTATCGGATTTGCGAGGAAAAGGGTGGCGCGCTGATCCCGGTCGATCAAAACGGGCATATTCGCCTAAGCGATTTAGAAGATCGCAAGTTTGAGTATTGCCAAGAGCTCGCTTTGTTCGTGCAATGCGCCAACAGCGAGACTGGTATCTTGCAACCCGATGCTCTGTTTGACGAACTTGAACGGCTCGCCGCCAATCCCGCAAACGTCTTTAGAGATGCGACGCAAGTTGTTGGGCGCATTTCGCAAATTGGGCGCTGGCCGAACACGCCCCCTGCGCTGAATGCATCTTTATGCCTGTCAGCCCATAAGCTCGGCGGGCCTAAAGGCGTTGGCGCATTGATCGCGGGCCCCGATTATTCACCCGGCCCGTTTGAATTCCAATTCCCCGGCTCACAAGAAATGGGCCGACGCGGTGGCACCGAAAATGTGATCGGGATTGCGGGTTTTGGAGCCGCAGCGGCCGCCGCAAAGCGGGATTTAGACAATGGAGAATGGGACCGAGTTGAGAAACTTAGAAACATTCTAGAAAAAGGGGTTGCAGAGATCTCATTTCAGACTATTTTTATCGGAAAAGAGGTTCGGCGGCTGCCCAACACATCATGTATGCTAACTCCTGGCTGGAAAGGCGAGACCCAAGTGATGCAAATGGATTTGGCGGGATTCGCGATTTCGGCGGGCTCGGCCTGCTCGTCTGGCAAAGTCAAAGCCAGCAGGGTACTGGGGGCGATGGGTTATTCGGAGGAAGAAGCCTCTTGCGCGGTGCGGGTGAGCCTCGGGCTTGAGACAACAGAAGAAGAGATCACACGCTTCATCGATGTATGGGGCGAGAAATATAGAAAACACAAAGCCCGCGCTGCATAAGTGCCGGACCTGGAGAGAACCATGAGTTTAGATGATGTGCGGGTGAAAGACGGGGTCGAGGCCGAAACCGTCGAGGCCGTGAAAGGGCTGGCCGGAGCCTATAAGCACGGCTGGGAAACCGATATCGAAATGGAATACGCCCCCAAAGGGCTGACCCCCGATATCGTTAAGCTGATCTCGGAAAAGAATGAAGAACCCGATTGGATGACCGACTGGCGGCTACAAGCCTATGAGCGCTGGCTGCAAATGAAAGAACCCGATTGGGCGATGGTCGAGTATCCCGAGATTGATTTTCAGGACCAATATTACTACGCGCGCCCTAAATCTATGGTGGAAAAGCCCAAATCCTTGGATGAGGTGGATCCGAAACTCTTGGCTACCTACGAAAAGCTCGGCATCCCGCTGAAAGAACAGATGATCCTGGCCGGTGTCGAGGGCGCAGAGAACATGCCGGTTGAAGGGCGCAAAGTCGCGGTGGATGCGGTATTTGACTCCGTCTCCGTTGGCACAACCTTTCAAGATGAGCTGAAAAAGGCTGGCGTGATCTTCTGCTCGATTTCCGAGGCGATCAAAGAACATCCTGAGCTGGTGAAAAAATATCTCGGCTCCGTAGTGCCGGTCACGGATAATTTCTATGCGACTTTGAACAGCGCCGTGTTCTCGGATGGCTCCTTTGTCTATGTGCCCCCCGGCGTGCGCTGCCCGATGGAGCTAAGCACCTATTTCCGCATCAATGCCGAGAATACCGGCCAGTTCGAGCGCACCTTGATCATCGCAGATAAAGGAAGCTATGTCAGCTACTTAGAAGGATGCACAGCGCCCCAGCGTGATACGGCACAGTTGCATGCGGCGGTGGTTGAGATCATCATCGAAGAAGATGCCGAGGTGAAATATTCCACCGTGCAAAACTGGTATCCCGGCGATGAGAATGGCAAGGGCGGGATTTATAATTTCGTGACCAAACGCGCCGATTGCCGCGGGGATCGCTCCAAGGTGATGTGGACACAGGTGGAGACGGGCTCGGCGGTCACTTGGAAATACCCCTCCTGCATCTTGCGCGGCAATGAAAGCCAGGGCGAGTTTTACTCCATCGCGATTGCCAATAATATGCAGCAGGCCGATACAGGCACCAAGATGGTGCATCTGGGGCGCGACACCAAAAGCCGGATCGTGTCCAAAGGCATCTCTGCGGGCAAGGCACAAAACACCTATCGCGGGCTTGTTTCTATGCATCCCAAAGCGAAAAATGGCCGCAATTATACCCAGTGCGACAGCTTGCTCATCGGCGATAAATGCGGCGCCCATACGGTGCCTTACATCGAGGTGAAAAATAACTCATCACGGGTTGAGCATGAGGCGACCACCTCCAAAGTGGATGATGATCAATTGTTCTATTGTCGCTCACGCGGAATGGATGAAGAAGAGGCGGTTGCGCTGGTGGTGAACGGGTTCTGCAAAGACGTGCTGCAAGCGCTGCCGATGGAATTTGCTATGGAGGCTCAGCAGCTTGTGGCCATTTCTCTCGAAGGTTCGGTGGGCTAAATGTTCAGACGTCGCTTGTTTCAAATCCCTGAACCTTGGGAAGTCTTTCTGTTCTATTGCAATCTCGGCATGGGGCTCACCCTGTTTTTCACACGCAATATCTGGCGCGGCGGCGAAATTTGGGACGGGCTTGGTATCGCGCTTTTGAGCTTTGTGCTTAGTGGCGTCGTGGCGAAAATTTGGATGGAATGGGAATGGTAGGACAAGTTCCTGCGCGCAAGCTAGAGGGGATATATCTTAATGAAAAACCCCTGGGATAAAGCGGCGCAAAACCCATCTGACCGGCAAGAGAGTAGAGCAATCATGAACCAATCCAGCATCATCGTCACAACGACCCCCAGCGTAGAGGGGCACAAGATCACCAGCTATAAGGGCATCGTTGTGGGTGAGGCGATCTTGGGGGCCAACATCTTTCGCGATGTGTTTGCCGGAATTACCGATATTTTAGGAGGCAGATCAGGCGCTTATGAGCAAGAGCTGGGCAAGGCGCGTTCGGTCGCTCTGGAAGAAATGGAACATAAAGCAAAAGATCTGGGGGCCAATGCGGTCGTCGGGGTCGATCTCGATTATGAAGTCATCAACAACATGCTGATGGTGTCTGCGTCAGGCACTGCGGTGGTTGTCTCTTAAAATCCACGGGCCAAATGGCCTTTTCAGCAAGAGATACTATGATGTATCAATGCGGAATGAATGAGGAAACTATGCTGAATATCAAAGGCCTAGAGGTTAAACTTGAAGAAGAGGATAAGCAAATCCTCAAAGGCGTAGATCTGTCGGTCGAAGCGGGCAAGGTGCATGCGATCATGGGGCCCAATGGCTCTGGCAAATCGACGCTTAGCTATGTGCTCTCCGGGCGCGATGGTTATGAGGTCACGGGCGGAAGCGCTTCTTTGGATGGAGAAGACTTGCTTGAACTTGAACCCGAAGAGCGCGCCGCGGCTGGATTGTTTCTGGCCTTTCAATACCCGGTCGAAATTCCGGGCGTTGGCAATATGACGTTTTTGCGCACAGCAGTAAATGCACAGCGCAAGGCGCGCGGCCAAGAAGAAATGAGCGCCGCTGATTTCCTGAAAGAGGTGCGCGCGCGTGCGAAAGAGCTGAAAATTGACGCAGATATGCTCAAGCGCCCGGTGAATGTCGGCTTTTCCGGCGGGGAGAAAAAGCGCAACGAGATCCTGCAAATGGCAATGCTCCAACCCAAAATGTGCATTTTGGACGAGACAGACTCCGGGCTTGATGTGGATGCGATGCGGCTGGTTTCAGATGGTGTGAATGCGCTGCGCGATGCAGGGCGGGGTTTCTTGGTGATCACCCATTATCAGCGGCTGCTCGACCATATTAAGCCCGACGTGGTGCATATCATGGCAGATGGGCGGATTGTGAAAACCGGCGGGCCCGAACTCGCCCTGGAGGTCGAACAAAACGGCTATGCTGATATTTTGGCTGAGGTTGCATAATGTCCCTGCCGCAAGAAAAGTTAAACGCGCTTGATGCGCTTTTGTCGTCTTTCTTTGAGGGGCAAGAACATGCGGCTTGGAGTGTGCCCGCGCGTCAAGAAGCCTTAGCAGAGTTGAGCAAAACCGGCTTGCCGCAAGCGCGGGACGAGTATTGGAAATACACACCGCCAGCCAGCTTGATAGCCCCTGCCGCGCCGCCAGCGGCGTTGTTCGATCCACAAGAAAAGCCGATGTTTGATGATGTGGACCGGCTCAAGATTGTGTTCGTTGACGGTGTCTTTGATGCTGCGGCCTCTGACGATTTGCATATGTCGGGCGTCACCATTGACCGGTTGGCCGAGCCGAATGACATTCATTGGGCAAAGCCGCTTTATGGCTCTTTGGTTGCGGCAGGTCAGACCCCGGTTGCGCGCCCGCTTGCTTTGATCAATACGGTTTGCGCAAGGGATGGGGTGTTGATTCATGTCACGCAAACCCCGCCTAAACCTATCAGCTTGATTTACCATCATAGGTCCGAAACCTCCGATGCTATGCTGCATCATGTGATCAAATTGGAGGCGGGCACCGAGCTGACGCTTTTGGAAAATGGGCCAGCTGCAGCGCGGTTTAACAAAACGATGGAGGTCGAGGTCGCGGATACGGCAAAGTTCAATCATGTGCGCACACAAGGCCGTGACCATGAACGCCGCGCAGTCACCCATAGTTTTGCGCGGCTTGGAACAGAGAGCAGCTTTAAATCCTTTACCCTCACTGTGAACGGGCGGTTGACGCGAAATGAATGTGTCATTGAACTGACCGGCGATGATGCAAGCGCGCATGTCGCGGGGGCCTGCGTTGGGGATGGGGATTTCCATCATGATGACACGGTTTTTGTCACCCATGATGCGGTGAATTGCGAAAGCCGCCAGGTGTTTAAGAAGGTGCTGCGCAATGGTGCGACGGGGGTGTTTCAGGGCAAAATTCTGGTAAAGGAGGGTGCTCAGAAAACCGATGGGTATCAGATCAGCCAATCCCTGTTGCTTGATGAAGACTCGCAATTTCTTGCAAAGCCAGAGCTTGAAATCTACGCAGATGATGTTGCCTGCTCGCATGGGTCAACGACCGGCGCGATCGATGAAGAGGGGCTGTTTTACTTGCGCTCGCGTGGCGTTCCTAAGGATGAGGCAACGGATCTGATGACGCTGGCATTTTTGGCTGAGGCGCTTGACGAGATCGAGGACGAGACCTTGGCCGAGGAATTGACCGAACGTCTTTCAGCCTGGCTTGTGCGACACCGCGATACATGAGTGTGACACTGGATATCGTCGCCACCTATAGGCGGCCAAAGCGGGTTGTGATGCAGCATGTGCGGCGTGGTTCAAACGAGCCGCGCGCATTGATGTTTCTCATGCTTGCCTGTGGTTTGATGTTTGTCGCGCAGTTGCCCAGCTTATCGCGCCAAGCCTATGAGGATGGGAGTGATGTGAACGCTCTCATGGGGGCGGCACTGATGGGTTGGGTGTTCATTGCTCCACTATTGTTCTATACAATTGCCTGGATCTCGAACGGGGTGATGCGGATTGTTACAGGCAGTTTTGATGGCTTTGGTTCCAGGCTTGCGTTGTTTTGGGCTTTGCTGGCAGCTGCGCCTCTCATGCTATTGCAGGGGCTGGTCGCAGGGTTTATCGGAAAAGGGTTGGAGCTGACGATTGCGCAATGCCTTTGGTTCTTTGCGCTGCTTTGGTTCTGGATTTCAGGTCTGCGCGCCGCATATTTTCCGCAGGAGGAGACAGCGTGATCAACTCATGGGCTGACCTTTTTGTAACGACCCTGCGCGATCCAAAAGCCGCAGCTGCGTTTGTGATGAAATCACCTTTGCGGCGCGAGGATCTTTTTGCAGCGATTGCTTTATGCGGCGCGATCAATACCATTGCTGTATCAATCTTTACGCTCAGCATTTTCCCAAGCTTGATGGAACAAATGGCGAGCGCTTCGGGGCAAGAGGTGGAGGCGCTTGAAATACGGAGCGCGCCGTTCCTAGATTTTGTTCTGTCGTCAATTATGGTCTATGTGTTTGGCTTTCTTATCGCGCATGTTGGCCGCACCTTTGCTGGTACGGGCGAGGTTGCTCAGGTGGTCACGCTGTTTGTTTGGTGTCAGCTTTTTATAAGCCTGATCCAGATCGTTGGTTTTTTCCTGGTCGGTCTCTCGGTCACGCTCGGCATGCTTTATTTTCTTGCATTTCTGGTCCTGTATTTTCGAACCGTCTTGCACTTTATCAACACCGCGCATGCGCTGGAAAGTATGGGAACCGCGTTTTTCATATGGGTGATTGCGACGGTTGGCGTTTTCATCGTATCTGCGATTGCCTCCGTGTTTATGGCTGGCGCCGCATAAGGAATCGAGGTGACTATGTATGATGTAACACGCATTCGGGCCGACTTTCCGATCCTGAGCCGCAAGATTCATGGCAAGCCTTTGGTCTATCTTGATAATGGGGCCTCGGCGCAAAAGCCTAAAGCTGTGATTGACGCGACTACGCGCGCTTACTCTGAGGAGTATTCCAATGTTCACAGAGGGTTGCACTACCTAAGTAATGTATCAACTGAGAAATATGAGACAGTGCGCAGAATTATAGCGAAATTCCTATCCGCACCGTCCGAAGATCACATCATCCTGAATTCCGGCACAACAGAGGGCATCAATATGGTTGCCTATAGCTGGGCAGCGCCGCGATTTGAGGCCGGTGACGAGATCTTGCTGTCTGTGATGGAGCATCACGCCAATATCGTACCCTGGCATTTTCTGCGCGAGCGCCAAGGCGCGGTGTTGAAATGGGTGGATTGCGCGGCAGATGGATCGCTTGATCCGCAAGCTGTGATCGACGCGATGGGGCCAAAAACCAAGCTGGTTGCTTTGACCCATATGTCCAACGTGCTTGGAACCGTGGTTGATATTAAGCCCGTGATCGACGCGGCGCAGGCGCGCGGGATTGCGGTTTTGATCGATGGCTCGCAAGCGGCGGTGCATATGCCGGTGAATGTGGCTGAGCTTGGCTGTGATTTCTATGCGATTACGGGGCATAAGCTTTATGGTCCCTCGGGCTCGGGCGCGATCTATTGCAGGCCCGAGCGGCTGGCGGAAATGCAGCCCTTCATGGGCGGCGGCGATATGATCCGAGAGGTGAGCAAAGAGGCCGTAACCTATAATGATCCGCCGATGAAGTTTGAGGCGGGAACCCCTGGTATTGTGCAAACCATTGGGCTGGGGGCGGCGCTTGACTATATGATGGGCGTGGGGATGGAGAATATCGCCGCTCATGAGGCTGAGCTATGTGCTTATGCTCAGGAAAAGCTCAATGGGCTCAACTGGCTGAATGTGCAGGGGCATGCGCCGGGCAAAGGAGCTATTTTCTCTTTCACGATGAATACAGCCGCGCATGCGCATGATATTTCTACCATCCTTGATAAGAAAGGTGTGGCGGTTCGGGCCGGGCATCATTGCGCGGGGCCTCTGATGGAGCATCTGGGTGTCAGTGCCACCTGCCGCGCCTCATTTGGGATGTATAACACAACGCAAGAGGTCGATGCGCTGGTAGATGCGCTAGAATTAGCACAGGAGCTATTTTCTTAGTTTTGAGCTTTTGACGTAATTTCATTGTGTTGCTACTCTGTCCGGCAAATTTATGTGAAGCTTAGGCAGAGAAGTAACGATGAAACCCTCAAAACTTGGCCTGTTGGGCTGGTTCTTTATCGCGCTATTTGGAATAGGCGCCGGTTCCCTGGCGTTCTTTCTGCTGTTTTCTCTTTATTCGGTGCAGGGATCACTGCCGCCTGCGATTGTCGAGGAGCTTCTTTCCGAAACAGCACCACGCATCGGGGGGGATCCACAGGAGGCGGAAGAAGTGCAGCAGCCCGACCGGACCGCCGAAGAGAGTGAGCAAACCGGCGAGCTCATTCAAGCGCCTGTCTTTTCGGATGTTCGTGTCGAAGAGGATGGGCTTGCCGTTATTGCAGGCCGCGCTGAGCCGCGTCGAGATATCGTGCTCTATGTCGATGGGCAAGAGGTTGCCCGTACCGATGCCGATGGGGCGGGCGCCTTCGCGATGGTCACGTTTTTGCCGCATAGTGATCACGCACAAGTTCTGACGCTGGCCTGGATTGATGAGGCGGGCGCAGCAATTCTATCGCTTGACGAGGTTATTCTTGCCCCGCGCCCGGTGCCCGCAGCCCCTGATATCGTTGCATCGCTCGATGTTCCGGTTGCACCGCAGGATGCTCATGAGACCTCGGCGAATGTTGACCTTGCAGCGGCTCAAGCTGAGACCCAACCGGGGCGCATTAACCCCTCGGCCCCGCCTGCGCCAAGCCGGGCGGCGAACCCTGTTCTGGCTGAGGATGATGTACGCGGGGATGCGCGGCCAGATGCTGTGAACCAGATTGACGCAAACCAAGCGGGTGCTGAGGAGGTATCAAGTGCTGCAAACGCATTGGCTGCTGCGCAAGAGCAAGATACCCCAATTGCAGCGCAGGATCTGCAAAGTAACCCGCTGCACATGCCCAGCCTTGAGCAAGAGGCTGAAACCGATGCTGCAACTGATAGCGCGCGTCCAGAAATAGCTGTGCACGCCGAAAATCAGGCTTTAGATGACACGGCACTGCCGGGCGAAGACCCAGGCCTTTCGAGCGCCAATCCACAAGATGCAGATCCAAAGCGCGCAGCAGAAAAGACTGCCTCGCCGGTTATTGTGTTGAAATCTAATCAGGATGGCGTCGAACTTTTGCAGCCCCCCAGCCCCTCGCCCGATATCATGAGTCAAGTGTCGCTGGATACGATCGGTTATTCGCATCAAGGGGATGTGCAGCTGTCTGGGCGTGCGCAAAGTGACGCGGCGTCTATCCGTATTTATCTGGACAACGCACCAATCGCGGCATTGGCTGTGGATACAAGCGGGGCCTGGCGCGGTCGTTTGCCCAATGTGGATACCGGCATTTATACACTGCGCATTGATGAGGTCACATCAGATGGCACAGTTACAAGCCGGGTTGAGACGCCCTTTAAGCGCGAAAGCCCAGAGGTGCTGCAAGCGGCCTCTGTTGAAAATGATGCGCCAGTGACGTCGATCACGGTGCAAACGGGCAACACGCTCTGGGCGATTGCGCGCGAGCGATACGGGGAAGGCACGTTTTACCTGCGCGTGTTTGAAGCCAACAAAGATACGATCAAAGATCCAAACCTTATCTATCCGGGGCAAGTCTTTACTCTGCCGCAAGAGTGACCTACCTGCAAAGGGCGCAAGGTTGCGCGCCTAATGTAAGGAAATCTCATGACGCCCCCGGTTGAGCAAACAGCTTCTGAAGATGCGGTTGCGGCTGAGCGTGCCTCTAGCCGCCGCGTGTTGCGAAAGGTTGTGCCATATCTTTGGCCCGCCGATAAGCCTTGGGTGAAGAGCCGTGTCATCTGGGCAATGCTCGCCTTGATCGCAGCAAAGCTGGTGGAGATTTCGGTGCCTTTGCTCTTTGGCTTCGCGGTCGATGCATTAGCGCCTACCGAGAGCTCGCCAGCTACGATGCTTGGGCTCGGGGCAATTGGGCTGACCATCGCCTATGGGCTGGCGCGTCTTATGACTGTTGGCTTTACCCAATTGCGCGATGTGATCTTTGCCAAGGTGGCGCAGCGGGCGCTCAGGCAATTGGCGCTTGAGACCTTCCAACATATCCACCAGCTATCTATGCGTTTTCACATCACGCGCAAGACCGGCGGGCTGAGCCGTATCATTGAGCGCGGGGTGAAGGGTGTTGAGTTTTTGCTGCGCTTCATGCTCTTTTCCGTTGGGCCGCTAATTCTGCAACTGCTGCTCACCGCAATTTTCTTAGGTGCCTATCTAGATCTTTGGTATCTTGTCGTGATTTTGGTGGTGATTGCTCTGTACATCTGGTTCACCTTCAAAGTCACCGAATGGCGCGTGCGCGTGCGCCGGGAAATGAACGCGCAGGATACCGATGCCAACCAAAAGGCGATTGACAGTCTTCTGAATTATGAAACCGTCAAATATTTCAACGCAGAGGCGCGTGAGGCTGAGCGTTACGATGGTGCGATGCGCAAATATGAAAGCGCCGCGCTGACGACGGCTTACTCGCTTGGGTTTTTGAATTTTGGTCAATCGCTTTTGATCACGGGCGGGCTGGTCATTGTTATGGTGATGGCCGCGTTTGGGGTGCAAAATGGCACGCTTTCGGTGGGCGATTTTGTGATGGTGAACGCCTTTATGATCCAGATCACCATGCCGCTGAACTTTCTTGGCACGGTCTATCGCGAGATTCGCCAGTCTTTGGTTGATATGGGCGAGATGTTCGATTTGCTCTCGCAGCCGGTTGAAATCGCAGATGCGCCGAATGCCAAGCCTCTTGAGGTTGCTGAGGGGCGTATTGAGTTCGACGCCATTGATTTTGCCTATGATCCGGCGCGCCCGATTTTGAAATCTGTCTCATTCACCGCCGAGCCAGGGCAAACTGTGGCGATTGTGGGCTCTACGGGCTCGGGGAAATCCACCATCGGTCGGCTGCTGTTCCGGTTTTATGAGGTGAATTCAGGGGCCCTGCGCATTGATGGGCAGGATATACGGGACGTTACTCAAAGCAGCCTACATGCGCAGATCGGTGTGGTTCCGCAAGATACAGTGCTGTTCAACGATACGATCCGCTACAATATCGCCTATGGGCATCCGAATCCGCGCGAAGAGGATATCGTCGCGGCCGCCAAAGCCGCTCAGATTCATGACTTCATCCTCACATTGCCAGAGGGCTATGACACAGCGGTTGGCGAGCGCGGGCTCAAACTGTCGGGCGGCGAGAAACAGCGCGTTGGCATCGCGCGCACGCTTTTGAAGAATCCGCCGCTTCTCTTGTTGGATGAGGCGACCTCGGCGCTCGATACCGAAACGGAGCAAGAGATTAAAGAAGCGCTGGAGCAGGCCGGGGCGGGGCGCACGGTTGTCACGATCGCGCATCGGCTTTCGACAATTGCCGGGGCAGATCAGATCATCGTCTTGGAAAAAGGCGAGATCGTGGAGCACGGCACCCATTCAGAGCTTTTGGACCAAAATGGGCGCTACGCAACACTTTGGCAGCGCCAATCGCAAGAAGAACAGGCGGCCTAAACCGGTATCACTTTTGGGAACCCCTGCTTAGGCGCTCATCTTCTGCACTTGTTGCGCGCGCAATTCTCTGGGGGAATGGCCTGTATGGTTGTGCACAAAGCGTGAAAAGCTCGCGGGTGAGCCGAAACCGAGCTTGCTTGTGATATCTTTGATCGGCGCATTCCCGCCTTCAAGCTGTTGGCGGGCGGCGTAAAGGGCGCGCTCTGAGATCAGCTCCGCCGCACTGCGTCCCAGATGCGTCTTGCAGGCGCGGCTCAGATGCGACGGGGTGACATCGAGATGCTTGGCATAATGGGTGACATTATATCCCTCAATATACCCCTGCTCTAATGCACGTAGAAATTGTTGCATCAGCCGCTGCGAGGCCGTGGGGCGGGTAGCGGCTCCCAGAGCCGTTCCCAAGGACCGCGTGATCCAAACCGCAAGCAATGTCGCATAAGCGCTTGCCGCTGATAGGTAGTTTTCTGATCGCAATGTTGTTTCCTTGTGCAGCGCGTCGAGCAAAGCGGTCACATCCGCCTGTTTGCGCGCCTCTTGAAACCGCATCACAATGGGTCTGCTTGGCAGATCAATCTCACATTCTTCTGAGGTTTCAACAAGATAGCCGGTTGTTTGCAGACTTGCCTCAAACGCGAAGCTTTCCCCTGCCGGAATGAAAAGCAACGAGTGCGGACCGAGCCCATAGCGGCGCCCATTCAGTAGGCAGCGCGCTTGCCCATGTGTTATCCAAATCAGCCTGGATGCGCTGCTGCTATGAAGCAACCGGAAACGCCAAGGGGATCGCCGAATTGCATGCGACATGAGAGTGGAGGTAATCATTTATTGCCTGCTTGTTTATATAGATTGTCACCACCTTAACGTGTATTTCCCGCCGATTCCCAGCGTTTTTTCGTTAATGCTTTCTTAGCGATAGCTTGGGGTTAGCGGATTTCCGTCAAGTCATACCATCGCCACGCTGTGCAGCGTTTGCGAAACCAGGTTCTTTGACGCTTTGCATATTGCCGCGTGGCGATTGTGGCGCGCTCTCTTGCTGTCTTTAGATCCATATCCCCTTGTAAATACTGCATGAGTTCAGGAACGCCGATGGCGCGAAAAGCCGGAAGCGTCGGATCATAGACGTCTTTCATTGCCTGAACTTCATCCAAAGCCCCAAGTTCTAACATCTTGTCGAACCGGGTCTCAATGCGAGGTGTCAGCCAATCTTTTGGGGCATGCATCACAATCGCTTGGGCTGTTTCGAGCGGGATGAGCGGGGTGGATTGCTCTTGTTGCCAAATATATAGGGGGCGGCCCGTGGCTTTTTGCACCTCCCAGGCGCGCTGAACGCGGGCGCGATTGGCTGTATCAATGATCGAACATGTCGTGTTATCGAGCTCTTGCAGCAGGCTGCTCAAGGTCAACTGATTGCCCGCATCGCGGATATCTGCGGGCGTGGGGGGAATCTCGGCCAAGCCTTCCGTCAATGCAGCAAAATAGAGCCCGGTGCCCCCGACGATAATGGGGCGGGGCCCATCTTTCAGGGTTTCAGAAACCTCGCGCAGCCAATGCCCGGTTGAATAAGGTGCGTTCCAGGAAATATGACCATAAAGGCAATGCGTTGCGCGCGCTTCATCATCTGCATTGGGCCGGGCTGAAATCACCTGCCAGCACCTATAGACCTGACTTGCATCCGCATTCACGATCCGCCCGCCCTGGGCCTGCGCGATCTGCAAAGCAAGCTCTGATTTGCCAGAGGCCGTTGGACCCGCGATCAGAACGGGAAGCTCTGGCGAAAGAGTTTTGATTATCTTTTGATACATGCCTGCCTCACCATTGATCTATGGGGCATTTTAGGACAGGTTGCGCCGCAAAGCGAGTAGGCTGCAAAAGGTGCTTTTTTTCATGACAAGCCAGACAACTTTCAACCGTGTGATGCTTAAAATCTCAGGCGAGGCTCTTATGGGCACGCAAGGGTTTGGTCTCGAACCCCGTGTGGTGCAGCGCATCGCTGAAGAGATCAAATCGGTGCATGATATGGGCGTTGAGATCTGTCTCGTCATTGGGGGCGGCAATATTTTCAGGGGCTTGCAGGGCTCGGCTCAGGGGATGGAGCGCACCGCCGCCGATTATATGGGCATGCTGGCAACGGTTATGAACGCGCTTGGCATGCAGGCCGCTCTGGAAGGAATGGGCGTGTTTACCCGTGTGATCTCGGCCATCACCATGAATGAGGTGGCAGAGCCCTATATCCGCCGCCGCGCGGTGCGCCATTTGGAAAAAAAGCGGGTCTGCATCTTTGCTGCTGGCACGGGCAACCCCTATTTCACGACAGACACCGCAGCCGCGCTTCGGGCCAATGAAATGGCATGTGAGGCTATTTTTATGGGCAAAAACGGCGTGGATGGCATTTACGACAAAGACCCCAAAGAGCATAGCGATGCCAAGCGTTATGATCATGTGACCTATGATGAGGTGCTCACCAAACGGCTGAAAGTCATGGATGCCTCGGCGATTGCGCTCGCACGGGATAATTCCTTGCCCATTATCGTTTTCAGCCTGGATGAGCCCGGCGGGTTCAAAGGCATTCTTGCGGGCAAAGGCACCTATACAAAAGTTCACGGGTAGCAGTTTGCGCGTTGTGCTTGAAATGATCCGCCCAAGCAGGGTAGAGACTTAGACAACAACGCAAAGACTATGGGCGAGTGAGAGATATGTCAGACGACTTTATGCTGGATACGGATGATCTGGAGCGACGGATGGACGGCGCAATCGCGAATTTGCGCACGGAATTCGCTTCGCTGCGGACCGGGCGCGCCAGTGCGTCCATGCTCGAACCCGTCACAGTCGAAGCCTATGGCCAGCAAACCCCCATCAATCAGGTCGGGACAGTGAATGTGCCAGAGCCGCGCATGGTCACGATAAATGTCTGGGATAAATCCATGGTGAATGCGGTTGAAAAGGCGATCCGCAACAGCGGGCTCGGGATCAATCCCCAGCTCAATGGCACGATCATCATGCTGCCAATCCCCGAACTTAATGAGGAACGCCGCCGCGAGCTGGGCAAAGTTGCGGGCCAATATGCCGAAAGCGCGCGCGTCTCTATTCGCAATGTGCGCCGTGATGGTATGGATCAGATCAAGAAAGCCAAATCTGATGGGCTAAGCGAAGATGATCAAAAGTTTTGGGAAAGCGAAGTGCAAGAGCTGACCGATAGCTATATCAAAAACGTAGATGCGGCACTTGAGACCAAACAAGCAGAAATCATGCAGGTCTAATCGGAATTTACACGAAGCCTGCACGCTCCTTTAGGACTTTTCCGTTAGGCTCGCTCATAATTAGTTACACAAGATTGGAGCCTCGCCATCCCACGCGATACAGACACTACCGGCCCTGGGCATGTCGCTATTATCATGGATGGTAATGGGCGTTGGGCCACCCAACGGGGGCGACCGCGGCTCTTTGGCCATCATGCAGGTGCGCGTGTTGTGCGCAAGATCGTCGAGGCTTGCCCGGATCTGAATGTCGATTACCTGACCATCTTTGCCTTTTCGACCGAGAATTGGAAACGCACACAGATCGAGGTGGCGGGGCTAATGCATCTCTTTCGCCGCTATATCACCAAAGAGGCAAAAGCGCTGCTAGAGGCGGGTGTGCGCGTGCGCTTTATCGGTGATCGGGTGCGCCTGGATCCAACTTTGGTGGCACTGATGGATGAGCTAGAGCAGCTTACCGCCGAAAACGACAAGCTAAATTTGACAATCGCGCTCAATTACGGGGGGCGCGATGAGGTCGCGCGCGCAACAAAGCGCATGGCCCAAGATGTCGCCGCAGGCAAGCTTGACCCGGAAACGGTGGATGAAGAAACCCTGCCAAGATACTTAGATACATGCGTTTTGCCCGATCCTGATCTGGTTATCCGTACCAGCGGCGAGGCGCGGATTTCGAACTTTTTGCTCTGGCAATCCGCCTATGCGGAATATGAATTTATCGACACGCTCTGGCCCGATTTCTCTCCAGAAGAATTTGGCCGCCTATGCGCAGCCTTTGCCTCTCGGGACCGGCGATATGGCGGTGTAAAGCGATAATGCCAAAGGGCGCTAGCAAATGGTTTGATCTTCGTGTGCGGGTGCTCTCGGCCCTGGTGATTGCTGGGATTGGCCTGTTTGACATTATTGTCGGCGGCTGGGTGCTTCAGGTCACTGCCGGTGCTCTGGCGGCGATTATGCTCTGGGAGCTAACGCATATGCTCGTCCCAAAGCGCGCTGTGATCGCCGGGGGCTTTTCTGTGTTCTGTGGAGGGGTGCTCGCATTTGCGCCAATGGCCGAGCCCGTTACGACGCAAACACTGCTGACGATTTGCTGCATCGGTATTGCCCTCGTTTGCTCCCCACATCTCAAAACTGGCGGATTATATTCGGCATGCATACTCTTTGGGTGTCTGTCCCTTGTGATCACGCGTGAACAGTTCGGCTTTGGCTGGGTTCTCTGGCTGATCTTGATCATCATAGCAACGGATGTTGCGGGGTATTTTGTTGGAAAAGCACTTGGCGGGCCCAAATTTTGGCCCAGCCTAAGCCCTAAGAAAACCTGGTCCGGGATCGTTGGGGGCTGGATCGCTGCGGCCTGTGTTGGTGCAGTAATGTCGCTTGGCTCGGGTGCAACCCCTTGGATCATTGCATTGTCGGTGTTCTTAAGTTTTGCGTCACAACTTGGTGATATCACAGAAAGCGCGATTAAGCGGCGCAGTGGCGTCAAAGATAGCTCCAACCTCATTCCCGGCCATGGTGGGTTTTTGGATCGGTTCGATGGGCTGATGGCAGCCGCTCTTGTGTTCTTGATAATCGCGCAGATAACCGGCTTTCCCAAAGGGGGCATGATTTGAAAAAGGCAGGACCAAGACTCAAAGATCTCTGGGCGCGGCGCCATCTCTCTCTATATGCCTCTCACAGCTAAGGACGATCTGCTTTGGATATCGCAACATTAAGCGCCAGTTTTGGCGGGTTCATTTGGTTCCTGGCTGCCTTTATCGTGGCCCTGTCGGTGATCGTCGCGATCCATGAATATGGCCATTACATTGTCGGACGCTGGTCCGGGATTCATGCAGATGTGTTCTCGATCGGATTTGGGCCTGTGCTCTGGTCGGGTTTTGATCGGCGTGGAACCAAATGGCAAATCGCCGCGCTGCCCTTGGGCGGCTATGTGAAATTTGCCGGGGATGCGAATGCGGCATCTGGTGCAGATAGTGAGGCCATGGCAGAGGCCGCACAAGATCCAGAAGCGCTGCGTAAAACCATGCATGGCGCACCGCTTTGGGCACGCGCGGCGACGGTTGCTGCGGGTCCGATTTTCAATTTCGCCCTGTCGATCCTGATTTTTGGCGGTATGGCGATCTATTCAGGAACTGTCAAAGAGCCCCTCACCGTTGGCGCGTTGCCCGATCTGCCTGCCCAAATCAGAGAGTTGCGCGCAGGCGATGAAATCCTTGCGCTCGATGGCGTGTTGCTCAGCACATTGCGCGAGGAGAATAAGACGCTTGAGCTGCAAGATGTTGCGATCACCCAGTATTTGGTGCGCCGGGACGGAGCAGAGATTACTGTCGCGGATGTGAACTATCAGCTGCCCATCGTCGGCGGCGTGACCCCGCAATCACGCGCCTTGCGTGCAGGCCTTCAGGCCGGTGATGTCATCACAGCGGTTGATGGGGTTCCAGTCTACAATTTTGGACGGCTTATCGAAATCGTCACCGCCTCTGAAGGTGCGCCCTTGCTCTTTACCATCTGGCGTGCGGGCGAGAGTTTCGATGTCGAAATCGCCGCCCGCCGGGATGATGTGCCAAAACGCGGCGGTGGGTTTGAACAAAGATGGCTGATCGGTGTTCAATCAAGCCTGCCTTTTGAGCCTGCCATGCAGGCGGTTGGCCCAGTGCAAGCCTTGCAGCTCGGGGCCGAGCGCACCTGGCGGACCATAACAGGCACTGTGTCGGGGCTGTCACATATTATCAGTCAGAAGATTGGCCGCTGTAACCTGTCCGGCCCCGTTACCATCGCGCAAATCGCCGGGCAAACCGCATCACAAGGGCTCTGGCAATTCATTACCTTTCTGGCCGGGATCTCGACTGTTGTTGGGTTCATGAACCTGATCCCGATCCCTGCGCTCGATGGGGGGCATCTGGTGTTCTACACCTATGAGGCCATCTTTCGCCGCCCCCCCAGCGAGGCGGTGGCGCGTATCTTGATGACCATCGGCATCGCATGTGTGCTTAGCTTAATGGGGTTTGCCCTGTTCAATGACCTCACCTGCGTGCGCTAAACCCTCGCCTGCGCTGTCACTATTTTGCCCCATTTGCGTTAAACTTGCGCCCTGATCTTAAACTAAGGTTTTTTCAGATCTCAGGGGACGGCAGATGCAGATACTTCATGCGGGTTATAAAGGGCTTAGCCTCATTTTTGTGCTGAATTGGGACCGTTTGATCTATGTTGCGACTTTGATTGTTGCGCTTTTGCTCGGGTCTTGGGTTGGGAACGTGATATTCTAGCCACGCCCTGGCATTCGACGCTTTGGTTTTTGACAACGCAATCACAAATGGTTATCCCAGTCGTAATCAAGGTTAACGGCGGGAATGACAATGTCGGCGGGGCTCTCTTTTTTCAAAACACCAACGAAGCGCGCAATATTGGGCAGCGGAACCGTGCTAAGATCCGTTCTGGGGCTGGTCGTTGTCACTTTGGTTGCGGGCACAGTTGCAACAGTGGCGCAGACCTATCGCTTTAGCAAAGTCGAAATCGACGGCAACCAACGTGTTGGTGATGCGGCGATTTTGCAGACTGCAGGAATTGCACGCGGCCAAACAGTGTCAGCGGGCCAGGTCAATGATGCGCTGCAAAAACTGCAAAATTCCGGGCTGTTTGAATCCGTCACCGTTGAGCCGCTTGGGAATACTTTGGTGATCAAAGTCGTGGAATTGCCGACGATCAACCGTGTGAGCTTTGAAGGCAATCGCCGGATCAAAGATGATGTCTTGGCCCCCTTGGTGCAAAGCCAAGAGCGGCGGGTTTATAGCCCGTCCCAAGCGCAGCGCGATGCCTCGGTGTTGGCAGAAGCTTACGCCAGTCAAGGGCGTCTGGCCGCGCGGGTTATCCCACGTATCATCAGCCGCAGCGATAACCGGGTTGATCTGGTCTTTGAAATCTTCGAAGGTGACGTCTCGGAAATCGAACGTCTCAGCTTTGTTGGCAACCGCGTGTTCTCAGATCGTGCATTGCGCCGGGTCTTGGAAACAAAACAGGCGGGCTTTTTGCGGGCCTTTATCACGCGCGACACCTTTGCTGAGGACCGGATTGAATTTGATAAGCAGGTCTTGCGCGATTTTTATCTGAGCCGTGGCTATGTCGATTTCCGCACCAATTCGGTAAATGCTGAGCTGCTGCCTAATAAAGATGGCTTCTTCTTGGTGTTCAACGTGCAGGAAGGGCAGCAATTCAACTTTGGCGAAATCACGGTCACGTCGGAACTTGATGATGTGGATGCCGATGAGTTTCTTGCTGCTACCCGCTCTCAAACCGGAAAAACCTACGCGCCTACGCGGGTCGAAAATGACATTGCGCGGATGGAGCGTTTGGCCGCTGAGAAACTGATTGATTTTCTGCGGATTGAACCACGCATCACGCGCAATGACGCAGAGCTGACCTTGGATGTGGAATATGTTCTAAGCCGTGGCCCGCGCGTCTTTGTTGAGCGCATTGATATTGAAGGAAACACCACGACGCTGGACCGCGTTATTCGCCAGCAATTCAAATCAGCCGAAGGTGATCCTTTTAATCCCCGCGAAATTCGCGAAAGTGCCGAGCGTGTGCGGGCCTTGGACTATTTCGAAAATGTCGATGTGAACGCGCGCGAAGGCTCGAGCCCGGATCAGGTGGTGGTTGACGTGGATGTTGAAGAAGCGCCTACAGGTTCCTTTACCATCGGCGGCTCGTTCTCCAGCAATGACGGCTTTGGCCTCGCACTGCAATTTGCCGAAAGCAACTTTATGGGGCGCGGGCAAAAGCTGTCCATTTCCGTCTCTACTGCAGAGGAATCGCAAAACGCCTCGATCACGTTCGTTGAACCCAAACTGCTCGGGCGGGATCTGGAATTTGGGTTGACCGCCTCTTTGATGACGACGGAATCCTCATTCTTTACCTATAATTCTGAGGATCTTATTTTTCAGCCAGGCATTGCCTTCCCGGTCAGTGGGAATGGCCGCTTTGGTCTGCGCTATCGCTATGAAGAGGTTGAGATGACCGCCGATGGCGATAAGCCGGGGGCCGTGCTCAGAAACGAGATTTCACGCGGGAAACTGTCAAGTAGCTCGATCGGCTACACCTATACCTATGATACGCGGCGCAGCGGGCTGAACACTGATGCGGGCATGCTCTTTGAGCTGTCCCAGGATTTCGGCGGTTTGGGCGGCGATAACGAATATCTGAAAAGCACGGCTAAATGGATCGGCCAACGCAAATTGCACAACCGTGATATCACGTTGCGGGCAACTCTTGAGGCCGGTGCGTTGAATTGGTCCAACGGCACGAGCCGCACCGATGACCGATTTGTGTTGAACCCAGAGATCATTCGTGGCTTTGAGCCCGGCGGCATCGGCCCGCGTGATCGTAGCCTGAATGCTGCAGGAAATGCGGCAGATGATCCTCTGGGGGGCAACCTCTATTATGCGGTGCGCTTTGATGCCGAATTCCCACTTGGTCTGCCCGAGGAATATGGCATCCGCGGCGGCGCATTCTATGATATCGGCAATCTCTGGGATCTCAGCGATGTGGATCTAAGTGGCGGTAACATTGTTGGCGAAAACGGCTCTGCACGCCATGTGATCGGGGTCTCGATCCTTTGGGATACGCCGATTGGACCTTTGCGCTTTAACTTTTCAGAAGCGCTCAAGAAAGAGACCTATGACCGTGAGCAATCCTTCGACTTCACCATAACCACACGGTTCTAAACTATGAGAGCGGTGCGCTTTTTCCTTGTGATCTGCGCGCTGCTTTTTGGCGGCGCCGCAAATGCCCAGGCACCGCTGCAATTCCAAAGCCCGGTTCTTATTGCGGATTTGCAGCAGATCTACCTGCGCAGCGCGTTTGGCGTGCGTTTGGAGCAAGAGCGCGCCGCAGCTTGGGCGACGCTTGACGAGGAGAATGCACGCATTGGGAAAGAGCTCGAGGCAGAAGAGCTGCGTTTGACGACGGAACGCGCATCGCTCTCGCCCGAAGAGTTTCGCGACAAAGCCGATGCTTTTGACGCCAAAGCGCGCGAAACTCGCCAAATCCAGCGCGAAAAAGCCATAGCACTGCAACAGCAATCCGATAAGATCCCGGCGGAATTTATCGCGGCAATCTCTCCGATCATGGAGGGCATCATGCGCGAAACCGGCGCGTTGGTGGTCCTTGATAAGCGGAACTCGCTATGGAGTGCAAATGTGGTTGACATCACGGATGAGGCGGTGCGCCGAATAGATGCACAGATCGGGGATGGGCAGGATCTGGTGGCCGAATAGATCACAGTGCTTGCCGCGGGGCCCGCAACTTGCTAGGTCACGGCGAACCGCGATCCGAGTAAAGTAAAACACTATGACACAAGATGTAACAACCGCCGATATTCAACTGATCCAGCGCATCTTACCGCACCGTTACCCGTTTCTCTTGGTGGATCGCGTTGAGCAGATGAATGGCACGCAAAGCGCTGTTGGCATCAAGAATGTCACAATGAATGAGCCGCATTTCCAGGGCCATTTTCCAGGGCTACCAATTATGCCCGGCGTGACAATTGTTGAGGCCATGGCACAAACCACCGCCGTTATGGTTGGGGTAGCGCTTGGCATGGCGGATAAAAACATGAAGGTTTACTTCATGTCGATTGATAAATGTAAGTTCCGCCGCAAAGTCATCCCAGGCGATATTTTGCGCATGGAGATGCAAACCCTGCGCGGCAAACCCGGCGCTAAGGTTTGGAAATTCGGTGGCACAGCGCGTGTGGGGGATGAGATCGCTGCCGAGGCCGAATTTACCGCAATGATGGACTTGCCCAAGGACTAAATCATGACCATTCACCCCAGTGCGATTGTCGAGCCAGGTGCGCAGATCAATCCCAGCGCCACAATCGGTCCCTTTTGCACTGTGGGGCCAGAGGTCTCTCTCGGTCCGAATGTCGAGCTGAAATCGCATGTGGTGGTGACCGGGCGCACCTCTATTGGTGAGGGAACCGTGATTTTTCCTTTCTCGGTGATTGGCGAAATCCCGCAAGATCTGAAATTCAAGGGCGAAGCTTCCCGCCTTGAGATTGGCGCGCGCAACCGTATTCGTGAACATGTGACCATGAACACAGGCACCGAGGGGGGTGGCGGGGTCACAAAAATTGGCGATGATGGGCTGTTTATGGCCGGGTGTCATGTGGCCCATGATGCGATTATCGGGAACCGTGTGATTGTGGTGAATTCCGTCGCGCTTGGCGGGCATTGCATCCTAGAGGATGATGTGATCGTTGGTGGACTTTCTGGCGTGCATCAATTCGTGCGCATCGGACAGGGGGCAATCATTGGCGCGCTGACCATGGTGGCCCGCGATGTGATCCCGCATGGCTTGGTGCAAGGGGCGCGTGGTGAACTTGATGGGCTCAATCTTGTGGGGCTAAAGCGGCGCGGCGTGGCGCGCGAGGATATCACCGCCCTGCGCGCCGCCTTCCAGATGATGGCCCAGGGCGAGGGCACCTTTCATGAGCGCGTTGACCGGATGCAGCAAGAATTTGACAGCGATTATGTAAATCAGATCGTTGATTTCGTGACCGCGCAAAGTGATCGCTCCTTCCTGACCCCCTCATGACCCTGGCTCTCATATGCGGCTCTGGCGATCTGCCACAAGCCATCGCATCCCAGCAAAGCACGCCCCCGCTTATTTGCGCGCTTGAAGGGTTCGCGCCAAATGGGCTCAAGGTCGATATTGGCTTCCGCCTCGAAACCCTTGGCACGCTTTTGCAAACCCTGAAGCAGCGCGGCATTTCGCAAATCTGCCTATGCGGCGCAATCCGTCGCCCGCCCATTGATCCGTCTCAGATTGATACGCTGACCCTGCCGCTTGTCCCGATTTTGCAAAGCGCTTTAGGGCAGGGGGATGATGGGGCGCTCAGGGCCGTTATGTCCCTTTTTGAACAGCGCGGGTTTGACATTCGCAGCGCGGCAGAGCTCGCGCCAAATCTTCTGCCACCTGCGGGCGTGTTAACGAAATCTGAGCCGGATATAAACCTGGCGGATCTGATGCTTGCGCAAAGCACATTGGAAGATATGGGAAAAAAAGATCTCGGGCAGGCCTGTATTTTGCAAAATGGTCAAGTGATCGCGCGTGAAACAGATGCGGGCACCGATGCGATGTTGCAAAATTTGCAAATCGCTTCAGCGGGTGGATTTCTTTACAAAGCCCCCAAGCCCGGCCAAGACCAGCGCGCAGATCTGCCAACGATAGGACTAAAAACTGCGCAAAACTGCATCGCCCTCGGCCTATCGGGTATCGTCATTCAAGCGGGCGCAGTTATTGTGCTGTCACTTGAGGATGTGATCACAAAGCTCGATCATGCAGGCCTGTTCCTTTGGGTGCGCAAGGAATGAAGGTCTTTGTGATCGCCGGGGAGCCCTCGGGCGACGCTTTGGGCGGCGCGCTTTTGCAAGGTCTGCATCAGCTTGTGCCGGACGGGCTGGAATTTAAAGGCATCGGTGGCCCGCTCATGCAGGCGCAGGGTTTGCAAAGTGATTTCGATATGTCCGAGCTAAGCCTGATGGGCCTCGTCGAGATCCTGCCGAAATATTTTCATTTAAAGCGGCGGATCGCGCAGACGGCAGAACACATCCTGTCATGGCAACCGGATGTTGTGATCACAATTGATAGCCCCGATTTTTGCCTGCGCGTCGCCAAAGCGGTAAAGGCGCAAAACCCGCATATTCGCTGCGTGCATTACGTCGCGCCCACTGTATGGGCCTGGCGTCCTAAGCGCGCACAAAAGATGGCGGCATTTATTGATCAGGTTCTGGCCCTCTTCCCCTTTGAACCCCCCTATATGGAAGCCGCCGGGATGCGATGCGATTTTGTTGGGCACCCGGTCACAACAATGCCCCAGCCTAGAGGCGCGGATATCGAAGCGTTTCGCGACAGGCACCAAGGCACCCCGCGCATCCTCTGCCTGCCTGGCTCACGAAAAGGAGAGGTGCAGCGCCTTGCGCCGATATTTGCAAAGGTCGCTTCGCAAATATGCAAAACGCTCCCAAATGCGAAATTCATCCTGCCCGCCGCGCGCCCGGTTGCTGAGCTGATTTTGCAAGATAAACATATATGGCCTGAGAATACAGACATCCTTGATGGGCGAACATGCCCCGAGGCTGAGAAAAAAGCAGCCTTTGCCGCGGCGGACGTGGCTTTGGCCGCTTCGGGAACGGTTTCATTAGAGCTCGCGGCCGCGCAAACCCCGATGGTGATCGCCTATGATATGTCTTGGTTGACGCGCAAAATTATGCAACGGCTCTTATTGACGGATACGGTGACGCTCGTGAACCTGGTTTCTGAGACCCGCGTGGTGCCCGAATTTATCGGGGAAAATTGCAAAGCTGAGCCCATCACCGAGGCGATTTTGCAAATCTTGCAAACTCAGGACGCGCAAATTGAGGCGATGCAGCTCACCATGCAAAGGCTTGGCGCAGGCGGCGAGCCCCCCGGATTGCGCGCCGCAAAGGCCGTTCTGGCGGGTTTGCAAAGCGCCTGATACTGTGCGACGCTACGCGATGAACGAGTGAAAAAGGAATAGTCTTGTGGGAACATATATAGTTAGGGCAATCACCGCCGCTGGTTTGGCTATGGCGCTAAGCGGCCATGCTCAGGCTGAAGAGCGCAGATTGCAAGTAAAGCAGGGGCTTTGCATTGAGATGACAGAAGCCAATGGGCGAACGGCGATTGAGGTGGCCGAAGCTTCTCTTAGTTGTTTTGCAGAAGGAAAGCTTGAGCAAGGTTTGGAGCTCTTTGCTGCTGTCGAACTCTTTGAGTGGTATGACGAAAAGCGAATGAAACGTCATTTCAGCGTATCGCATATTAATGATTGGGTTTCTCGTGAGCTTGATGATATCATCGTAGACGATTTGGGGTTGGATAGCACTTTGAGGCCTAAACATGAGGAGTTGACAACAAACCGGCGCTGGATGCGCCAGCTATGCGAGAACATCTCAAAGCTAGATCCTCCGCGCTATTGGCCAGACTATTTGGACGAGATAGACGGTCCAGCTCCGGATAACATTCCCGTTCACCCGGAGCTCTGGCGTTCTGTTGTGAGGGGCGGTTTGTGCCCGAGCTAGGTCCACTATTTGCGAAGCTGCCTGAAATGATGGCCTCTTTGACAAGCCGAGCAAAAACGATCTACGCTCCGCTGACATCAAGCGCTTTGCAAAAAAGGGAAGCCTAATGAAACAAAATCTGATTCGAGTGATCGGAGCCGCTGGTTTGGCTTTGGCACTAGGTGGTCATGCCCAGGCTGAGGAGCGCAGATTGCAAGTCAAGCAAGGGCTTTGCATTGAGCTGACCGAGGCCAAAGGGCGTTCGGTCATTGAGCTGGCAGAGGCTTCGATCAGTTGTTTTGCTGAAGGGAAGCTAGAGCTAGGCCTTGAGATCTATGTAGCTGCTTCGGTTCGTGAGGAGTATGACGTAGAGCGAATGGAAGAATATTATGACACATTCGCTATAGATGGTTGGGTTTCTCGGGAAATAGAAGACATCATTGGTGACGATCTGGGCTTGGATAGCACTGTTGTCCCGAAAGCGGAGCAATTATTTGAAGATCCGCGCTGGGTGCGCCAGCAATGTGAGAACGTGACCAAGCTTGGCCTCCCGCGCTATTGGCCGGATTATCTTGAAGGGGTCGGTGAGGCTCCCGTGATTATACCTATTCACCCGCTCCTTTGGCTTGAGACTGTGTCGTCAACGATCTGCGAGGCTTAGGGCTACCTTTTGTGGTTAAGCCGACACCCATTCGGTTAGCCGTTCGTATTGCGGGCGGAAAAACGCTGTGATGCGCGACTGATGTGAGTAGCCCTGCCAGGGGGCCGTGCCATGCAGCAAGAACGGGTGCATCAAGAACGCCGCGCCCTGCGGGGCGGTTATTTCAATTGGGGTGATTTGATCCAGGCATCGGGCGCGCGCGGCTTTATAGACCTCGGTGACATCTGTTTCGGCTCCGCCCTTGAGCGCCGCGCCGAGCGCCTGCCGCAAAATCCGATGACTGCCGGGCCAATACACGGTGGGCGCGGCGGGGCAGCCATTGATATGGATCCCAAGAACATAGGCATGAAATTCACGCGCATAGCGGCGGGGCGGGGAGCCCTCAGGCAAAAGCCCATCCATATGCGCTGCAAAGTGCTTGATGCGGAATTGGTGATTTGCCTCTGACTGGTTTGCATCCTTGCCGGGATATCCGGGGTAAATTATCGACACCTGCGCGGGGTGCAGCGGCAGGGGGGCTGGCAGATCCGCCTCCCAAGGCCCCGCAAAACTGACCCCATCCAGAGTGCCATCCGGGCCATTGGGCAGCGCATCGACCCCGACGAACCAAGTGCCATTATGGCGCAATTGCCTTTGCTTTGCGTTCTGCGAGATTTGATGGGCCGCGCGCTCGACCGTTTGGGCCCATAATTGGCTTTGCTCCGTGGGTTCATAAGTAAAGCATCCGCTTTCTGGCCAGCTCATGCGCTTTCCCCCAGGGGCGCTATATGTTCCAGCGCCTTTAAAACCAGCTCTGGCCCGGCCCCCGGTTTGTGGGCGCCTTCTGATAAGATTCGCTTCCAATGTCGCGCGCCAGGGCGCCCCGCAAAGGCCCCGAGCATATGGCGTGTGATCTGCCCGAGCCTGCCACCCGTTTGCAGATGCGCCTCGATATAGGGCAGCATCTGATGCACGGCTTGCTCCGCGGTTGTGATCCCCGCCGCCCCAAAGATCTCTCGATCGGCTCGGCATAAGATATCCGCCGGATTGTGATAGGCAGCGCGCCCGATCATCACACCATCAAGCCCGCCCTGCAAGACCTCTTTGGCCTGGTGCAATGAGGTAATCCCGCCATTCAGCGAGATATGCAAATTGGGAAAAAGCCCTTTGACCCAATGCACCAGCTCATATTCCAGCGGTGGGATCTCACGGTTTTCTTTCGGGCTCAGCCCCTTAAGCCAAGCCTTGCGGGCATGGATCGTGACGCGCTCACACCCAGCGGCGATGATGCGGGCCAGAAATTCGGGCAAGACCTCGCGCGGCGTTTGATCATCGACTCCGATGCGGCATTTCACCGTGACCTCAATATCAACGGCCTCGCGCATGGCAGCAACGCACTGAGCCACAAGCCCTGGATCCTTCATCAAAACCGCGCCAAAAGCCCCTGATTGCACCCGATCCGAGGGGCAGCCCACATTCAAATTGATCTCATCATACCCCGCCTGCGCCCCCAACTGAGCGGCCTTAGACAGCTCTGTTGGATCAGAGCCCCCAAGCTGCAACGCAACAGGATGCTCGGCTGGGGAATAGTCCAGCAAATGCAGCGCACCCCCTTTGATCAATGCCGAGGACGTGACCATCTCCGTATAAAGCAACGTGTGCTGAGAGAGACAGCGATGAAAGAAACGGCAATGACGATCCGTCCAATCCATCATCGGGGCGACGCTTAGGCGGGCGCTTCTCTGGATGTTTTTCTTTTTACTCTCAGTCATTTAACTTTCTTGAACAAGGACAAAATCGTGCCAATCATCCAGAGCACAGCTTGGCGCGTTTGGGGCATATCAGCTCCTTAAACTTTGTGCGAATAGACAACGGATATCGGCACAGGTTTCACATCTTTCGCGCAATGACAAAGCAGGCCTTTGTTGGCGATGGTTGCCATTCATAGAGGATGGAAAAATTATGCGATGTAATCGCGCTGAGTAAGTCGTCCTTTTTGAAAAAATGCACCGTTGATGGCGCGTAGCCAACAAGTCTCATGAGCGGGACGACGGCGCGCAAATACCACATCTTATCGCCTAAACACATTGTGCTAGAGATGAATAAGCCGCCGGGTTTTAATTTGCTGGCGACCTCGCGAATGCCATCATGTACATCCTCAAGCAAATGCAGCACGCTCATCGCGAGCACTGCATCTTTGCTTTCATTGGCTATTTGCAAGCTCGAAAAATCGCTTACTTCAAAGCTGATATTATCAATATCGCTCTCTTTTGCTCTGCCCTTGGCAATATCAATCATGACCTCAGACATATCAGTTGCATGGTAATGATGGACAAATGGCGCGTGAGCAATCGCCGTCATCCCGGTCCCGCAGCCAATTTCAAGCACGTCCATGTCTTTGGTCAAATGCTCTTGCGTGGCCTGCAATTTCTTGTGGTACGATTCGATATCCGAAATTTTTACCTTTGCGTAGCGCGGCGCGATCTTATCCCAGAATTTCTGATTGCTCATACGGATTTCACTCCCACTCAATCGTTCCGGGGGGTTTGGAGGTGATGTCATAGGTCACGCGGTTAATGCCGGGCACTTCATTGATGATGCGGGTTGCGGTTTCTGATAGGAACGCGTGGCTGAACGGGTAATAATCGGCCGTCATCCCATCCACCGAGGTCACGGCCCGAAGCGCGCAGGCATAATCATAGGTGCGCCCATCGCCCATCACGCCGACCGTGCGCACGGGCAGGATCGCGCAAAAGGCCTGCCAGATCTCATCATAAAGCCCGTGTTTGCGGATTTGCTCGATATAGACCGCATCGGCCTGCCGCAAAATGTCCAGCTTAGCGCGGGTAATTTCACCGGGGCAGCGAATGGCCAAACCCGGCCCCGGAAACGGGTGACGCCCAATGAAAGTGGCGGGCAGGCCCAGCTCACGGCCCAAAGCGCGCACCTCGTCCTTAAAGAGCTCGCGTAGCGGTTCCACCAGCTTCAGCCCCATCTTTTCCGGCAATCCGCCGACATTATGATGCGATTTGATGGTGACAGAGGGGCCGCCAGAAAAGCTCACGCTTTCAATCACATCGGGGTAGAGCGTGCCTTGGGCGAGAAATTCCGCCCCCTCAATCTGGTCGGCGTATTTTTGGAACACATCAATAAAGAGGCCACCGATGATCTTGCGCTTGGTTTCAGGATCCGATTGCCCATCCAGCGCGCCAAGGAATAGCTCGCTCTCATCGGCATGGATCACATGCAGGTTCATATGATCGCGGAACATGGTGACGACTTCTGTCGCCTCATCCTTGCGCAAAAGGCCATGATCCACAAAAACGCAGGTGAGCTGATCGCCGATCGCCTCATGGATAAGCGCCGCCGTGACCGAGCTATCAACCCCGCCCGAAAGCCCGCAAATCACCTTAGCCTCACCGACCTGGGCGCGAATGGCGGCGATGGCTTGGTCCTTATAACCAGCCATGGTCCAATCGCGCGCGAAACCAGCCAGAGTCACGAAGTTTTCAAATAGGGTGCTGCCGCCGGGCGTGTGATGCACTTCGGGGTGAAATTGCACGGCGTAAAACTGGCGGGCAGGATCGCCGGTAATGGCATAGGGTGCGTTGGGCGAGGTGCCATAGACCTCAAAGCCAGGGGCCAGCTCTGCCACATGATCGCCGTGTGACATCCAAACTTGCTCATCGCCATTTGTAAACCACCCCTTGAGCAGCTGGGTTTCAGCGCTCGCGGTGACATAGGCGCGGCCAAATTCCGCAGTGCCGCCGCCACCGGAAATCTTGCCGCCTTTGATCTGTCCGCCCAGCTCATGCATCATGACCTGTTGACCATAACAGATGCCAAGGATGGGAATACCAAGGCTATAAAGCCCCTCGGGTGTTCGGGGTGAGCCTTCCCGCGTGACACTATCAGGCCCGCCCGATAGGATCACCGCCTTGGGCGCGAGCTGCGTAAGTCGCTCTTTGGTGACGTTTTGATAGGGGTGGATTTCGCAATAGACATTCAACTCGCGCAGGCGCCGCGCAATAAGCTGCGTGACCTGTGAGCCAAAGTCGATGATGAGCAAGAGTTCTTCTGATCTGGACATGCGCCCCCATAAAGCGGGCTGGCGCGTATCGCAAGGTGGTTCAGATTTTCACGCAGAGGGCAATCAGCAACGGGCACGCCAAAAAGCCCCGCGTGGCTCAATTCCACCGGAGTTGCACATATATAAAGGAAGATTAGCATTCGGACAGGGAACGGGCCCGTCAGACATCGATGAACACTGCGTGTCAATAGCAGTGAACCGGTGGTTGCTCATCATTTTCCTATCCGCGCCATCGTGACGAAAGAGATCTTAGTAGGTGCCACTACACCCGTGCTCCAGCCACATTGACAGCGCGCGTCTTAGAAGCTTCGTGCGAGGAGTTCTACGCGGGATTGGTTAAGATTGCGTGAGGGGAGCGTGCGGTGGCACCTGGAAACGCAGTCCAGCGCCGTGGGGGTTTTGCACCCCCACACCCCCGCCCCGTATCAAATAAGGTATTTTTAGCCAAATGAAGGGGGCGCGCCGGGTTGAGGCTTGGGCAAGATCTGTCTTGGTTGTGCTTTGCTACAGCTTATTGAAAACCCAATTGCTCGCCTGAGCGCAGCCGCCTATGTTCGGGAAAGATGAACTCTTGGGAGGCATTATGTTTCAAAACTTTGAGGTGACAGCGCGGCCAGAGCAGGGCCCGCCCCGGTTGGCGCAGCTGCGCGCGCTTATGCAGGCCGAGGGTTTGGCTGGGTTTTTGGTGCCACGCGCCGATGCGCATCAGGGGGAATATGTGGCCCCGCGCGATGACCGGCTGGCTTGGCTGACCGGATTTACTGGCTCTGCGGGATTTTGCGCTGCACTGCTGGAAGTGGCCGGGGTGTTTGTGGATGGGCGCTATCGCACGCAGGTCAAATCGCAGGTGGATTTAGCCCATTTCACGCCTCAGGATTCGCTCAATACCCCGCTTGGTACCTGGCTGAAAGAGCAGCTGCCCGAGGGCGGCAAGATCGGCTTTGATCCCTGGCTTTATACCACGGGCCAGATGGAGACCTTGATAGGCGAACTTGACGGCAGCGCGATTGAGCTTGAGCCTTGCGCCAACCTCATTGACCAGATCTGGCCCGATCAACCGCCCGCGCCGGATGCACCTGTAAGCGCGCATCCCATAGAATTTGCGGGGCAGAGCCATGCATCAAAGCGAGATCAATTGGGGAAAGGTCTTGCAAAATCAGGTCACTCTGCAGCGATCCTCACCTTACCTGATAGCATTTGCTGGTTGCTCAATATTCGCGGCGCAGATATTCCGTGCAACCCTGTGTGCCATGCCTTTGCGATCCTGCATGCAAGCGGGGCGGTGGATTTGTTTATCGAGCCGAGCAAGCTTGTCGATCTGGGGGATCATCTGGGGCCAGAGGTCGCGATCCATGCCCCAAGTGGCTTTATGGAGGCTGTCGCCGCGCTAGAGGGCAAGGTTCTGGTTGATAAACAGAGCATTCCGGTGCTGATCACAGGGGTCTTGGGCGAGCGGGCCGTGCTTGGGCAAGACCCTTGTGCGCTGCCCAAAGCGTGCAAGAATAGTGCCGAGATTGAGGGCGCGGTGCAGGCGCATCTGCGCGATGGGGCGGCGATTGTGGAGCTGTTGGCCTGGCTGGATGCGCAAGCCCCTGGAAGTCTTACCGAGATTGATGTGGTCAAGCGGCTTGAGGCGTTCCGCCGGCAAGATAACAAGCTGCGCAATATTTCTTTTGAGACCATTTCGGGCACTGGGCCAAATGGCGCGATCATGCATTACCGGGTGAGCGAAGAGAGCAATGCAACGCTAGAGGAGGGACATTTGTTGGTACTGGATTCCGGTGGGCAATATCTGGATGGCACCACCGATATCACCCGCACCATTGCGATTGGCAGCCCTGGCGAGGAAGAGCGCGCCTGTTTTACCCGTGTGTTGCAAGGCATGATTGGGATGTCGCGGCTGCGCTGGCCCAAGGGGCTGGGCGGGGCGCATATTGAAATGCTCGGGCGCTTGCCACTTTGGATGGCCGGGCAGGATTTTGATCATGGGCTTGGGCACGGGGTTGGGGCTTATCTGAGTGTACATGAGGGGCCGCAGCGGCTGAGCCGGGCCTCAACCCTGCCTTTGCAACCGGGTATGATCCTGTCGAACGAGCCAGGCTATTACCGTGAGGGGGCCTTTGGCATTCGCATCGAAAACCTGCTGGTGGTGAAAGAGGCAGAGGCTCTGGCGGGCGGTGATGATCATCGCGATATGCTGGATTGGCAGACGCTTACCCTGGCCCCGATTGACCGGCGTTTGATTGTGCCAGAAATTCTAAGCCCTGAAGAGCGCGCTTGGCTCAATGCCTATCATGGCGAGGTGCAGGCGAAACTCTCCGGGCTTGTCTCAGAGGGTGCTGCCCGCTGGCTTGCCAAGGCCTGTGCGCCTCTTTAGAGTGTCACGCTCAGGTTACAAGGCGCCTTCAAAAGCAGGGCGTAAAGAGGAGGATGGCTATGGCAAATCACATCACAATTTCCCCCGCGCAAGGGACATGGACGGTGCGCGCAGGCGGCGCGGTATTGGGCGAAAGCAAGCGCGCGCTTGAGCTGAGCGAAGGCGATTATGCGCCAGTGATTTATTTTCCGCGCGAAGATATCGCCATGCCATTCCTGGATCGCAGCGAGAAAAGCACAAATTGCCCCCATAAGGGCGATGCCAGCTATTTCTCGGTTGTGACCAAATCGCAAACATTAGCGGATTCGGTTTGGAGCTATGAGAGCCCGCTAGAAAGCGTGTCAAAGATCGCCGGTCATGTGGCGTTTTACACGGGCGCTGGAATCACGGTGGAAAAGATCTAATTGCTGCGGGGGGCTGGTGCGTTCGCCAAACGGCAAAAGCGCGCAGCCCCAATAAACCGGGCAAGCTAACGCACTGCATCAACAAAGATCCGCAAGGGATTGAAGTTTCGGTGAAATCTTATGGTACCGCCTCCCTGGCTTGAACAGGGGACCTCTGGATCCACAATCCAGCGCTCTAACCAACTGAGCTAAGGCGGCACCGTGGGGCGGGGTATAACAACCATTCCCGGCCAGTTGCAATTCCAAAAATGAAAAAATTATAGGGTCAATCTTAGGGTCGATTGATCATGATTGACGCGCGTACCATATCTTTTCTTGACATCTCCTATGTAGTGTTCTACCCGGCAAGCTCACTCAGTTTGCTGAGCGAAAACACGCAAGAAAGCGCGCTGTTGTCAGGTAATAAACGCCTTATCATAGGGGCCTGTTGACGCGGAAGATGTAAAGGAGACAACATGTTCGCAGTCCTGAAAACGGGCGGCAAGCAGTATAAAGTTTCAGCCGGGGACAAGCTCCGCGTTGAGAAAATTACTGCCGAGGCCGGTGAGACCGTTCAATTCAACGAAATTCTGATGCTTGGCGGGGAAACCGTGCAAGTTGGCGCACCCTTTATTGAAGGTGCTGCAGTCACGGCGCAGGTGGTTGACCAGATCAAAGGCGAAAAGGTCATTAACTTTGTTAAACGCCGCCGTAAGCATTCCTCCAAGCGCACCAAGGGCCATCGTCAACAGCTAACCGTTGTCGAAATCAAAGAGATTTTGGCATCTGGCGCAGTGGTCAGCGCAGCTCCAGCGGTTGAGGCACCTGCAGGTTCCAAGCCCGCCAACCTTTTGAGCGAGGCGCGCGATGGTCAGCCCGATGATCTCAAGCGGATCTCTGGCGTTGGCCCCAAGCTCGAAGGCCTGCTGCACGAAAACGGTGTGTTCCACTTCGATCAAATCGCAGCATGGACGCCCGAAGAAATCGCCTATATGGATGATCAACTGTCCTTTAAAGGGCGCATTGAACGCGACGATTGGCTGGCGCAAGCCGCCGAGTTTGCAAACGAACAGGAGTAATCCCCCATGGCACATAAAAAAGCAGGTGGTTCATCCCGGAACGGTCGCGACTCCGCTGGTCGGCGCTTGGGCGTAAAGCTTTATGGTGGTCAAGCGGCCATCCCAGGCAATATCATTGTGCGTCAGCGCGGCACGAAATTCTGGCCAGGCCAGGGTGTTGGCATGGGCAAAGACCACACGATCTTTGCGACCCAAGAGGGTGCCGTGACTTTCCATAAGGGTCTTAAGGGTCGAACCTTTATTTCCGTTCTTCCGGTCGCGGAGGCCGCTGAATAAGCCGAACACGCAGATAAATTCATAGAATTTCGCGAAGGGTCGGCAGAAATGCCGGCCCTTTTGCGTTCCCGATGTGGAGAGACCCGATATGACCAAGCCAGTTTTGAACAGCGACCGCCTGACCCTGCGCGATGCGGTTGAGGCGGATATCGAGGCACGCTTTGCCCTTGGCAATGACCCGCAAATCCAAGCCCTGCTCGGCGCGGATCCCAAACAGGTGCGCCCGCTCACCAGGGATGCTGCCGCGGCTTGGGTTGCCTCTATTCAAAATGACGCCACCGCTTGGGTGATTGAGGCAGATCTTGGCCTGATCGGCTCTATCCGGCTGCACTCCATGAATCACATGGATAAGCGCGCAAATGTCGCCATCGGGATTCTGGCCGCAACAGCTGCGGGGCAGGGGCTTGGATCGGATGCGCTGCGCCTGCTCGCCCGTCACAGTTTTGAAACCCTTGGCCTGCACCGCCTCTCTGCGCGGATTTTGGCCGATAATGCGGGCGCGCTTTCCGCTTATAACAAGGTCGGATTTATTGAGGAGGGGCGCGAGCGGGAAAGCGCATTGGTCGGGGATCACTGGCAAGATGACGTCATTCTTGGCCTTTTGCAAAGGGATCTCAGGTTATGAGCATCGCTCTGGCCCAGCTTTCGATCTTTATCGTCAGCCAAGTGGGCACCCCTGGACCTGCCAATATGGCGCTGATGGCCACTGGCGCGCGCTATGGCTTTAAGGCTGCGCTGCCGTTCATATGCGGCGTGACTTTGGGCAAGCAGCTTTTGGTGTGGCCCCTGGGGCTTGGGCTGTTGCAAATCGCTCAAAGCGCGCCTTTGGTCTTTGCGATTTTGAAATACGCCTCAGCGGCTTACGTGATCTGGCTGGCGTGGAAGGTTGCAAATCTGCGCCTCTCCTCCAAGCCGGGGGATCAAACCGCACCAGGCTTTGCGCATGGGCTTTGGGTGCATCCGCTGAACCCAAAAGCCTGGGGCATGATTACCGCAAGTTTTACGAATTTTGTGCCCCAAGACATGCCAGCGATTAACGCCACAGCAACGGTTGCTGCGGTACTCTTCCTGTGTCAGTCCGTTTTGCATCCGGTTTGGACCTATGGTGGATCTACCCTGTCGCGGTTTGTTGCCGGCACGAAATTAGAACCTTACTTGATGTTGTCGCTTGCGGCTGCAACTGTAGGTTCTGTGCTTCTGGTTATTTGGTAAAGGAATTGACGATGCAGCATACAGTCATTCAAAACCAGCCCTCGATCAAAGCGGATGGGTTCTATCTGCGCCCGCTTATTCGCTCGGATATGGGCGACATATCTCTTTACGCCGGGGATGCGCGCGTGGCGAACATGACCAGCTCGATTCCGCACCCTCTGCCCCCCGGCGCGATTGAGGCGTTCTTGGACCGCGCCATTGATCCCAACCGGGTCGAGGATATTTGGGCCCTAGATGCCTCCGACTCCGGGGGCGCGTCCCTAATGGGGCTGATCTCGCTCAAACGATTGGAGCGGGAGCAATCAGAAATCGGCTATTGGATCGCGCCGCATTTTTGGGATAAGGGGCTCGCCTCAAGCGCCGTGAATGCAATCGTTGCCGAGAATCCGATGCAGAATAAAACGATGTTTGCTGCCGTGTTCCAGGACAATCCCGCCTCCGCCAAGGTGCTGACCCAAGCCGGTTTTGACTATATTGGCGATGCGGAAACCTTTAGCGTCGCGCGCGATACGGTTGTGCCCACCTGGACCTATTTGCGCAGCTTTCCGGCCGAATAAAACACCGCCCAGACTTGAGGCGTAACAAGAACTGCTCTAGTGCAAGGGGCAGCGCAGGATGATGGCATGAAGTTTCTCGATCTAGCAAAAGTTTATATTCGCTCGGGCTCGGGCGGGAATGGGTGCATTTCGTTCCGGCGCGAGAAGTTCATCGAATATGGCGGGCCCGATGGCGGGGATGGCGGCACAGGTGGCTCAGTGATCGCTGAGGCGGTGGATGGGCTGAACACCCTGATTGACTTTCGCTATCAGCAACATTTCTTTGCGGATAATGGTCGCCCTGGAATGGGCCGGCAGCGCACCGGAAAAGATGGCGAGGATATCATCCTCAAAGTGCCCGTTGGCACTGAGATTCTCGATGAGGACGAAGAAACCGTTCTCGCCGATCTGACCGAGCTTGGCCAACGCGTTGAGCTGGCGCGCGGCGGCAATGGCGGCTGGGGCAATCTGCACTTCAAGACCGCGACAAACCAAGCGCCGCGCCGGGCCAATAACGGCCAGCCAGGGGTGGAGCGTACGCTGTGGCTGCGCCTAAAACTCATCGCCGATATCGGCCTGTTGGGTCTGCCCAATGCGGGCAAATCAACCTTTCTCGCGGCCACCTCAAATGCGCGCCCAAAAATCGCCGACTACCCCTTTACCACTCTACATCCTAATCTCGGCGTTGTCGCCGTGGATGGCAAAGAATTTGTGGTCGCGGATGTGCCCGGCCTGATCGAAGGTGCCTCCGAAGGCAAAGGCATTGGCGATCGTTTCTTGGGCCATGTGGAGCGCTGCTCGGCCCTGTTGCATTTGGTCGATGGCACCTCCGACAACCCGGATGAGGATTACCGCACTATCATTCAAGAGCTGGAGGCCTATGGCGGTCATCTCGCGCAAATTCCGCGTATAACCGTGCTGAACAAAACCGACGCGCTCGGCCCAGAGCTAACAGAAATGCAAGCAGAAATCCTCAGCAAGGCCAGCGGCGGGCGCGTGTTAACCATGTCTGGCGTCTCTGGCGAGGGCGTAACCGAAGTGCTGCGCGCCTTGCGCAAATTGATCGAGCCCGAGTTAGACGAGGAAAGCGATCAACCATGGCAACCTTAACAGACGCCAAGCGGGTCGTTATAAAAATCGGCTCTGCTTTGCTTGTGGATGCAAACAGTGGTGCGCTGCGCGTCGATTGGCTTGCGGGGCTCGCCGCGGATATTTCTTGGCTAAAGGCGCAAGGAAAAGATGTCGTTCTGGTCTCCTCCGGCGCGATTGCCCTGGGGCGTGGTGGGCTTGGCATGCCGCGCAGCGAGCTTGCGCTAGAGCAATCCCAAGCCGCCGCAGCCGTGGGTCAAATCCGTCTCGCGCGCGCTTACGAGGAAATTCTCACCCCCTACAACATTATAACCGCGCAAGTCCTTGTAACTCTTGAAGATACTGAAGATCGGCGGCGCTACCTGAATGCGAGAGCAACCCTAGAGCAATTGCTTTCCCTTGGGGCCGTTCCAATCGTGAATGAAAACGATACGGTCGCGACAGATGAAATCCGCTTTGGCGATAATGACCGTCTGGCCGCCCAGATTGCAGCCACCATTAGTGCGGATGTGCTCGTACTCTTATCGGATGTGGATGGGCTTTACACGGCCAATCCGAACATTAACTCTGATGCACAGCATATTGAAATGGTTTCAAAAATAACCCATGAAATCGAAGATATGGCAGGCGGCGCGGCGTCTCATCTGTCAAAAGGTGGCATGAAAACCAAGATCATGGCCGCCAAAACCGCGACACAAGCAGGCTGCGCCATGGCGATCACGCAAGGGGATGTGAACCGTCCCCTAAAAGCTCTGGCAGATGGGGCGCGGGCGACATGGTTCACTGCATCAATTGATCCACATGCCGCGCGCAAACGCTGGATTGCGGCCATGAAGCCACGCGGCGCTGTTCAGGTCGATGATGGCGCAAAATCCGCATTACTAAATGGAAACAGCCTCTTGCCAGCCGGAGTTAAACTTGCTTCTGGTGCATTCGGACGTGGAGAGCCGGTCGCGGTGCAAGACATAAACGGCACACAAATCGGGCAAGGGCTCAGCCGTTACACACATGACGAAATCAATATACTGAAGGGGCATCATTCCTCTGAGATCTCACGCTTGCTTGGCTATCCGGGCCGGGCCGCATTGATCCACAGGGATGATATGGCTTTATAGGGGGATAGAATGGCGAATAGTGATGACATCAAGAATGTAATGCAAAATATTGGGAATGCAGCAAAATCCGCGTCCCATGAACTTGCTTTTGCGACGGCAGAGCGCAAACATGCAGCATTGATTTCCGCCGCCGAGGCCCTATGGCGCAATCGTGAAGCAATTTTGCAAGCCAATGCTCAAGATCTTGAGTATGGCCGCGAAAAAGGCCTGAGTCCCGCTATGATGGACCGGCTTGCTTTGGACGAGGACCGCATTCGCAGCATGATTGACGGGCTACGCAGTGTCGCGGATCAGCCCGATCCCGTTGGCGCGGTGATTGAGGAATGGGACCGCCCAAGCGGGTTGCATATCCAACGGGTGCGCACACCGCTTGGCGTTGTGGGCGTGATCTATGAAAGCCGCCCTAATGTGACAGCTGATGCCGGTGCGCTTTGCCTGAAAGCGGGAAATGCCGTTATTTTGCGGGGAGGTTCTGAGAGTTTTCACTCATCGAGCGCCATTCATCAGTGCTTGATTCAAGGGCTCAAAGATGCCGCATTGCCTGAGGCCGCAATTCAGCTTGTGCCCACGCGCGACCGGGCAGCGGTAAGCGAAATGCTCACGATGGTGGATCATATTGATGTGATTGTGCCACGCGGGGGCAAAGGGCTTGTGGGGCTGGTACAGCGTGAGGCCCGCGTGCCGGTTTTCGCGCATCTTGAAGGGATCGTGCATATCTATATCGACAAGGACGCGGATGCGCAAAAGACCATGGATGTGGTGCTAAATGCCAAAACGCGCCGCACCGGGATTTGCGGATCTGCGGAATGCCTGTTGATACATGAAGAAGCTAAGGAGCTCGGCCAAGCCGTTGTAGATATGCTAAAATCCGCAGGTGTAGAGGTGGCTGCAACGGGGCTTGAGGGCTCTCGCGCGGCAAGCTCTGAGGATTGGGGCAAAGAATATTTGGATATGAAAATCGCGGCGAAAACCGTGCCCAATATCGACGCGGCGATTGCGCATATTCGGGAATTTGGCTCGGATCACACCGATTGCATTTTGACTGAGAGCGCAGCGGCTGCGCAGCATTTCTTTTCACGGCTCGATAGCGCGATATTGATGCATAATGCATCCACCCAGTTTGCGGATGGTGGGGAGTTCGGCATGGGCGCTGAAATCGGAATTGCTACAGGAAAGATGCACGCGCGCGGCCCTGTTGGGGCCACACAGTTGACCAGTTTCAAATACCTTGTCAGAGGCAACGGAACGATACGCGATTGATTAAGCGGTGATGCGAATGGCGATATCTGTCTCTGATTGCATCACCTTGATCACTTTGCCCATGTCCTTGCAGTGCTTGGCCAAGAGCGGGAACTGAACCAATGCTGGAACAATTTCAGCGAGGTTTGCATTGATCTCCAGAGCATGAAAAAGATATGATATATCTTTGAATTTGCTGGATTCTGCGGCAATCACCCATTGCCCGTCTTCAAACAATATCGTGATTTGCCCGCCATAGGGCATCGCCGCCTCCAGGCAAAGCTGGGCGAGGAAGGCCATGCGAACATCCGCGCGAGACGCGCCCTCTTGCGGTTGCCACTGCACGTCGAATTTGGAGTTTTCCGTGAGGGCTTTCAGGATATCGCGGATTTCCGGGCTTGAAATGCCTTGATCGGTGGCCGCGCCAAAGGCGAGCCGAAAGAAGCGGATACGCGCCGATGCATTGCTGACGCTTTCATGAATGAGCGCGACCTCTGGCCCACTGCTGGCGGCTGCGGTCATCGAGAGCAGTTCTAATCCGTTATTGATCGCGCCGATCGGCGAAATGAGATCGTGGCAAATGCGGCTACCAATCAATGCGGCGAGGTCTGTTTGGGATGTGTTCATAATATTTTGCCCGATCTTATAGTTAATATGTTGTTTCTTGCCTGATCGGCCGCCTGCCATGCCTCCGGGGATTGGGTGCAGGCTCAATGGTTCCGCTGACAAGGTTACGAAATACTTCCCGAATTGCGAGAATTTCAACTACCGATACGCGCATCTCACACTTACACCTGCATTTGAATATCGAAAATGGTTAACAAAAGGTTAACGCGATGAGGCGGGTTTTAACGCGGCGAAGGCATCTTGTTGCGTTACCTAGCTAATTTTCTTAAGCACGGGCACGAATTCGGGGCTCATTTATTTTTGGGAGTGCCTTTGCGCATGGCGATTGATCTGCACCAAGATGGGTTTCACTTGAGCTTGGCTCAATCAGAGGGCGATATCGCCGCGGCGCAAGGCTTGCGATATGCTGTTTTTGTGGACGAACTTGGGGCGAATGGGCCTGGGGTTGATCATAACGCGAAACGGGAATGTGATCGTTTTGATGCGTTCGCTGATCATTTGCTGCTGCGCCACCGGGATAAGGTCGTGGGCGTTTATCGGGTGATGCGGTCCGATCAAGCCGTGCGGGCAGGGGGGTTTTATACGCAATCTGAATTTGATGTGTCAAAGCTGCAAAACAGTGGGCGCCGCTTGCTGGAGCTTGGGCGCTCTTGTGTGGATCCATCTTTTCGCACAGGTCCGGCTGTGTATTTGCTTTGGCAGGGGCTGGCGGAATATGTGCGCCAGCATGACTGCGATCTGTTGTTTGGCACGGCCAGCTTTGGCGGCACAGATGCAACGAAACATGCCGCCGCGCTGAGCCTTTTGCATCACAGCTATTTGGCGGATCCAGAGCTGCGCCCCAAGGCCCGTCCCCTGCAGAATATGAGCCTGATCCCGTCTGAGCAGCTTGACCGGCGCAGCGCCATGGTTCACCTACCGCCCCTGATCAAAGCCTATCTGCGCCTGGGCGGTAAAGTGGGCGAGGGGGCCTTTATTGATCATGATTTTGATTGCATTGATGTCTGTATGGTCATGGATACGGAAAAACTGAACGAAAAAACCGCTGGCCGCTATCGGGCAAACCGCGCATGAGCACTTGGCGCGACGTTCCTGAACCAGAGCTGCCTGCGCTAAATGGGATGGGGCGGCTGCGTGCTCTTATGCGTGTGATCCCTTTGATGGTGTTGATCGTTGGGTGCTTGCTGCTTCTGCTCATGTTGCGATGCTTTGAAAGACCGCTCTTTGGCACGCACCGCCCCTGGACCCCCTGGATCACCGTGTTCGTGTGCAAAAATGCCCTGCGCATTCTCGGAATCAAACTGCATCGCACAGGCGCGCCGTTGCAGCGGCAAGGGGCGCTGGTGGCCAATCATTCCAGTTGGCTGGATATTTTTGTGCTCAATTCGATTGATCCGCTTTATTTCGTCTCCAAAGCGGAGGTCGCAAACTGGCCTGGCATTGGCTGGCTTGCGCGCGCAACGGGTACGGTCTTTATCAGGCGTGACCGCCGCGAGGCAAAGGCACAAACCGAACTGTTTCAGGACCGCTTGTCAGATGGGCATAATCTGTTGTTTTTCCCCGAGGGGACAAGCACCGATGGTTTGCAGGTTCTCCCCTTTAAAACAACGCTTTTTGCCGCCTTTATGGCAGAGCCTTTGGTGCAGGACATGAGCGTGCAACCGATTTCGGTTGTTTATCATGCGCCCCAAGGTGAAAGCCTGCGCTTTTATGGCTGGTGGGGCGGCATGGGGTTTGGCCCGCATTTGCTGACCACGCTTGCGGCGCGGCGTCAGGGCCATGTTGCGATACATGTGCATGCCCCTGTGAAAGCTGCAAGTTTTAGCTCACGCAAAGATCTAGCAGCGGCTTGTGAGCGTGCAATTCGTGCAAGCCATCGAGCGGCGCGAGAAAACGCTTGCCAGACGCGGGCAGGGGGCCTATAGGGCGCGCACACTCCGCTGATGAGATTGGGTTTGCGCTTGGGAGACATCCAAGCCGATCCGCCGGTTGGCCCAAACGGGCTAAGACGTCTCATCATAGGCATAAACCGGAAAGGAAACGGATACATGGCTCATCCTGAGTTCACCATGCGCCAATTGCTTGAGGCAGGCGTTCACTTTGGTCACCAAACACAGCGCTGGAACCCGAAGATGGATCAATACATCTACGGCTCGCGTAATGGCATTCACATCATGGACCTCACGCAGACGGTTCCCATGCTGGATGCTGCGCTCAATGTGATTCGCGAAACTGTTGCAAAAAGTGGCCGTGTGCTCTTTGTCGGCACCAAGCGTCAGGCATCCGGGCCAATCGCTGAAGCCGCTGAGAAATGCGCGCAATATTACATGAATCACCGCTGGCTCGGTGGCACGCTGACCAATTGGCAAACCGTGTCGCAATCCATCTCGCGTCTGCGCGCGATTGATGAACAAGCGACGATGGGCTTTGAAGGTCTGACCAAGAAAGAGCGTCTGGGCATGGAGCGTGACCACGCCAAACTGCAAGCCTCTTTGGGCGGGATCGCCGAAATGGGCGGGCGTCCTGATCTGCTCTTCATCATTGATGTGAAAAAAGAAGCGCTGGCCGTGGCCGAGGCGAAAAAGCTGGGCATTCCAATCGTTGCGGTTGTGGATACCAATTGCTCCCCTGATGGCATTGATTACCCGATCCCCGGCAATGACGATGCCTCCCGCGCGATCTCGCTTTACTGTGACCTGGCTGCCCGTGCCGCGCTTGACGGTATGAGCGCGCAGCTTGGCGCCGCAGGCGTAGATCTTGGCGCGATGGATGAGGCCTTCATCGAAGAAGCTCTGGCAGCAGCTCCGGGCGGCGATGAGGCCCCCGCAGAAGACGCCCCCGCGGAAAACTAAACTCCGCCACAAATTTATGACTTGGGGCAGGTATGATTTGGGGCAGGGCGGTTTCTGCCCCAATTTACGTTTGATTTGAGGAGAGCCAAAATGGCAATCACAGCAAAAATGGTTAAAGAACTGCGCGACACCACGGGCGCAGGCATGATGGACGCGAAAAAAGCGCTCACAGAAAATGACGGTGACATGGAAGCCGCCATTGACTGGCTGCGCACCAAAGGTCTTGCGAAAGCTGCCAAGAAATCTGGCCGCACCGCAGCTGAGGGCCTTGTGGCCGTTGTTGTTGACGGCACCACAGGTGTTGCGGTTGAAGTGAATGCGGAAACCGACTTTGTTGCGAAAAACGCAGATTTCCAAGCGATGGTTTCTGGCATCGCCAACGCAGCGGTATCTGTGGATGACGTGGACGCGTTGAAAGCGGCTGAGGTTGACGGTAAATCTGTTGAGGCCACAATCACTGACAAAATCGCGACAATCGGCGAAAACATGTCTCTGCGCCGCATGGCGAAAGTCTCCGGCGGCACGGTTGTTTCTTATGTGCATAACGCCGCAACTGCGGGCATGGGCAAGATCGGCGTTCTGGTGGCTATGGATGGCGGCGATGAAGCCTTCGGCAAGCAGGTAGCGATGCATATCGCGGCTGTGAACCCAGCGGCTCTGTCTGAGGCCGATATGGACCCAGCGGTGATCGAAAAAGAAAAGCAAGTGCAGATGGATATCGCGCGCGAATCCGGCAAGCCAGAGCAAGTCATCGAAAAGATGATCATTGGCCGCATGAAGAAATTCGTCGCCGAAAGCACATTGCTGAACCAAGATTTCGTTGTGAACCCTGACCTAACAGTTGGCAAAGCAGCCGAAGAAGCGGGCGCGACAATCACGGCTTTCGTTCGCATGGAAGTTGGCGAGGGCATCGAGAAAAAAGAAGAGAACTTCGCCGAAGAAGTCGCCAAAGCAGCGCAAGGCGGCTAAGAGCTGTTCAAAAACTCAAATGGGGTCGCGATGCTTAGTCGCGACCCCATTTTTATGAGTAGCTTGTTACGGGGGATGAAACAAACAACTCGTTAAAGGTCCGACCGAAGATGCGGAATATGCGCATCTTGGCCGGTGCCGGTCGTGCCGGTAACCAGACAAAAGAGCCCTGAAATTGCAGGGGTTCTGACCGCCGTTCCCTGGCTAAAGCCACCACTCACGGAACACGCTCACAATGCCATTTATTAACGAGGTGTGGAAGTATGGTATTCCATACCTTGATACGGATAATGGTCACAACTACGTGAGCTTAGGGCGGAAATCTCTAGTCAACGTAGGTCGTGAAGTTCTCATCTGTCGCAGAATAGACTTCGTTGATCCGTTTATCATCGTCGGTGTCGCCGTTTGTTAGAGCACCATCATAGCCGCCAACTTTGCAAAGATATTTCCCCTCTTTCCACACCATCATCAGCCCATGTTCGTCTTCCCAAGCACAGTCCGCTTCAATTACAACGTATTGGCTGCCATCTGAGCCTTTTTTGGCGCTGACTAGCTTTGGGGTGACATGAGGCCATATTTGCTCTGGGGAGTGAACGACACCCATGACGTCATCCAACCAATCTTCCCCACCGACGTGGGTGTGAAAATCCCGATAATAGCTGAAAACATGGCGGGAATCATTTCGCCGGTCACTTGGGCCACGCTTTAGAAATTCAACCAAAGCAGGATCATCCGACAAGGTATCATACAGTTCAACCTCGGCACCATCGAAATACGGAACTTTGACATATGGAACTTCGGTTTTCATATTTGGTATCGCCTTCTTTCGCGGGTGTGCGGCCCTTAAATCCCTTCAAAAACAAACATTTGGTTCTGAAGCGCGGCCTTGAGAACCGCTTGCGCTGTTGTTTCGACCGAAAGGCATTCACGCGCTTGCCTTAGGTGCTTTTCAACCGTCGCCTGCTTAAGTCCCATCAGCATGGCAATATCTTGCGTGGTTTTCCCATCACCAACCCATTGCAGCGCCTCGATCTGGCGCGGCGAGAGCGCACGGCTCGGGGCAGAGTAGGGCATGGTCAGAATTCGTAAGTGCGCCACATTGTTCATCAATATAATGTCTGGCCCGAACGTCTCCCACAAGGTGTCCACCTCTTCCTGGGTCATGCCCTTTCTTGCGGTCAGCGCTATCGCCCCTTTTTCACGAGTGTTGCGAGAGTTGAAACTGACTGTATACCCCGCCTTTACGCCCATTTTCTCATTGAACTCGCGCATCTCAAACGCATTTGGCGACAGCTCCCCAGCAGCCGCCATTTGGTCAAGCAGCCGCCAACTTTCCGCGCCGACATGTTCGAGCGCCCAGCGAAGCATAGGCGCATCAAAATATTTTCCTTGCCCAAGAAATACATCAATATAGGCCTTGTCATGATTGGTAAGAATGACAAAATCATCAGGATCACCCAGCGAGCGCGAGGTTCTGTAGCGAGTATAGCCGTAAATCAGCCGATCAAACCCAAACTCGGCCATTTTTGTGGTATGCGCGCCCCAAAGCTCCTCTAAGCTGTGGCAATTGCATATAAACATGAGATATTCGTGCAAATTTGGGGTCATGTGGTCAGGATAAATGGGCAATCATTGCGTCTAGTGCCAAAGTGTAGGACTGCGCCCCAAAACCGGAGATCTGCCCAATACATACTGAAGCAATCATAGAATGATGCCTAAAGGTTTCTCTTGCGTGAATATTGCTGAGATGGATTTCGATCACGGGCAATTCGATGGCCGAAATCGCATCACGCAGCGCAATGGAGCTATGGGTATAGGCAGCGGCGTTCAACAGCACGCCGGCATGACATCCGCGCGCGGCGTGCAGCGCATCGACCAGTGCACCTTCATGATTGGATTGAACCGCCTCAAGCGCGTAACCTTGCGAGCCCGCACGCTGTGTGATCGTTTCGACAATATCTTGTAAGGTCGTTGAGCCATAGATCTCAGGTTGGCGCGTGCCCAAGAGATTTAGGTTGGGACCGTTCAATAAAAGAAGAGAAGCCATGATTTCCATTCGCTCGTTGTTTTTCGCTTATCTTGCCGATTTTTTAGGGAATAGCCAGAGAGAGGCAGTTTAGGCAATGTGGCTCTGCACCATCGGCGCAACAGGTAATGTTACATAACACTGATTATAAGAATAATTGATGGGGATTATTTTCGCCAAACATATCTAGGCCCCTTGATCTTGCGCAGCAAAACCTAATCTGTCACTTGGGAACATATATTAACCGACCCTGACAGGAGGCCAGTATGGCGTTTGAACTTCCAGATCTTCCCTATGCACATGATGCGCTCGCAGATAAAGGCATGTCCGCCGAGACGTTGGAGTATCACCACGATCTGCACCACAAAGCCTATGTAGATAATGGCAATAAGCTGATTGCTGGCACCGAGTGGGACGGCAAATCTATGGAAGAGATTATCGTCGGCACCTATGACAAATCCGCCGTGGCGCAGAACGGAATTTTCAACAATATCAGCCAGCTGTGGAACCATAACCAGTTCTGGGAAATGATGGGCCCTGGCGCAAGCGCGATGCCGGGTGAGTTGGAAAAAGCCCTGATCGAAAGCTTTGGCTCTGTAGACGAGTTCAAGGCGCAATTCTCAGCTGCAGGTGCTGGCCAGTTCGGCTCTGGCTGGTGCTGGCTTGTGAAAAACGCGGATGGCTCATTGGCTGTGACCAAGACGGAAAACGGTGTGAACCCGCTTTGCTTTGGGCAAACCGCGCTTTTGGGATGTGATGTTTGGGAGCATTCCTACTATATCGACTTCCGCAACAAGCGCCCGGCTTACCTGAGCAACTTCTTGGATAATCTGGTCAACTGGGAAAACGTCGCCTCGCGCATGTAATTTACCGGGGGTCGCAATGTCGAAACTTGCATTGCGACCCATTCTAAGAGACCGCCCTGCCCCGCAGGTTTCACATCCCCAGAGCCTCTTTATACATCTCAAGCATGGCTTCTTCTTCGGCAATGTCATCCTTGTCGCGCTTGCGCAGCGCAATCACCTTGCGCATAACTTTGGTATCGTAACCGCGGGCTTTGGCCTCTGCCATAACCTCTTTTTGCTGCTCGGCGATGTCTTTCTTTTCCGCCTCAAGCCTCTCGAAGCGCTCGATAAACTGTCTCAGCTCATTGGCTGTGACTTTGTAGCTATCCGGCTTTGATGTTTCTTCGACCAACTCTTCCATAGCGCGTTCCCTCTCTGATCTGCCTCGTAGGGTCTTTGGCTACTTGCTCGCATCCCGTGCTTCAAGCCTCTTTTACGCCTCTTGCTCAAATCACGCCGATCCACTAGCAGGGGGCCATTCTATGGGGGATTTTTGGCATGACGATTTTCGATGCGCTGGTTTGGGCGGGCACGGCGATGACTTTGTCCGGGCTTGGGCTTTTGGTTTTCTGCATTGTGAAGGTTATGCGGGCGCGGAAAACCGCCAGCTCGGATGACGCGATGCGGGCTGCCATGCAAAAGGTTATCCCGCTAAATCTTGGCGCGCTTGCGATTTCTGCAATTGGCTTGATGTTAGTGATTGTGGGCATTTTTCTCAGCTAACATTGGCCTGAATACTGGACAAGTTTTGCGGGGCTGGGTAGCTTTTGGGCATGCAGATCAACACCATAACACCCCGCTATAGCGTTTCGCCCCAAATCGAGACATCGAATTTGACCGAGATTGTCGCACAAGGTTTCTCTACCGTAATTTGCAATCGGCCGGATGAGGAAATTGCTCACCCGCAACAGGCTGAGGCTATGAAAGCCGCGGCTGAGGCGTTGGGCCTGGCTTTCCATTATAACCCATTGACGATGCAAACCTTTACGCCAGAGCGGATCGCGGCGCAAAAGCAAATCATTTCTGACGCCTCTGGTCCGGTTCTGGCCTATTGCGGCTCTGGTACGCGCTCTTGTATGGCCTGGGCTCTTGGGGCAAGTGCGGAAATGAGCGCAGATGAGATTTTGGGGTTGGCGCAAGGGGCTGGGTATAATCTGGAAGGGCTGCGCGCTGCCCTGGGCTAAGTCGCCGCTGCGCCCGGTTACGAATTAAGATCCGGCAGGTCTGGAAGGTCGGGCAAATCCGGGAGATCTGGCAAGTCAGGGAGGTCGGGAAGTCCGGGCATCGGGGGAAGCTCACCGGGCATGAGATCCATGTGGGCATCGTCTGTTGGCAGATCTGTTGGCAAATCCCCCGGAATATCAGGAATATCAGGCAGGTCGGGCAGATCCATATCGGGCAAGCCGCCCGGCATCTCTATATCGGGCGCGCCCAAGGGTGGCATATCAGTTGCGGGCAGATCGAGCGCGGCGGCTGGTGGCTCAGCCAAGGGGCTTTCACTGGGCGCGTCGTCCATGCTGGCGGCTTTTGGCGTTGTGCTTTGATGGGTTGGCACAATGCGCAATGCGCGCCGTCCCTCAACCTGACCGAGTTTGCCATAGGCCACGCGGCGCCCTGCCGCAGTCTGCAATTCGGCCTTTTGCACCGCCTCTTCTGGTAGATCGAGTAAGTCCCCGACAGAGAGCTGGATGATTTCATTATAGCTTAAACGCAGCCGGGCCAATCCAACGCGCACATCTGTTCTGAGAACCGAGGCCGTCTCCCCCAAAGAGGTGGGCTCCTCTCCATTTCCATTGTTCTCCGCGTCCGCTATTTCTTGGACAGATTGATTATCCACACGGGGCAGCAATAGCTGCAACACGCCTTGCTGCTTTCCAACATCCACGTCGATATTGAGAGTGAAATGCTTATATTCAGGGGCCTCAAGCGCCATGGCGAGATGGCGCGCACTTGAGATCGCGGCCCCGTAGCGCACGCCGCGCAAAAGCATGCGATCTTCTAGCTCATCGGGGGCCTCGCCAGCCAAACGGAACAGCGCATCAATGATCGGGGCCACAAGCGCGGCGTCGGTCTTGGTCGGTTTGCGAGGCTCTGCCCCTTGCGCAGGCTCGATCACCCGCCCCATTGTTTGTTGCTGCACGATGGCTGTGACCAGTTCAGGCCCAACCAGCGCGGCACCGGGCCCACGGCTAGGTGTGTCGAGCAAAATCAAAAGGGTTTTCTCGTCAACATCGTCCAGCACATCAACCGGCTCGCTGACAGCCTCTGTCAATCCAATTGCTGCCATAGCCAATTGCATCTCAGATTCTGCCGCTTTCGATAAGGACACGCGCAAAGAGCGCACTGCCGTCATAGCGCGGGCTTGATGTCTATGCTGGCCGGCGAGCGCTTTGCGCTTCAGGACCGACTGAGAAGTTGTCTCGCTCATTTCTGCCGTCTTGGCTTGGAACCCCTTATGAGTTTTAGCCACAGAGTATTACCATAGCCTTACTGCAGCGTGGTCTTTGCCGGGGAATTCAGCTTTACCCGAAATCCGGTGCCGCGCGGTACATCCAGATAGGAGATTGTGCCACCCAAACGCTGCATAATCTCTTGGCAAATCGCCAGCCCAAGCCCTGCCCCGCTGCCATCACTTTCCCCCACACGAGAAAACTTTTCAAATATAACAGAGCGTTCGCTGGCCGGTATCCCCGCCCCGTTATCCACAAAATCGATATGAAGGGCGGTATCTTGTGCACTGACTGAGATCGTCAATTCTGGCTGCTTGGCGCTACAATATTTGCTCGCATTTGAAATAATATTGATAAACACCTGCGTTAAGCGGTCAATATCGGTGTATACGTGCAACTGTTCGTGCTCTGGCGCGCGCATGATTTGCAGCGCAGAGCTCCCGTTGGCGAGCACCGCTTGCTCTGCCCGGTCCAAAATATCTGACAGTTTTCCCTCTTGCAGATGTAAGGTCACCTGCCCGTTTTCCAGCACTGACAGATCCAGAAGATCATCAAGGAGCCGCGTCAGGCGGATCGTTTCAGAGTGAATAATCGAGGCAAAGCGGGTTTGCTCTTCTGGCTCTAGGCTATGCGTGTCGCGCAATATTTCTGAGAACGCACGGATCGATGTCATGGGCGTGCGCAGCTCATGGCTAATCTGGCTGAGAAAGGCATCTTTTTGCACCGAGAGCTGAGTTAGTTTCGTATTGGCGTCTTTTAACTGGGCGGCTGTCCGCGTCAGCTCGGCTGATTTGGCCTCAAGCTGGTTTGAATATTCTAGGATCTGCGCGGATTCATCGGCAACGGCGATCAGTTCTTTGACCGTAATTCCGGGACCGCCTGCGATCTGGGCAACCATCGCATGCGCTGTGGCAGCCCCCACGCTTGCGGCCAGTTCGCGCTCTAGGGTTTGCAGGAACTCGCTGGTGGGTTCGGGCATCTGGCCGGGGGCGCGCTGGCGTAGGGCTTCGCTGGCAAAGAGCGCCTTTGCATCATCGGGCCCAAGAATACGCTGCGCCATGATCATGAGGTCTTCGGCCTCTGCCGCTGCCAACGTCCAGCCCTGCCCCTTGCCGCTATGTTCAAAGACATTCACAATCTGCGCGCCCTGCAAGCGCTCTAGCGGGTCGGGGAAGGTCAGCATGGACACGGCCACAAAGGTGAAGAAGTTGAGCGAAAGTGACCACCAAATCGCATGCACGGTTGGATCAAGCCCGGTGATCCCGAACAGCGCATGCGGGCGCAGCCAAGATAGCCCCCAAGGCCCTTGCGCCAAGAGCTCAGCGCTCATCACCCCGCCAGCGCCAAAACTGGGCAAAAACATGCTCCAGAGCCAAATGAGAAACCCAATGGTAAGGCCACTGAGCGCGCCAAAACGGGTAGCGCCGCGCCAGAAAATCCCGCCAATCAGGGCCGGTAGGAATTGAGCAACGCCTGCAAAGGCAATCAGCCCGATTGAGGCCAGCGCGGCACTGCCACCCGAGAGGCGATAATAGAAATACCCCAGAAAGATGATCAGTCCTATCGAGATACGCCGCGAGCGTAGTACCACCTGGCGCACGTCGCCCGAAACACTGGCCCCCTGCCCCTTTGAGGACAGCCAGATCGGCATCACGATATGGTTCGAGACCATGGTTGCAAGCGCGAGGCTGGCCACAATGACCATGGAGGTCGCAGAGCTAAATCCCCCCAGAAAAGCAAGAAAGGCAAGCGTTTCCTGGTTTTGCGTGAGCGGCAGGGTGAGCACGAAGAGATCGGGGTTTTCGCCGGGCAGATATTCTAGACCGACAACGGCGATCGGCACCACGAACAGGCTCATGGCGATGAGGTAGAGCGGGAATAGGAAAGAGGCGCGCTCTAGCTGGCGGTCATTGTCATTTTCCACCACAAGCACATGAAACATGCGCGGCAGGCACAGGAACGCAGCCGCAGCCACAAAGGTGAGCGACATCCAGCGGGGCCCGTCAATCGCCTTAGCACCGATCTCGGAGGCATCAATGCGTGCCATAATATCCGCAGGCCCCTCGGCCATGCCCCAGACCACGAAAACGCCAACGGCAAGCAGCGCGATCAATTTCACAATGGCTTCCACCGCGATGGCTATGACGATACCGTGCTGGCGCTCTTGTGCGTTCAGGCTGCGGGTTCCGAAAAGCAGCGTGAAAAGCGCAAGACCAAGGGTGGTCCAAAGTGCGGCGGTGCCCGTGTCGAACTCGGCTTGGTCTGAAAAAACCGACAGAGACAAGGTAACGGACTGTAATTGCAGCGCGATATAGGGGGTAACTCCGATAACCGCGACGCCGGTGACGCAGATGGCCAAGGTGTTGGATTTGCCGAAACGTGCCGAGATCAAATCCGCAATGGAGGTCACGCGCTGTGTGCGTCCGATGCGGACCAATTTGCGCAGCACCCACCACCAGCCAAACATGACCAAGCTGGGGCCAAGGTAGATCGTCACGAATTCGAGCCCGGAGCGGGCCGCATAGCCAACCGCGCCGTAAAAGGTCCAGGCCGTACAATAAATTGACAGTGAGAGCGTATAGACAAAGGAAGAGGACAGCCACCGCCCTGCCCCGCGGGCCGCAGTGCGCTCAGCTGCGAAAGCGATCAAGAATAGCAACGCCACATAGATCAGGCACACGCTAATCGCGGTGTTGAGCGTTGCCATTTAGTGCTCCGTGCCGGGCGGCTGGGATGGGGTGGGCTCGGACACCCAGGCTGCAAGCACACCGCACAGCATGCAAAGCCCAAACCAGACGGAAAAGAGATAGGCCAAGAGCGATGGCAATCGGTGCTCCGCCCCCTGGCTCCCTAAGATCGGAACCAGAAACAGGAAAGTCGCGAAGATCGGCAGGATTTTCAGCCCATCAAGGAGCCGACGTTTGCGATAGCTGCGCTTTTCTAAAGTGGCGGAGGGGGCTGGTCGATCTGTCATGTGGCTTAAACAGGGGATTGCACCTGAGATTGCACAGGTGATTGCTCTGGGGCCATCTCACGCACGGCCTGAAGCACATCTGAATTTGCAAAAGGCTTGGTCATAAACCTATTCACCCCAGCAGTTTCCGCCAGCACACGATCCTGGTCTTGCCCGCGCGCGGTTAGCATCAAAACCGGCACATGATTGACACGCTCATCGGCGCGCATATCCCTAAGGATATCCAGCCCGCTGCGCCCCGGAAGCATCAAATCAAGGATCAATACATCTGGGGTGCGCTCAATGATACGATCAAGCGCGGTTCGACCTTCGCCATGGGCCTCCACATGCCAGCCATCCCGCATCAGCAAAAAGCGAATGGCCTCGACAATATTCTCTTCATCTTCCAACAGCAGGACATGCTTGCCCATTTGCCGCGTCTCCTCCCTAAGTCAGGCGCTTGCTTTGTTGATTTTTTTTGCGCCCAAGATACTATTGCTGGTTTTTACAGATCTGTCAAAAAAACCTCACCTCTAAAGGACCGACATGACCCGGCGCGCCGCGCAGGCCTGTTTTTGGCAAAGTGCGCAGCTGGATCCAATGTCACGCGATGGCCCTGCCCCCGATGTTGCGGGCAAAATGAGCATGCAGGCGCTTACGACCGGGGGGGCGTTATATGTGGATGGGGGCTCAGCCTGTGCAGCGGCATAGCAATCAAAGCGATGCGCCACCGGGCCTAATTGCGTGCAGCTCTCAAACAAAAGCTGACCGGGCGCTAAGAGCGCATCAAAGAGAGGCCACAAAGGACAGGGCGGCGCCAGCGAAGGGATCGAGAAGCCGGGGATGTTTTTGCGCAATGTTATATATCCGGCGCGATCCGCGCAGACGAGCCCGGCCTTTAAGTCTGGTAATGCCGCCAAGCGCCGCAGCACGCGGCTTGGCTCTTGCTTGAGCTGATGTGCCAGACGCAAGGGATCCAAGCGTTGCTGTCCTTTCATTGCTTCTTGGAGCGTCCCACTAGGCACGAGCGCGGCATCTTCTTGATACTGTCTTAAGAGCGACAAGAGCATGCGCTTTGCAGGTTCGCTCATCGGCGCATTTTGGCAAAAGGTTTCGACAGTCAGGCCCGCCCCTGAGGGCGTTTCAAGCGCCGGAAAATGATACCCGTGATCTTCGATAAACCTGTCCACCTCTTGCTGAGGCGAAGCATGGTCGGGCAGCTCATCGTCTAAGCGTTCCAAATACTCGGCCAATGAGCGGCTGCTTTGCGCAAGGCGATTGCTATCTGCGCCGATATTGGCATGAAAGCGATCGAGCCATTCAGGCTCTAAAGCAGGGGTTTCGGTTAAGATCGCAGCCGTTGATTTGATCGAAGCGGCGGTTGAGAGTACTTCATGCAACGCAGAGGCAATGGCAGGATCATGGGCCAGGCGGTTGTTTAACCCGTCAATGACCTGTTTGAATGTGCCGAGTTGTTCATGCAGCTGCGCTGTGACTTGCGCCCAGGCGGGGAATTTCGTTGCAAATTCCTCAAGCCGGTCCAGCTCGCCCTCTTGCAACGCACTTTCAGCCCGTATGGTGCGCAGGATCCCCACCAGATGCGCCTCGGCCCCTTGGGTCAATTGCGGCGGCTCCACCTCAAGGGCCTGCGCTATCTTTACGAGAATCTTGCCGCCGATTCTGCGCCGATTATGCTCGATCAAGTTGAGGTAAGAGGCGGAAATGCCAATACGTCGCGCCAGATCAGCTTGGCGCAAGCCCAGCTCTAAGCGCCGATCCCGGATCCGGGCCCCGATATCGACCTCAGACATATTGATATCTCAAGGAGTGGAAGAGGATGTTATTTGAAGACATTTACAGGTTCTTAAGATTTTATTTACAAAGCGCAAGCGCTGGATGTGGATTTGTTTACAAAATTCAACTTGTGCACAAGGGGAGCGTTGGGAAATTTTCGCAAAGCTTGCGATAACACCGGTAGCACTAATGTGCGCGAAAGCCGGTGCAGGAGGCTCGGCTTTCCCTATCACTTGGGAGGAATCCATGACTAAACTTAACCTCACCCGTCGCGGTGTGCTCAAAACTGGTGCCGCAGGTGGCGCTGGTCTTGCAGTTCCAACAATCTTTACAGCGGGCTCTGCATCCGCGTTCACCAATGAGCCAACGGGCGACACGGTGACTCTGGGCTTTAACGTTCCACAAACTGGCCCTTACGCGGATGAAGGCGCGGACGAGCTGCGCGCATTTGAGCTTGCGGTCGAGCATCTCAACAATGGCGGCGGCTGCCTTGAAACCTTCAGCTCCAAAGCGCTGCAAGGCAACGGCATCATGGGCAAAAAAGTCGAGTATGTCACAGGCGACACGCAGACAAAATCTGACGCGGCCCGTGCGTCTGCGCGCTCCATGATCGAAAAAGATGGCGCGGTGATGATTTCCGGTGGCTCATCTTCAGGTGTTGCTGTTGCTGTGCAAGCGCTGTGCCAAGAAGCTGGCGTGATCTTCATGGCCGGTCTGACACACTCAGACGACACCACAGGTAAAGATAAGAAAGCCAATGGCTTCCGTCACTTCTTTAACTCGCATATGACAGGTCTTGCGCTCGCGCCGATCTTGAAAGATCAGTACGGCAACGACCGTAAAGCCTATCACCTGACAGCTGACTATAACTGGGGCTACACAACAGAGGCTGCTGTTGCGACCTCTACCGAAGCTCTGGGCTGGGAAACTGTTGCGGCGGTGAAAACACCTCTGACGCAAACAGACTTCTCTTCTTATGTTGCACCTGTTCTGGGCTCCGGCGCTGACGTTCTGGTTCTGAACCACTACGGCGGAAACATGGTCAACTCTTTGACATCCGCAGTTCAGTTCGGTCTGCGCGGCAAAGATGTGGGCGGCAAAGAGTTCCAAATCGTTGTTCCGCTTTACTCACGTCTGATGGCACAAGGTGCGGGCGAGAACGTAAAAGGCGTGTTCGGCACAACAGGCTGGCACTGGTCCTTGGAGAACGTCGCGGGCTCTCGTTACGTGGGCACAAATGCCTTCGTACAAGCCTTTGGTCAAAAATACGGCTTCCCACCCTCGCAGGCGGCGCAAACATGCTACGCGCAGACATTGCTCTATGCAGACGCCGTTCAGCGTGCAGGCTCCTTCAACCCATGTGCGGTTGTCGAAGCGCTGGAAGATTTCGAGTTCGACGGCTTGGGCAACGGCCCAACACTTTACCGCGGCGCGGATCATCAGTGCATCAAAGACGTGCTGGTTGTGAAGGGTAAAGAGAACCCAGCAAGCAACTTCGACCTGCTCGAAATCGTGGACATCACACCGCGCGAAGCGCTGATGTATGATCCTGCAATGTTCGGCGGTGATCTGGGCGCATGTAACCCAGGCGCATAAGCGTAACGCATCTACGGGGGTGGGCTCCTGCGGCCCATCCCCTTTTGCCATCTCTTTTGCCATGTCGGCCCTGCCAGACGGTGGGAGCAGGCCGACCCAATCCTAAGGTGGGATCATGGAAGCAATTATCCTTCAAATTCTAAATGGGCTCGATAAGGGCTCTGCCTATGCGCTGATCGCGCTTGGCCTGACGCTCATCTTCGGTACGCTGGGGGTGGTAAATTTTGCGCATGGTGCGCTGTTCATGATCGGTGCGTTTTGTGCGGTCACGTTCAAGAACCTTTTGACCTGGTCCTACACGATGGTGGATGAGAGCAAAAAGGACTTTTTGGGCAATCCGCTCAAGGTTGAGGTCCCCTATATCTACGATCTGTTTGGAGAATCGACAGGCAGTGCGATCATTGACTGGGCTGTTCCGCTGGCGGTGTTATTCACAATTCCTGTGATGATTGCCATCGGTGTGATCATGGAGCGCGGGCTGATCAAGCATTTCTATAAGCGCCCACATGCGGATCAGATCCTGGTGACTTTTGGTCTTGCCATCGTTCTGCAAGAGATCATCAAGTATAATTTTGGCGCCAACCCAATCCAAACCCCGGCGCCCGAAGCCTTTCGCGGCTCGCTCGATTTTGGGACGTTGATTGGTTTTGATCCGGGCCTGATCATTTACCCTTATTGGCGCATTATCTACTTTGCCTTTGCGGCTGTTGTGATTGGCGCAGTCTTTGCCTTCTTGCAATTCACCACATTTGGAATGGTGGTGCGCGCTGGTATGGCCGACCGTGAGACGGTGCAGCTTTTGGGTATCGATATCGACCGACGCTTTACCCTGATGTTTGGTCTGGCCTCTGCGGTGGCTGGGCTTGCCGGGGTGATGTATGGTCCGATCACCGCGCCAAATTATCATATGGGCATGGACTTTCTTGTCTTAAGCTTTGTGGTTGTTGTTGTGGGCGGTATGGGCTCTTTGCCCGGTGCGGTTTTGGCTGGTTTTCTGCTCGGCATTTTGGAGGCCTTTGCCTCAATGCGCGAAGTGCTTGAAGTGCTGCCCGGCATTAACCAGATCATCATCTACCTGATCGCCATTATCATTATTTTGACGCGTCCACGCGGCCTGATGGGTCGTAAAGGCGTGATGGAGGACTAAGCGCATGTTTGGTTTAAATGCAAAAGACGCCAGCTTGCTCATCATTGTGGCAATCTTAACCATGCTGGCCCCGTTCATCCTGAACCCTTTTCCCGCAGATTCAGCGATGGCACAGTTCAACGCGGGCTATCCTGACTTGATGCAGCGTTTTGTGATCTTTGGGATCTTCGCGATTGGCTTTAACATCCTCTTTGGCCTGACCGGCTATCTCAGCTTTGGTCACGCCGCCTTTTTGGGTGTGGGTTCATATGCGGCGATCTGGATGTTGAAACTGACCACACTGAACATCATCCCAGCCATCATCATGTCGGTCATCATCGCAGGTCTGTTCGCCTTGGTTGTTGGCTTTATCTCGCTGCGCCGCTCTGGGATCTATTTCTCAATCCTGACGCTCTGCTTTGCGATGATGTCCTATCAGTTGGCCTATTCGGTTCTTACGCCTATCACAGGCGGAGAAACCGGCCTGCAAACAAAGGCAGAAGATGGTCCCGTGAACCTCTTTGGTCTTGAAATGGGCGCGAGCTACCAATTGCCAGTTGGCAGCTGGGAGTTCACCTTCAACGCAGGCTACTATATCGCCGCTGTGTTGATGCTGATCGCATTTTACCTCTCGATCCGCATCTTCCGTTCGCCCTTTGGCATGATGCTGAGCGCGGTGAAATCCAACCAACAACGCCTGAACTATACCGGCCTGAACCCAAAGCCCTACACGCTTGCCGCCTTTGTGATCTCTGGCATGTATGCAGGACTTGCAGGCGGTCTGATGGTGGCAATGGATCCACAAGCTGGCCCCGATCGCATGTTCTGGACCGCGTCTGGTGAGGTTGTTCTGATGACCATCCTGGGCGGTGTTGGCACGCTAATTGGCCCGGTGATTGGCGCTGGCGTGATCAAATACATGGAAAACATCCTGTCCAAGATCAACAAAGGCATCCTGCATGAGTGGTATTCCTTTATGCCAGCGGGCATGGAAGATGTATTTGTCTGGGCCACCAACCTGTTTGTGGGCAAGCAATGGCACCTCACCTCGGGCATTATCTTCATGCTGGTTGTGATCTACCTGCCAGGTGGCTTGGTCGAAGCAGGTCAACGCATCGGTCGTCTCTTTGGCCGCAAGAAAACCAATGACGCCGCCGCTGGCAGCACAACGCCTGCGGAATAAGGAGACAGGTCATGGGAATTTTAGAAGTCAAAAATGTCGGTAAACGCTTTGGCGGATTGCAGGCGCTCTCAAATGTGAACCTCAGCGTGGCGGAAAATACCTGCCACGCGATCATCGGCCCCAACGGGGCGGGCAAATCCACCTTGCTGAACTGCTTTGTGGGCAAGCTCATCCCCGATACCGGATCGGTCAGCTTTGAAGGCCAATCGGTGCTAGGGCGCAAACCCTTTGAGATCAATCAAATGGGCATTAGCCGCGTGTTCCAAACCCCTGAGATCTTTGGCGATCTGAGCGTGTTGGAAAACATGATGATCCCTGGGTTTGCCCACCGCGATGGCGCCTTTGCCTTTAACCCGCTGCAAAAGCTGATGGGGCAAAAGGATGTGCTGGAACATGCCGAGCATGCGCTTGATGATATGGGTCTGGCCGATAAACGCCATATGCAAGCCTCCTCCATGTCACGGGGGGATAAACGCCGCCTTGAAATCGCCATGTGCCTGAGCCAAGAGCCGCGCCTTTTGCTGCTTGATGAGCCAACAGCGGGCATGGCGCGGGCCGATACCAATAACACAATCGACCTGCTTAAGCGCATCAAAGAAGAGCGTGACATCACTATCGCCATCATCGAGCATGATATGCATGTGGTGTTTTCTTTGGCCGACCGGATCACCGTTCTGGCCCAAGGCACACCTCTGGTAGAAGACACGCCAGATAATATCAAAGGCCACCCAAAAGTGCGCGAAGCCTATCTTGGCGAAACGCAAACAGCGGCATAAAGGAGCGCGACCATGGCAATACATTCGCATGCAACAAGCGCGGTCCGGGCTGGACACGCACCTGCCTTTCTTTCCGTGTGGAACATGCACGCCTATTATGGGGAAAGCTACATCGTGCAGGGCGTTTCCTTTGAGGTGCATGAGGGCGAGATTCTTGCACTTTTGGGCCGGAACGGCGCGGGGAAGACCACGACGCTGCGCTCCATCGCGCGCATGGATGACCCGCAAGTGTCCCAAGGTGAGATCTGGCTTGATCACAAACCGCTGCACAATATGTCCAGCCACCAGGCCAGCCAAGCGGGTTTGGGCCTTGTGCCCGAAGATCGCTGCATCATCCCAGGCCTGACCGTTGAAGAGAATCTCAAACTCGCGCAGATTGCCCCGCCCATCGGCTGGTCCATCGAGCGCCTCTATGATCTCTTCCCACGCCTGGGCGAGCGCCGCAGCCAAGAAGGTGTCACGCTCTCGGGTGGAGAGCAGCAAATGCTCGCCATCGCCCGCGCCCTTGCCCGCGACATCAAGGTGCTGTTGCTGGATGAGCCTTATGAGGGCCTCGCGCCGGTCATCGTTGATGAGATCGAGAAAACGCTTGGCATCATCAAAGAGCAAGGCATCACCACAATCTTGGTCGAGCAAAACGCCGTGCGCGCCCTGACGCTGGCGGATCGCGCGATCATCCTGGACACTGGCGGGATCGTCTTTGATGGCACTGCGCAAGAGGTTCTTGATGATGCGGAGCTGCGCGCAGAATATCTCGCAATCTGAAACCTAAGCACACAACCAAAAAGAGAAGCCAGGGAATTTCCCTGGCTTTTTACATTTTCGGCAGACATGTATTGTAAAGACAACACCTTTTCACCATATGAAGCTTGCCGTATAACCCAGCGCTAACATCAGCTCGGACTCAAACGCTCAACCAGGGTGAGGATCTCAATGAACAAAAAATCGCATGATGCCGATGTGGCTTTTATCAGCGCTTTAGCAGAGCTTTTGCGAGAAAACGACCTTACCGAATTACAGGTCAAGCGTGAATACGAAGACCAGGGCAGCCTGAATGTCCGCGTCAGCCGCACTCCGGCCCAAGTGGTGACACAAGTGGCCGCGCCGATTGCCGCTCCAACGCCCGCTGCCCCAGCCGCGCCTCAAACCCCAGCAGCTGCCCCATCTGACAGCACAGCCGATCCCGCTGACCATCCCGGCGCAGTAACGTCGCCCATGGTCGGCACCGTTTACATGCAAGCTGAACCGGGTGCGCCCGCTTTTGTGAAAGTCGGTGACAGCGTGAGCGAAGGCGATACGATCATGATCGTCGAAGCCATGAAAACCATGAACCACATCCCTGCCCCGCGCTCCGGCACCGTGAAACGCATCTTGGTCGAAGATGGCACATCGGTCGAATATGGTGCGCCTCTGGTGATCTTGGAATAAGGCACGGGCTCATGTTCAACAAAATCCTCATTGCCAATCGCGGTGAGATCGCCCTGCGCGTTATCCGAGCCGCCCGCGAAATGGGCATTCAAAGCGTTGCCGTGCACTCAACCGCTGATTCCGATGCCATGCATGTGCGGATGGCGGATGAGGCGGTCTGCATTGGCCCGCCCGCTTCTGCTGACAGTTATTTGAATTTTCCCGCCATCATCTCGGCCTGTGAAATCACCGGGGCAGAGGCGATCCACCCCGGCTATGGCTTCCTGAGCGAAAACGCCAATTTCGTGCAGATTGTCGAAGATCACGGCCTGACTTTCATCGGCCCCACCGCCGAACATATCCGCGTGATGGGCGATAAAATCACTGCAAAAGACACCATGAAAGAGCTCGGCGTGCCTTGTGTTCCTGGCTCTGATGGCGGTGTGCCAGATGTTGCTGCGGCCAAGGCGATTGGGGCTCAGTTCGGCTATCCTGTCATCATCAAAGCCACAGCGGGCGGCGGCGGGCGCGGCATGAAAGTCGCTAATTCCGAGGCGGAGATGGAGCAAGCTTTCCTCACCGCCCGCGCCGAAGGCAAGGCCGCCTTTGGCAATGATGAGGTCTATATCGAAAAATATCTGCAAAAGCCGCGCCATATCGAAATCCAGGTTTTTGGCGATGGCAAAGGCAAAGCTGTGCATCTGGGCGAGCGCGATTGCTCTTTGCAGCGCCGCCACCAAAAGGTGTTTGAAGAGGCCCCCGGCCCCGCGATCTCTCCTGAAGAGCGTGCACGCATTGGCAAAATCTGCGCGGATGCGGTTGCGAAAATCAACTATATCGGGGCGGGCACCATCGAATTCCTCTATGAGGATGGGGAGTTCTATTTCATCGAAATGAATACCCGCTTACAGGTCGAACACCCTGTGACCGAAGGTATCTTTGGCGTAGATCTTGTGCGTGAACAAATCCGCGTCGCCTCTGGCCTGCCTATGTCTTTTGCCCAAGACGATCTTGAAATTAACGGCCACGCAATCGAAGTGCGCATCAACGCCGAAACCTTCCCCGGATTTGCGCCGCGCCCCGGCAAAATCACGCAATACCATGCACCCGGCGGGCTTGGCGTGCGGATGGATAGCGCGCTTTATGATGGCTATTCGATCCCGCCTTATTACGACAGCCTGATTGCAAAGCTGATCGTGCAAGGCCGTGATCGCCCCGAAGCACTGGCCCGGCTTAGCCGCGCCTTGGGCGAGCTGATCGTAGATGGCGTTGAAACCACCGTGCCCTTGTTCCATGAGCTGTTGCAAGAACGCGATATCCATACCGGAGATTATAACATCCACTGGCTGGAACGCTGGCTTGAGCAGCTGGACAAGCAAGAGACGTGACGCAGGCTCTCTCCTCATCAGAGGTTGACATCAGCCCCGAAATTCTGCTGCACGCCTATAGTTTGGGCGTGTTTCCCATGGCAGAGCATCGCGATGATCCCGATATTTTCTGGGTCGACCCAAAGCAGCGGGGCGTGTTGCCACTTGAGCAGTTTCATATCTCGCGCTCCTTAAAGCGACGCATGCAAAAACCTGACTTGCGCGCCACGATGAACAAGAATTTCACTGCGGTTCTCATGGCTTGCGCGGCGCGCAGCGAGACTTGGATCAACGCGGAAATCGCGGATCTTTACACCCAGCTGCATTTTGCCGGGCACGCGCATTCGGTCGAAATCTGGTATGGGGAGGATCTGGCCGGAGGGGTCTATGGCGTGTCGCTTGGCTCCGTTTTTTTCGGGGAAAGCATGTTTTCAAACCAAGTGAATGGTTCGAAAATCGCGCTGGCGGTGCTGACGCGTCATCTGCTCGATTGTGGATATACCCTGTTTGACACGCAATTTATTAGCCCGCATCTTGCGAGCCTTGGGGCGATTGAGATCCCCCGCGCCGAATATCAAAAACAGCTAAAGGCCGCCCTGGGACGACATTGCCGTATGGATCTGTTGCCGCTTTTGCAACCTCAGGACGTCATACAGCGCATGACCCAGATATCATAACGCCGGTGATCAAGCGCATTTAGGGCGGGTGAGCTCGCAATCATCCAGCCGGAAAATACCTGCGCTTTTCGATCCAGATCCGTGACAATAAGCTGCGTATAGGCATCGCCGGACGGGTTGCCCGCCGGGTAGCGGCAGTCGGTCACGGAGATGATCAGCCGACCATAAGTTGTCTCATCCCCCGAAGGAATTTCAAGATCGGTTGTCTCCCCCGATACCTTGTCCAAAACGCGCAAAAGCGCACCGCTGCCCGAACTGACCTGTTCTTGGGCCATGCTCGGATGCGCAAACATCATCCCGCACGCGAGCAGCGGCCAGAGCTTCATGACTCGCCCCCGCCAGCGAATTTCAGCAAGAGCGAGATCAGGCTTACAGCGCCTTGTGTGTCGGTAATCTCATCGCCGTCTTCAAAGAAAAATGGGGAGCCGCCCGGCACGATTTCAACAAAATTCCCGCCCAAAAGCCCCTCTGACGAGATGATGATCGCACTGTCATCGGGTAATTGCACCGTCTGGTCGAAAGACATCACGGCATCTGCGCGATAGGTGTCCCCGTTCAACTGAATATTGGTGACGCGCCCGACCTTAACGCCGGCGAGCCGGATATCCGAGCCGATGGAAATCCCCTCGATTGAGCGGAATGACGCGCTCAAACTATAGCTATTTCCTTGGCTCGACAGTCCCGCGAGGTTGATCGCGTAGATCAAAAACCCAGTTGCGGCGGCAAGAACAGCGCCGCCAGTCACTATTTCCGTTACACGTTGAGACACTGCGCGCTACTCCGGGCTCCAGGCCTCGTAATCTTGGCGCGGTGCGGAAGACATTTGACGCAAGGAACCTGCGGGCGCATAAGCCAGCGCGGTTCCCGTGAGATTTTCCTGATGCGGCTTTTGCCATGCCCGTGTTTTCAAGGGCTTATCTGCCGGGGTTTCATCCCAGGTATAATGCAGCCAACCATGCCACTGAGGGCTTATCTTGCTTGCCTCGATCTCACCATTATAGATGACCCAGCGCTTTTTATCGTCGGATGTGCGATAAAAGATATTGCCTTGATCATCCTCGCCCACTTTTACCCCGTTGCGCCACGTCCAAAACTGCGTGTTCAGAGTTTGGCCATCCCACCAAGTAAATAGTCTTAAGATGCGCTCTAACATCCTTGCTCCACTTCGTTATTGCAGCGAATGAAGGTCACGGCAGAACCGCGGTCACCTCTATTTCGATACGAAACTTTGGGTCAATCAACCCACATTCAATCATGGTTGCCGCTGGCGGGTTTTCGCCAAAGCACTCCGTCAAGATGGGAAAACACGGCTCGAATTCGTGGCGGTCGGGCAACATATAGGTCACGCGCACCACATGGGCCATATCGGTCCCGGCCTTTTCAAGCGCGTCGCGAATAATGTCCAAGGCAGAGCGGCATTGCTCTGTGACGGTCTCGCCCTGCCCCACGGTTCCGGCCACATGTACAAAACCGCCCGCGACCACGGCGCGGCAATAGCCCACTTTGGCTTCAAATTCCCCGCCAGAGAAGATACGCGTGATCATCTGATACCTCTTCAATTAGTTTAACCGGCAGAGGCCTCTTCGGGCTCTGCATCGGCATGGATCATGAGCGGCGCGGCTCCAGACGTGACCGCCTCTTCATTCACCACGACCTCTTTCACGCTCTCCATTCCTGGCAGATCAAACATCGTGTCCAGCAGGATATCTTCCAAGATCGAGCGCAGGCCCCGCGCGCCGGTTTTACGTTCAATCGCGCGTTTTGCGATCGCTTGCAGCGCCTCTGGTGTGAAGGTCAGCGCGGCTTCTTCCAGCTCGAACAGGCGTTGATATTGCTTGATCAGGGCGTTTTTCGGCTCGGTCAGGATGGTGACAAGCGCGTCTTGATCCAGATCTTCGAGCGTCGCGAGCACGGGCAAACGGCCCACAAATTCAGGGATCAGCCCGAATTTTAGCAGATCCTCTGGCTCAAGTTCTTTGAACAGATCACCCACGCCACGATCATCCTCATCGCGCACATCTGCGCCAAAGCCCATCGCTGAGCCCTTGCCACGCTGGGCGATGATTTTATCCAGCCCCGCAAAGGCCCCGCCGCAGATGAATAGAATGTTGGTTGTATCGACCTGCAAAAACTCTTGCTGGGGATGCTTGCGCCCGCCTTGGGGCGGCACGGAGGCCACGGTGCCCTCCATCAGCTTAAGCAAAGCTTGCTGCACGCCCTCGCCGGAAACATCCCGTGTGATCGAGGGATTTTCCGATTTGCGGGTGATTTTATCAACCTCGTCGATATAGACGATGCCGCGCTGCGCACGCTCTACGTTATATTCGGAGGCTTGCAGCAATTTGAGGATGATATTTTCGACATCCTCACCCACATACCCCGCCTCGGTCAAGGTCGTCGCATCGGCCATGGTAAAAGGCACATCCAAGATGCGCGCCAGCGTCTGCGCAAGGAGCGTTTTTCCGCACCCCGTTGGACCCATCAGCAAGATATTGGATTTGGCGAGTTCGATATCCCCGTCTTTTTGCGCATGATTCAGGCGTTTGTAATGGTTATGCACCGCGACCGAGAGCACGCGTTTGGCAGTGGCCTGTCCGATCACATAGTCATCGAGCACATTGCAAATATCTTGCGGTGTGGGCACGCCATCGGTGGATTTTAAGCCAGAAGCCTTTGTCTCTTCGCGAATAATGTCCATGCAAAGTTCAACGCATTCATCACAGATAAACACGGTTGGCCCTGCTATGAGCTTGCGCACCTCATGCTGGCTCTTGCCGCAAAAGCTGCAATACAAGGTGTTTTTGCTATCGCCGCCTGAATTATTTGCCATCTTTTCCTTTCACGCCCAAGTGGATCCTCGTCACCTCTTGAGCTCTCAATCTAGCACATCCCTGCGCTGCTGCACCCCGTACACAGTTGTATCTCCCTGTCTAGGCGTTTGTGCGGGGCGCAACAACCTCAAAATGTTCTAGGTTTCATACCTGTTACATTAACTCTCCGCATCGTCATCTTTGACGCGGTTTTCAACGATTTCATCAATCAGACCCCAATCTTTCGCCTCTTCGGGGCTCATGAAGTTGTCCCGCTCCAGCGCGGCCTCCACATCTGAAAGCTCATTGCCGGTATGCTTCACGTAAATTTCATTGAGCCGGGTTTTCAGTTTCTGCGTTTCTTGGGCATGAATCATGATGTCGGTGGCCTGACCTTGATAGCCGCCCGAGGGCTGGTGCACCATCACGCGCGAGTTGGGCAGGGAATAACGCATGCCTTTCTCACCGGCGGTCAGCAAGAGCGATCCCATGGAGGCCGCCTGCCCGATTACCAAGGTTGACACTTTGGGTTTGATATATTGCATCGTATCGTAAATCGACAGGCCCGAGGTCACAACGCCGCCGGGGCTATTGATATACATGGAAATATCTTTGGAGGGATTTTCGGCCTCAAGATGCAAAAGCTGCGCCACGATCAGCGAAGACATGCCATCATGTACGGGGCCGTTGAGGAAAATAATGCGCTCTTTCAGCAGGCGCGAGAAAATATCATAGGCGCGTTCCCCGCGCGAGGTTTGCTCCACCACCATGGGAACAAGGTTCATATAGGTTTCAACAGGGTCTTTCATCGCGACTGCCTCATCACTGTAGTCTCGACACCATAGCCGAGAGGTTATGAACATAGTCTTAGTATTGAGCGCCGCTGGCTGCAAGGGGCGTACCCGTTTAACGTGTCACTGCAGTTAACGTAGCGTTTGCTCTTGCCGGCGGCGCTTTTGCGGCTCAGGGTGCGGGGAAATTAAGGGAGGATTTCATGACGCTTTCAGGAAAACATGCGCTTGTGACCGGGGGTGGCACCGGCATTGGGCTTGCGATTGCGCGCGATTTGGTCGCAGCGGGCGCGCAGGTCACGATCACGGGCCGGCGGCAAGAGGTGCTGGACGCGGTCGCAACACAGGGCATGACCGGCATGGCGATGGATGTGCGCGATGAGGAGAGCATAGTGGACACGATTGCCGCAGCGAGCGCGGCGCGCGGTCCGATCCAGATTTGCGTTGCCAATGCGGGAATCGCGGAAGGCAAGAGCCTAATGAAGATGGACCTGGCGTTTTGGCGCAATATGATGTCCACCAATCTTGATGGCGCGTTCCTCACCATCCGCGAAAGCATGCGATCCATGACAGAAACAGATTGGGGGCGCGTAATCACTGTGGCGTCAATCGCGGGTCTGCGCGGGCTTCCGGGTGCGCCTTGCTATAGCGCCTCCAAGCATGGGCTTATTGGTCTGACGCGCGCGCTGAGCGAAGATTTCATGGGCAAGCCCTACACGTTTAATGCCATTTGCCCGGCCTATGTTGATACTCCGATTGTCGAACGCAACACCACCTCTATCGCGCAGCGCGCCGGGATGAGCGAAGAAGATGCACGGCAAACGATGGTGAAAGTCAACAGGCATCGCCGGCTCATTGCACCCGAAGAGGTATCTGCCGCGGCGATGTGGCTGGTGGGGCCAAACTCGGGCAGCGTTAACGGTCAATCTATCGAGATCGCGGGCGGTCAGATGTAGGAGCTTGTTGTGGTGACAAGAACGAAAAGCCCCCGCACAGAGCGAGGGCTTTGATATCGCTTTGAGATAAGACCTTAGTTTTTCGCTTTATCCACCATCTTGCCATCGGAAATCCAAGGCATCATGGCGCGCAGCTTTTCGCCAACTTCTTCGATCTGATGCGCGTCATTCATGCGGCGCGTGCCTTTAAAGAAGGGCTGACCAACCGCATTTTCCTGCATGAAGTCACGCACGAATTTGCCGGTTTGGATGTCGCGCAAGATTGCTTTCATCTCTGCCTTGGTTTGATCATAGGGCAGAACGCGCGGGCCAGAGACATATTCGCCATATTCCGCTGTGTTTGAGATCGAGTAGTTCATGTTGGCAATGCCGCCTTCATAGATCAGATCCACGATCAGCTTCACCTCGTGCAGACATTCGAAATAGGCCATTTCCGGGGCGTAGCCCGCCTCAACCAAGGTTTCAAAGCCCATGCGGATCAGCTCAACCAGGCCGCCGCACAGAACCGCCTGCTCACCAAAGAGGTCGGTTTCGCATTCTTCTTTGAAATTGGTCTCGATGATACCAGAGCGACCGCCGCCAATGGCCGAGCAGTAAGACAGGCCGATATCCAGCGCTTTGCCGGTCGCATCATTATCAACCGCCACCAGACAAGGCACGCCGCCGCCTTTGGTATATTCGCCGCGCACCGTGTGACCTGGACCTTTGGGGGCCATCATGATCACGTCAACGCCTGCTTTGGGCTCGATCAAGCCGAAATGAACGTTCAAACCATGGGCAAAGGCCATGGCCGCGCCCTCTTTTAAGTTATCATGCACATATTTCTTGTATGTCTCGGCCTGAAGCTCATCGGGCATTGTGAACATGATCAGATCGCACCAGGCAGCGGCCTCGGCAATGCCCATCACTTTCAGACCTTCAGCTTCCGCCTTTGCGGCAGAGGCAGAACCCTCACGCAGCGCGACAACCACATTCTTGGCACCGCTATCGCGCAGGTTCAGCGCATGCGCATGCCCCTGGGAGCCATAGCCCAAAATCGCCACATTCATATCTTTGATCAAGTTCACATCGCAATCGCGATCATAGTAAACGCGCATGGTTTTCCCCTTTTGTTTGTCTCATGCAAGTTGAATGGCGCGCAGTTTATGTGGAATGGGCTCATTATGATTGCATTTTGTGAGAATATTCGAGAAAACTGCAATAAGTGATACATAGTTTTCTGTAAATATGGAGATTTAATTCGTGAGATCTGTTCGATTTTGGCTCTTTCTGGTACTGGTCGCGGGGGTTTTCTATATCGGCATGCGCTATAATAATGCGCTGCACCGGCATGATGGGCTTTGGGTGCGTGATACGGTTATGGATGGCAGAGAGAGAGCGTGCCAGCAGTCACAACACGGGACAATCGCTCCGGGTGTGATGCAAATCCGTGGAACGCGCGTTGCGTTCGAAGACAGCACTTGCCGGGGCAGTTGGTTCTATCCTCTGAGGGATCGTATTGGTCAAGTGATGGGTTGGAACAGCAAGATGGCCTATCGGGCTGTTGCATTTACCTGCCAGGGACGAGGCGAAGGGGCCACACCGAACATGGTTTATTTCAGCTTAGACAGCCAAGGGGGGCGGCTTCAGAGTACGAGCTATCTGTTTGATGGGGTGTCGCGAAGTGGTCAGTCAAACGGGCCTTTTGACGGTTCTATCTGGGAGACCTACCCCAAGGATTTCACCCCGATTCGAGCACATGCGTCCTATATGCGCTGTGCTGAGACGCAATGAAACAACTCGACGACACGGATCGGCGGATCTTGCGCCAATATCAAGCCGCGCCGGAGATCGCCATGTCAGAGCTGGCGGAGCGCGCGGGGGTTACGGCCTCGACGCTCACACGGCGGCTAGAGCGGCTTCGCGAGACTGGTGTTCTAAAGGGCGTGCGCGGGGTCATCCATTGGCCTGCTTTGGGCTATGAGGTGGAGGTTTCGTTGCGTGTCACACTCGATAAAACCCAGCCCCGCGCCTTTGAGGCCTTTATCGCTGCGGCGCGCGAGGTGCCAGAGGTGCTGGAGATCCAGACCTTCTTGGGGCAAGTGGATGTGCGATTGTCGGTGATTGCCCGCGATATGGCGCATTACCAGCAAATCTACCGTGAAAAGCTGCTGATTTTGCCCCATATTTCCGATGTTGAAGCGCTCATGCATGTGGCGCGGGTGCATGCGAGCGAAGCCCTGCCGCTATGATCGCACTTGATGATATAGACCGCGCATTGCTGCGCGCGCTGGAAAGGGATGCGAATGCGTCGGCGCGCGCGCTTGGGCGAGAGTTTGGCCTATCGCAGCCTGCCTGTTGGCGGCGTATCCGGCGGCTGCGCGATGCCGGTATCATAAGCGGCGCGCGGCTGGATGTGGACACCGGCGCGCTTGGCTTTGGCGTGACGGTGTTTCTTGGGATCAAGCTGGCCACCAAGGGCCGTGTGAGCCTTGAAGATTTTGAACGCGCCGCCCGCGCCATTCCAGAGGTGCAAACCATCGAATATGTGCTGGGGCGCTATGATTACCGCCTGCGTGTCGTGGCGCGCGATCTGCCCGATTTCGAACGCGTCCTACGCCGTCGTATCATGTCCCTGCCCGGCGCTGGTGAGGTGGAAGCCAATGTGCTGCTTAGCGAAGAGCGCAGGCCCGGCCCCTTGGGCGCAATCAGCGAAAGTTAGGCAGATCTTTACATGTTGCGTATATCTTAGCCCTGCGGCAGGGAGATTGTGCGTTGTTTGGGAAAAAAATTTCGCATCTATTGGAGGTTCGCAACCTTAGGCGCGTGTTTGCCTTTTCGATTCTCGGCACAACATTCTGCATGATGGCCACAATGGTTCATGTTAGCGTCAACTATCCCCCTGAGCTACAGCCGTTTGTGCGCGGCAGGGCGACCGCAATGACGCTGCTTGTGGCGTTTCCCATGTTATTTGCGGTGAATTATTTGATGCTCTTGAACTGGCGCCTGTCCAATGAGCTGCGCCGCTTGGTCAATCGTGACCGGCTGACCAATGTTGCCACGCGCGATTTTTTCTTTCAGATAATGGAAGATAAGCCCGAGCAATATGGCGTGTCCCTGATGGTGGATATTGATCATTTCAAACGCGTAAATGACACCTATGGCCACTTGGCAGGCGATGCCGCAATCGCCCATGTTGCAGCTATTTTGCAGGCGCAAGTCGGCCCGCAAGATATCGTGTGCCGCTTTGGCGGTGAGGAATTCATCATCTTCCTCGCCAGCTCTTGCCTGAAAGACGCGCAAGCAACCGCCGAAGCTCTCAGGGCCGGTGTCGAGGCTGCGGTCGTTCATACAGAGGGGCAGTCGTTGCAGATCACTATTTCAATCGGTGGCTCACTCTGCGCCCAAGCAAAAGACATTGAAAACGCCATTCGTCAGGCGGATGAGGCGCTTTACCAAGCTAAAAACGGTGGACGCAATCAGGTGGTCATGGCCGCGTCACCTGCGGCCGAGCCGGTTCGCATGCGCTAGACATGAGCTAGACAAGGGCCGCGCGCAGCAATAGGTTCAGCCCCACCATCGCAAAGGCAATCAGGAAAATCGTGCGAAACAGGCCCGGCTCGGCCCGTTTGCGAACCACTTCTCCAAGTGTAAAGCCAAGCAATGTGGGCACCAAAAGCCAAGTCGAGATCAGGAAATCCACACCAGAGGCAAATCCAACACTGGGATAGGTGAGCAAAATCCCAATGCTGCCGGCTGAGACCAGAAAGCCAAAAACCTGCACAAAATCGTCCCGTTCAAGCTGGCGGGCCGAAAGATAAGCCGCCAGAACCGGTGCCCAAACCGCCGTCAGCCCCCCGACCAGACCGCTCACAAAGGCACTGAGAAATTCAAATATGCGCATGCGCTGCGCAGGGATCACGGGCACCAGATTGCGCCAGCTGAGCAAACAAAAAAGCAGAACAAGAAGCCCAAGAATGCCGCGCAGCACTCGGTCCGGGGCATCTTGGCTCACAAACACCGTCGCTGCGACCACAACGCCAATCACCAAAGCAAAGCGCCAATGACGCCGCACGGTCCCCAACCGATCCGGCCCGCGCAGATATTGCCACAGATTGCTCACAAACATGGGCATAATCACCAGGGCCACGGCCTCGCGCGTCTCGATCCGAAACGCCAAAAGCGCAATCGCAATCGCGGGCAAGCCAAGACCCACAAACCCCTTGATCATCCCGGCAATCAGCAGAACCGCGCTGGCGTAAAGGATCAACTCAATCGGGGGCATACTCTCTCGCTTTTGCGCCGCGTTCTGTCCCGGCTCTAGTCCAGCGGCGCGGCGAGTGCAAAAAGTTTCCGATAGATAACACAGCGCTTGAGAAAACCAATGCCAAGTCGCGTTTGACGGAAATTTTGCCGGAAGGAACCTTAGCGCGCCCTGCGACATTTTGTAATAAGACGCGAAATGCGCCCCTAGCAAAGCGATAGGATTATGAACAGCCACGTGCCAGCCAAGACCTTCAAACGCCGAGATCCCTCGCTGCCCAAAGGGCGGCAGGTGAGTGATGGTGATGTCTCCGCTCTTGCAGATTTGCTTGGGGATATGCCGCTCAGGCGCGATATGCTGATTGAGGCTTTGCATGTCATTCAAGACACCCATGGTCATATCAGCGCCGCCAATATCGCCGCTCTGGCCGAGCTGTTTCGCCTCGCGCAGGTGGAAGTCTTTGAAGTGGCGAGCTTTTATGACCATTTCGATGTGGTGCGCGAAGGCGAGAGCGCGCCCCCGCCGGTCACTGTGCGCATCGCCACCGGCGTGAGCGAAGAGCTGATGGGCGCATATGAGCTGATCGAGCAGCTGCGCGCCGCCGTGGATCCCAGCCAAGTGCGCGTGATTGCGGCGCCTTGCATTGGTCAATGTGACAGCGCGCCCGCCGCCACCATTGGCAAACGCATTTATAAACATTGCACGGTGGACAGCCTGTTGCAGGCGATCCAGAACGACAATTCCAGCCCTGCCCCCGACCCTTACGAAGACCTTGCCGCCTATCGCGCCGCCGGGGGCTATCAGGTGCTGGGCCGGGTTCTTGCAGGTGAGATTAGCGCCGATGCCGCGGTGGAAACCATGTCTGATGCCGGGCTGCGCGGCCTTGGCGGGGCGGGCTTTCCGGCGGGCACCAAATGGGGCTTTGTGCGCAGCTATGCAGGCCCGCGCTTGATGACCGTGAATGGTGATGAGGGCGAGCCGGGCACCTTTAAGGACCGCTGGTGGCTAGAGCGCAAACCGCACCGCATGCTAGAGGGCGCGCAGATCGCCGCGCGCGTGGTGGGCTGTGAGCGCATCTATATCTATATGCGCGACGAATATCCCCATATCCTCGAAATCCTGCGCCGCGAGATTGACGCGCTCAATGCCTCTGATTTGGATCTGGTGCCCATGGAGCTGCGGCGCGGCGCGGGGGCGTATATTTGCGGCGAAGAAAGCGCGATGATCGAAAGCATTGAGGGCAAGCGCGGGCTGCCCCGCCATAAACCGCCCTTCATTGCTGAACGTGGGCTCTTTGGTCGCCCGACCCTCAATCACAATATTGAAACCGTAAGCTGGATCCCTGATATTCTCGCCAACGGCCCGCAATGGTTTGCTGATCAAGGCTGGAATGAGAACCACAAAGGCCCGCGTGCCTTTTCCGTCTCTGGTCGCGTGAAAGAGCCCGGTGTGAAAATCGCGCCCGCCGGTATCCCGCTCATCCGTCTGATTGAGGATTATTGCGGCGGCATGGCCGAGGGGCATGAGTTCAAGGCCTTCTTTCCCGGCGGGGCCTCGGGCGGCATCTTTCCTGCCTCTATGGCGGATCGAGCGATGGATTTTGGCACTTGGGAAAAAGAGGGCGGCTTTATCGGCTCGCATGCGGTGGTGATCCTGTCGCAGCACGACAGCGTGCATGGCGCGGCGCTCAATACGATGAAATTCTTTGCCCATGAAAGCTGTGGTCAATGCACCCCTTGCCGCTCGGGCACCGACAAAATGGTGCGCCTTTTGCAAGCGGGCGATACGAATGCGGGTCTCTATAACGATCTTTTGACAGTTATGGGCGATGCTTCGATCTGCGGGCTCGGGCAAGCGGCCGGAAACTGCGTAAAACAATTGATGAAACATTTCCCCGAAGAGTTCGCATCTGGCGGGAAAAGCCATGAGGAGGTGCAATAATGAGCCTCGATCAAGCCACTATTACATTCACGCTCGATGATCGCCAAGTCACGGCAAATGGCGGCGAAACCATCTGGGAGGTTGCCCGCCGCGAAGGCGTGGCCATCCCGCATCTGTGCTGGAAACCGGATGTGCCCGATCTGCGCGAGGACGGCAATTGCCGCGCCTGTATGGTCGAGATTGAGGGCGAGCGCGTGCTGGCCGCCTCCTGTCTACGCAAGCCTAAAGAGGGCATGATCGTGCGCACTCAAACGGCGCGGGCCCAGAAAAGCCGCGAAATGGTCTTTGACCTTCTTGCCTCCGATATGCCCGCGCGCGATCAAAGCCCTGACCCGCAAAGCCATTTCTGGCAACAGGCCGAGCTCGCCGGTTTGGACAAGGCCCGCTACCCGTCTGGGCGCCCTGGCGCAAAACAGGATATCCCCGTGGATAGCGTGTTTCATGACGCCTCTCATCCCTCAATCGCCGTTAATCTTGATGCCTGCATCTCTTGTGGCCTATGCGAACGCGCCTGCCGCGAAGTGCAGGTAAATGACGTGATCGGCATGGCCCATCGCGGCATGGATGCGGTGCCCGTCTTTGATATCTCTGACCCGATGGGGCTCTCCACCTGCGTGGGTTGCGGCGAGTGCGTGCAAGCCTGCCCGACCGGCGCGCTCATGGAAAAGACGCTGCTTGATGAAAGCGCCACCAAGCGCGAAGTTTTTGACGTCGAGAAAAAGCCCTCTGTCTGCCCCTTCTGCGGCGTGGGCTGTCAAACCGAAATCAGCGTCAAAGATAATCAGATCCTGAAAGTCGATGGCCGCCAAGGCCCCGCCAATCGTGGCAAGCTCTGCGTTAAGGGGCGCTTTGGCATGGATTACGTGATGTCGCCCGAGCGCCTCACCAAACCCCTGATCCGCCGCGAAGATGCGCCCAAACGCGCCGATGCGCAGATGAGCTTTGCCAATATCTCGGACGTGTTCCGCGAGGCCAGCTGGGAAGAGGCGATGGAATTTGCCGCCTCTGGTTTGACCAAGGTGCGCGATAGCATTGGCGGGCAGGCCGTTGCGGGTTTTGGCAGCGCCAAAGGCACCAATGAAGAGGCCTATCTGTTCCAGAAATATATCCGCCAGGGCTTTGGCACCAATAATGTCGATCACTGCACCCGGCTGTGCCATGCCTCATCCGTCGCGGCCTTGATGGAAGGGGTCGGCTCAGGGGCGGTCTCTGCGCCCTTTACCGCCGCAGATGACAGCGATTGCATCATGATGATCGGCTGCCGCCCAGAGCAAAACCACCCAGTCGCCGCAACCTATTTCAAGCAAGCAGCCAAGCGCGGTGCGCGCGTCATGGTCTTTGATCCGCGCAAACAAGAAATGATGCGCCATGCCAGCCATCCCGTGCTGTTTGAGCCGGGCCGCGATGTGCCTATGCTCAATGCCATGATCCACACGATCATCGACGAGCAGCTTTATGATGCGCAATATGTGCAAGCCAATCTCGACGGCTTTGAGGCGCTGCGTGAAAAGGTCAAGGATTACACCCCCGAAGCCATGTCCGAAATCTGCGGCGTAAAGGCAAGCTATCTGCGTGAGCTGGCGCGGGTCTTTGCCGGGGCCGAGCGGGCGATCATCTTTTGGGGCATGGGCGTGAGCCAACATGTGCATGGCACGGATAATGTGCGCTGTCTGATTGCGCTTTCGCTGATCACCGGGCAAATCGGTCGCCCTGGCACTGGCATTCACCCGCTGCGGGGGCAAAATAATGTGCAGGGTGCCTCGGATGCGGGGCTGATCCCGATCACCTACCCAGACTATATGTCGGTTGAAAATGCCGATATTCGCGCCCGTTATGAGGATCAATGGGGCCGCAGCCTCGATCCCCAGAAAGGGCTCACCGTGGTGGAAACCATGGGCGCAATCCATGAAGGGCGCGTGCGCGCGATGTATGTGCAGGGCGAAAACCCGGCCATGTCCGACCCCGATCAACATCATGCGCGCGCCGCTTTGGCGATGCTTGAGCATCTGGTGGTGCAGGATATCTTTTTCACCGAAACCGCCTGGTTTGCGGATGTGATCCTGCCTGCCTCTGCCCAGCCGGAAAAGCCGGGCACCTATACCAATTCCAACCGCCAAGTGCAGATCGCCCTGCCCGTGCGCACCCCTCCTGGCGCGGCTCGCCAAGATTGGAAATTGCTGGTGGAAATGGCGCAGCGCTCGGGCCTTGATTGGGACTATGCGGATGTTGGGGCCGTCTATGACGAGATGGCCGCGAATATGCCAAGCCTTGATAATATCACATGGGATCGGCTCATGCGCGAAGGGTCTGTGACCTATCCGGTGAAATCAAGCGATGGGCCGGGCGAAGAGATCATCTTTTATGATGGGTTCCCCACCAAGAGCGGCAAGGCAAAACTGGTGCCAACCGATCTGGTGCCGCCCGATGAGCTGCCCGATGAGGAGTTCCCACTGGTGCTCACGACCGGGCGATTGCTTGAGCATTGGCACACTGGCGCCATGACCCGCCGCGCCACGCATCTGAACGCCCAAGAGGGTGAAGCCATTGTCTCGATGCATCCCAAGGATATTGGGCGTATGGGCTTTGAGCGCGGCCAGCAAGTGACGGTCGAGACGCGGCGCGGGGCAATCACGCTGACCTTGCGGGCCGATCGCGATGTCACACCGGGGATGCTCTTTATTCCCTTCTGCTTTGTGGAGGCTCCGGCGAATTTCCTCACCAACCCGCAGCTCGACCCGTTCGGGAAAATCCCAGAGTTCAAATTCTGCGCCGCGCGTATAGGCCCCGCCGATCAAAGCGCGGTTGCCGCAGAGTAATGTCGGGTAAAGAGATGGGCACGACAAAAGCCCCCGCATGGAGCCATTCCACCGGAGTTTTGCATATATAAAGGAAGATTAGCATTCGGACAGGGAACGGGCCCGTCAGACATCGATGAACACTGCGTGTCAATAGCAGTGAACCGGTGGTTGCTCATCATTTCCTATCCGCGCCATCGTGACGAAAGAGAACTTAGCCAGGCTCCACATGCCCATGCTCCAGCCACATTGACAGCGCGCGTCTTAGAAGCTTCGTGCGAGGAGTTCTACGCGGGATTGGTTAAGATTGCGTGAGGGGTGCGTGCGCGGGGTTAAGGACTGGTTTCCGAGTGGGGGTTTTGCACCCCCACACCCCCGCAAGGTATTTTTAGCCAAATGAAGGGGGCGCCGGGTTGAGGGATTTGCGACGCTGCAAGGCATTGATATGGTTTATTTTCTTGCGATTTACCAAGCGCGCGGCTGGGGGAGGCTCCCCCTCGCGCATGCGCGCTGGGCAGGAAATTTGCGGGTTTCGGTTTTAAAAATCAACCTCGATTGCGATGCCTTTATCTATGGCTAAATCCACCACGGCTGCGGCGACGGCGAGATCTTGCAGGCCGACGCCTGTTCCGTCAAACAGCGTGATTTGATCCTGCGCGCTCCGGCCCGGATGGGTGCCGTTAATGACTGCGCCGAGCTGAGCGATATCGGTGTCCTGAATAAGCCCCTCAGCGATGGCGTGCTGGGCTTCGCCAATGGAGATGGATTGGGCGACCTCATCGGTGAACACCGCGGCGCGTGTGAGCAACGCGGATTCAACCTCTTGCTTGCCTTTGGTGTCCGTGCCCATGCAGGCAATATGGGTGCCAGGGCTCACATGATCCGCCATAAGCGAGGGCGAAAAGGCGGAGGTGATGGAAATAATCACATGAGCTTCGGCCATACCGGGCAGATCGACCGCCTCAAAGGGCAGGCCCGCCTCGGTTGCAACTTTTTCGATATTGGGCAGCATTTTGGGGTGGTAGTTCCAGCCAATCACCTTTTCGAATTTGCGCTGCTCTAAAGCGGCGCGCAGCTGGAACGTGGCTTGGTGACCTGCGCCAATCATACCGATGGTTTTGGCATCTTCGCGCGCCAAATGCTTGATGGACACCGAAGAGGCCGCAGCGGTGCGCAGCGCGGTGAGCAGATTGCCCCCCACCATCGCCATGGGTTTGCCAGTGTCAGGATCAAACAGGAACACGGTGGATTGGTGATTGATCAGCCCGCGCTTTTCCAAATTGTTGGGCCAATATCCGCCCGCCTTGAGACCCAGCGTTAGCCCGGCGCGATCAAAGCCGCCCTTAAAGCCATAAAGCGCATCTTCATGTCCGATCGCCTCGCGCACCACCGGAAAGTTATAGGCATCGCCTGCGGCCATGGCAGCAAAGACCTTTTCAACAGCGTCAAAAGCGGCCTCGCGGCTCATCAGATCGGCAATTTCGCGTTCAGGTATGATCAGCATCTGGGTCTCCTTGGGTTGCACGTGCTGCAAACACAAAGCCCGCCGCAAGAGACGGGCTTTGCCATGTTTAGGGAAGAGTTCAGTAAGCGTGGCCGCGCGCCGAAACTGGCCAGACGCATTCGACCTTGCCGCCCCGCACACCCACATACCAATCATGCACATTGGCGGTAGGGTCACAGTGGCCCGGCACCAGCTTGAGCTTGTCATTGACTTTGAGTGCGCCGCTGGGATCCATAACCACGCCATGCTCATCGGAGCATTTGATATATTCCACATCATCGCGGCCAAAGACGGTGGGCAGGCCACTATCGACCGATTGCGCCTTAAGGCCTGCATCGACGATGGCTTTATCCGCCTTGGCATGGCTCATCACGCTGGTCAGAATGAAAAAGGCATTTTCCCACTCGCCCTGATCAATCCGATTGCCGTCCTTATCCAGAATGCGGCCATAATCGGCATCCATAAAGGCATAAGAGCCGCATTGAAGCTCGTTATACACGCCGGAATTGGATTCAAAGTAATAGGAGCCGGTGCCGCCACCGCCAACGATATCGCAGTCAAGCCCTTCGGTCTTGAGCGTATCAACCGCGTCTTTGACCATGGCAACAGCGATATCAATCTTGGCTTTACGGTCGTTATAGTCGTCAAGATGCTGCATCGCGCCCTGATAGGCCTGGATGCCGGAGAATTTCAGCCCCTCAGATGCGTCAATGGCCTTGGCGATTTCGACGACCTCTGGCGTGGTGGTGACGCCGCAGCGCCCTGCCCCGCAGTCAATTTCTACAAGGCATTCGATCTGGGTGCCATGCTTTTGCGCGGCTGCGGACAGATCGGCCACATTTGTCAGGTCATCGACACAGCAAATGGTGCGCGCCCCCAGTTTGGGCAGGCGGGCAAGGCGGTCGATCTTAGCCGCATTGCGCACTTGGTTGGAGACGAGAATATCCTGAATGCCGCCACGGGCAAAAACCTCGGCCTCAGAGACTTTCTGGCAGCAAACACCGCAGGCCCCGCCAAGGCTTTCTTGCAGCATTTGCACATCAACCGATTTATGCATCTTGCCATGGGTGCGGTGGCGCATACCGTGATCCTTGGCATAATCGCCCATCTTCTTGATATTGCGCTCAAGCGCGTCAAGATCCAGCACAAGGGCCGGGGTCTGGATATCAGCCTCATCCATGCCCGGTTTGGCCGGGATGTTAAAGCCCACTTCGAATTCATCAAGGTTGCTCATATCTTTCATGGGGTCACTCCAGGTTTGTCGATGGGATTAAGAAAACGCGCTCTGCATTGATGTTTCCTATCGTAAACATATTTCCAATAGGAAACCAACCCAAATTACTGCGACGGATTGTTCAGCCAAGGCAGCTTGTCCAGATCCACATTGCCGCCGGTGATGATCAGCCCCACGCGCTTGCCCTTAAAGGCCTCAGGGTTTTTCAAGACAGTCGCCAGAGGCACCGCCGAAGAGGGTTCCATCACGATGCGCAAATGTTTCCAGATCAGTTTCATCGCATCAATGATCTCTTGATCGGAGGCGGTGTAGATCTCGGAGACGTGGTTGGAGACAAAATGCCAAGTCAGATCCTTGAGCGGCACCAAAAGCCCATCGGCAATGGTCTTGGGCGCATCATCGGCGATAATATAGCCCGCCTTAAAGCTGCGATAGGCATCATCGGCCTGTTCTGGTTCTGCGGCGATGATCTTGGTTTCTGGCGCTAGGGTCGAGAGTGTCAAGCAGGTGCCCGAGACCATACCGCCCCCGCCAATGGGCGCAACAACCATGTCCAGACCGTCGGTTTGCTCCATAAATTCTTTAGAGCACGTCCCCTGCCCCGCGATCACCCGATGATCGTTATAAGGATGCACAAAATCGCCGCCTGTTGCGGCCTGGACCTCAGCAAAGGTGGCTTCGCGCGAGGTGGTTGAGGGCTCACATTCGGTGATTACCCCGCCATAGCGACGCACCGTATCCTTTTTCGCCTGGGGCGCCGTGCGCGGCATCACCACATTGCAAGGAATCCCGCGCTTCATCGCTGCGTAAGAGAGACAAGAGGCGTGGTTGCCCGAGGAATGGGTGGCAACGCCCTTGGCCGCTTGCGCCTCATCCAGCCCAAAGACGGCATTGCACGCACCGCGCACCTTGAACGCGCCCGGCTCTTGGAAATTCTCGCATTTGAAGAACAGCTCGCAGCCCGCCAGTTCGCTCAGATAATCAGAGCTTCGCACCGGCGTGCGGCGAATATAAGGTTCAATCCGCTTATGGGCGTCAAGCATGTCCTCGTAGCTGGGAATATACATCGTCTTATCCTCTTTATGCCGCGTCTTGATGGGCTGGCTGCTGGGCTGCGGCAGGCGCGCTGCGATAATGCTCTTGCGCGGCTGCGACGCCAGAGCCCAGTTTGATATCCAGCCCCAAATCGGCCATGCACATCTCTGCGGTTGCGATGCCAGACAGGGCCATCACATCGGTTAAGCTGCCAAGATGGCCGATGCGGAAGACTTTGCCCGCAACCTCGCCCAGACCAACCCCGAAAGCGACGCCATATTTTTCTGCCGCATGTGTAACGATATCGGTGGCATTAAAGCCTTCGGGCGTGCGAATGGCGCTGACCGTATCAGAATAAACCGACGGATCCTGCGCGCACAGCTCCAGCCCCCATGCCTGTACCGCAGCGCGCACTCCGGTTGCAATACGGGCATGGCGGGCAAAGACATTTTCAAGCCCTTCCTCAAGCAGCATGCGGCAAGCCTCGTTAAGACCGTTCAGCAGACCCACAGCAGGCGTATAGGGGTAGGCATTGGCCGCATAGCCCTTTGCCATATCATGCACATCAAAGAAAGTCCGCGGCAGGGCAGCGGTCTTGGTTGCCGCCATCGCCTTGGGGGAAAAGCCCACAATGGCCAGACCCGCAGGCAGCATGAAGCCTTTTTGCGAGCCAGTCACCGCAATATCCACGCCCCATTCATCAAAGCGAAAATCTATCGAAGCAATCGAAGACACCCCATCCACGAACAGCATCGCCGGGTGGCCTGCAGCATCTAGCGCGCGGCGGATAGCGGCAATATCGGATGTCACGCCAGTGGCGGTTTCGTTATGCGTTGCAAGGACGGCCTTGATCTCATGAGCGGTATCCGCGCTTAGGATCTCTTCATAGCGATCTGCCGGAATGCCCGCGCCCCAAGGGGTTTCCACGATTTGCACATCCAGACCATGGCGCTGGCACATATCAATCCAGCGATGGCTAAACATCCCATTGCGCGCCGCCAAAACCTTATCCCCAGATGAGAGCGTGTTGGTCAGCCCCGTCTCCCAGCCCCCTGTGCCCGTTGCCGGAAAAATGAAGATTTGGGCCGTATCACTCTTGAGAATCTTGCGAACCGCTTCCCGCGCAGGATGCAGGATCTGACCAAAAAGCGGCGAGCGATGGTCAATCGTGGGCATATCACAGGCCTTGCGTAGGCTTTCGGGGATATTGGTTGGACCTGGAATGAAAACAGGATTTTGAAAGCTCATGGAAGGTCTCCTCAATGTCGTTCCCGGCATAATAGAGGGGTTGGGATCTGATGGGAATTATTTTGAAATATTCTTTCATTTTGGCTTCGCGAAGATTTGTTAACCAATATCAAGCGCTTGAGTTTTTCATATGGTGAATTATTCTTTCATATGAAATAAAGCGCGCATGGAATCGGACCAATCAGGCACATCGAGCACGCGCAAAGCGCGCGGCCGCCCCCGCGGATGGGATGACAAAACCGCTCAGAACACGATCAAATCCCTTGACCGTGCGATGCAGGTTTTCGAGTATTTGAGCGCGGCCCAAGGCAAGCCATTAACCGCTCTGGCCAATGAAACAGGCCAATCGCCAGCAACCGTGTATCGCATTCTTGTAACGCTTGAAGGGCGCGGATTGGTTGAGTTCGACCATCAAGAACAGGTCTGGCATATCGGACCGCGCGCCTTTGTTATAGGTGCCCGGTTTCTCAGACGCACCAGCCTCGTTGATCGCGCCCGCCCCATCATGCGCAAGCTCATGGAAGCGACCGGAGAAACCGCAAATCTTGGGGTCGAACAAGACGGTGCGGTGTTGTTTCTAAGTCAGGTGGAAACCCATGCAAATATCCGCGCCTTCTTTCCTCCAGGCACCTTATCGCCCATGCATGCTTCTGGGATCGGCAAGGCCTTGCTGGCCCATATGGACCAAGATCGCCTCGAACGGCTTCTAAAAGCTACGACTTTACAACGCTTTACCGACTATTCGATCACCGACATGCAAGCCCTAAAACAACATCTGCACACCATTCGAGCCAACGGGTTTTCAGTCGATAACGAAGAAAAGAACCCCGGAATGCGATGCATCGCCGCGCCGGTGTTTGATATGAACAATGAGGCCATTGCCGGGATCTCCGTGTCTGGCCCAACCAGCCGGATCAGCGCGGCAGAGATTGAAAGCCTGAGTCGCGCTGTCATCGAAGCCGCGCAGAAACTCACCCAAGCCATCGGCGGCAGCACGGCGCGAAGTTAAAAAACATATATTTGTCAGACGATTAAGGCCTAAACTGAATATTTACTTGTTTGGGTGCATCCTGCGCGCAGCCATTTAGGCGATTATGTGCTTGGTTCGGCTTTCTGCCAGACGAAAAGGGGGCGAGTTCTCGCTATGTTTAAGAATGCAAAAATTGGGGTAAAGCTCCCTGCGATCATCGTTGCGATTTCCGTGTTTACGGCATTGACCTTGGGCATAGCCAGTACCTTTATTTTCGGCTCGTTTCTGACCGAAGCGGGTTACGAAAGATTGCGCATGGTTGGCGAGGTGAAATCTAGCCGAATACAGCAACTTGTGAATGAGGTAGAGCGTGATCTGCGCCTGCGAGCCGAAGATAAAGCAATTGCAAATGCCATAATCGCGCTTAGCGATAGCTATGCATCTATGGGGGATGAGGCCGAAACAACGCTAAAACGCGTCTTTATCACCGAAAATCCCAACCCGGCGGGCCAGAAAGATCTATTGGTTAATGGCAACACGAACGGCAGCTACGGGTTTATCCATGCGACATATCATCCATTTTTCGACCGCGTCCAAAACGATATGGGATATTATGATGTCTTCCTCTTCGATACCGAAGGCAACGTGATCTATAGCGTGTTCAAAGAAAACGATTATGCGACCAATGTGTTGACTGGCCCTTGGAAAGACACTGGCCTCGCCGACGCGTTCCGGGAAGCCATTGATAACACAATCTCGGATCCTGCCGTACATATTGACTTTACCCCGTATGAGCCAAGCGCCTTTGCCCCGGCCGCCTTTATGTCCCGACCCGTTTTCAATGAACAAGGAGCATTGCTTGGCGTGATCGCTTATCAAATGCCGATCGATAAATTCAACAAGGCAGCCAGTACCGTCGAAAATATCGGCGAAACCGCAGATGGGTTCATCGTCGGCGCAGACTTTCTATTGCGCACAGATTCGGTACAGACTGACGGCGATGATATCCTGCAAACTAGCGTAGACGGAGATCACATCGCAAAGGCCCTGAACGGAGAATCAACCAATTTTGAAACCGTTGGGCTAACAGGAAACCAGGTCATCGGTTTTGCAAGCAGCATTGAATTTGGCGATGATCGTTGGGTCTTCGTGTTGCAGAAAGACCGAGCCGAACTGCTCTCAAAACTGCCTACTGCTTTGATGTGGATTGGCAGTGTCTCGATCGCGACAATCGCATTCGCAATTCTAGCCTCTCTCACCGTGTCCCGCGGTATCGCAGCCCCCATGAAAAACCTGACAGATGCCGTCGTTCTGGTATCAAATGGTGCGCTAAACACCGAGGTTCCCGAAACCCAGCGCCAAGACGAGATCGGTGAATTGGCACGCGCTGCTGAGGATTTCCGCCAAAACGCGATACGAATGGAACAGCTCAACGAAGAGCAAGTAAAAGCAACAAAAGAACTCGAAGAACTGAACACCGAGAAAGAAAAAGCCGCCAAAAGAGAAGCAGAATTTGCCAAAGAAAAAGAAGCCCGCGAAGAAGAGACCAAGAAAGAACGCCGCGCAATGATGCAAAACTTGGGCAACTCGATTGGTGCTGTTGTGAATGAGGCAAAAGCAGGCAATTTCACATCGCGCGTTGACGCAAAATTCGATGACCCAACCTTGGCCCAGTTATCGCAAGGCATAAACGAGTTGATGGATACGGTCGATGTCGGGCTGGTTGAGATCGGAAAAACTCTGGAACGTATTGCTGCAGGTGATCTCACCCACAGCATGCAAGGTAACTTCCAAGGCGCCTTCTTGGATCTACAGAACAATACAAACTCAATGATATCCTCGTTGAAAAAGCTTATCGGCGATATTTCTGGCGCGGCAGATAACTTATCCCACTCCTCGAGAGAGCTGCACGATACATCAAATGGTCTGTCAAAGCAGTCAGAACAAAATGCAGCCTCCCTCGAAGAAACCTCCGCAGCCTTAGAAGAGCTTTCTGCAAGCATAAGACAAGTCAACCACAATATCTCAAGTGCCAGCGAAGACGCCCGCGCCGCACGCGACACGGCTACAGCTGGTGGTGTGGTCGCCGCTGAAGCAGGTGAAGCGATGAATAGAATTGACGCGGCCTCAAACGAAATCTCCCAGGTCGTTAGTGTGATTAACGATATTTCCTTCCAAATCAATCTGCTTGCACTAAATGCTGGTGTTGAAGCGGCGCGCGCCGGTGAAGCAGGCCGTGGCTTCTCCGTTGTCGCCTCAGAGGTGCGCCAACTCGCCCAACGCGCAAGCGATGCTGCCTCAGAAATCGCCGAAGTTATTTCCCGCAGCGATTCCGCCGTATCAGATGGGGTCGCCAAAGTAAAAGACGCAGAAACCTCGTTGCAAAGTATCTCGGAAAGCGTTGTAGATGTTTCAGGAAAAATTCAAGAAGTTGCCCAAGCAATTTCTGAACAAGTCAGTGGTATCTCTGAAATAAACGCTTCAGTGGCGCTCATTGACCAAAACACGCAAAAGCAGGTGGCTTCATTTGAAGAAGTGACAGCAGCTAGCATGGTGCTTGCAGAAGAAGTAAAAGGCCTACAACACTCTTCTCAGTCATTTAATACTGGCCCAACTGACGCAGGAACCCGAAGAAGATCAACTCAAACACCCACCCCAACCAATAGTTCGCAAGACTTAACACCGGCTAGGTTGACGCATGCAAGTAATGGAAATCTAGCGTTGAGTAACGACGGCTGGGAAGAGTTCTAACATTAGCTGAATATAGTTCAAAGGGCTCTGTTGCAAACATTTCATCGAGCCGCATTTACCCTTTCGCTGTACGGTTTCAGGCTGCGAGCTGCTGTTCGAGTCAGGTCATGGTCTCTGACATGACGCAGGGTCCGACGCGGAAGGCGCGCTCAATCATGCGTTTTTCGCCGATGGGATAGCGTGTCAGATTGAAGGCCGCAGCCTAACCTTTTCGCAACGCGCGCATGACCTCAATTCCTTTGATGGTGGCGTAGGCGGTTTTCATCGTTTTGAAGCCGCGTACTGGTTTTATCAGTTGTTTCAGCTTGCCGTGATCAGCCTTGATGACGTTGTTCCGATATTTGACCAGGCGGTGTTCGACATCCTTTGAGCACTTGCCCTCCTCCCTCAACTCGCGAATGGCCTGGCTGTAGCAACCAGTCTTATCCGTGTTGATTTTCGTTGGCTTTTCCCAATCCTTGCAGCCCTTTAACGCCTTGTCCAGAAAGCGTTTTTCCGGCTTCGCATTGCGGGTCAAAGACAACTAGAAATCGATGGCATTGCCCCGCTTGTCGACAGCCCGATATCGATACGTCCACTTGCCCCGGACCTTGATGTAGGTTTCATCAACCCGCCAACTGTCTGACATCGACCGCCGCCATTGCCAGCGCATCCGGCGCTCCATTTCGGGGGCGTACTTCTGCACCCAACGGTAAATCGTGCTGTGATCGACCTGAACGCCGCGCTCCGCCATCATGGTTTCGAGGTCACGGTAACCCCCTCTCGGGGCATTGCTAACGCAATGCCCTGCCGGTCAGCGGATCCCATACGGGCAGTACCACCGAACCGCCCAAAGTACGATCTCACCGGTGAAATGGCGTCCTTTGAAATCGTTCATGGCTCATCCCTCCTGCCTGGCTAGACTTAAAAATGGGGACGCCCGGCGAAGTTTGCAAAAGAGCCCGTGATTGAGCGCGCCTTCGGCATCGGACCCTGCGTCATGTCAGAGACCATGACCTGGCTCGAACAGCAGCTCGCAGCCTGAATCCGTCCAGCGAAAGGGTAAATGCGGCTCGATGAAATGTTTGCAACAGAGCCATCGGTGTTTGTCAAAGAAGTTGTCCGCCGCTTTCATGCGGCGTCTCTGATTTCAGGGGCGCTGATTTCGGTTTCTGGGTTGAGCCAGACGGGTCCGGCAGGTTGCCAGTTGCGGGTTTTACCTGACCAGCGTTCTGGGTTTTGTGCGCGTGCATTTGCATAGAGATTGTTACGGCTTTTCAGCTTCGTTCCATCCTGACCAGCATGGCGCTCATCTGCGGTGACGAAGCGGATGGCGCTGTGGAGATGCTCTTCGTTGTACCACGGCACGAAAGATTTCACCCAAGCCTGTGTGCATCTCTCTTGGTTGCAAAGCCCTTTGCGGGCCAGTCTGGGCGGTATTTGCATGTTCGGAACAGGGCCTGCGAGAACGGGTTATCATTGCTCACGCGCGGACGGCTGTAAGACGCGATGATGCCAAGCTTTTCCATGGCGGTTTTCATCGTCGCACCCTTCATTCCTTGCCCGGCAGGGCATTGCGAAGCAATGTCCCGAGAGGGGGCTACCGTTATCGGCATGCAGAACCATTGGGCGCAGGGTGCATCCCTCAGCCAGAACCGCCTTGCGGATCAGCATCGCCGCCAGCTCCGCACTCTCGCGTTCATGAACTTCCCATCCCACGACCTTGCGGCTGAAGATGTCCACGATCAGGTGGAGGTAAAAAAACATGCCTGCGATGGGCCCGGGCAGCCAGGTTATATCCCAGATCCAAACCTCGCACGGGGCACTGGCCTTGTAGCTGGTGGGCGGTTTACGCCGAACCGGCGGCTTGGCCTGACCCCGGTGATGCTGCTGTCCATCTGCGCGCAGGATGCGATAGAAGCTGGACTCCGAGGCCAAATACCGCCCTTGATCGGCCAGTTGAGGCACGATCTGGCTTGGCGGCAGGCTGGCAAACTCCGCTGAATTACAGACGTCAAGCACGGCCGCGCGTTCCTCGGAACTCAGCTTGTTAGCCGGTTCAGAGCGCGGAACAAGCGGGCGCTGATCGGCGTGTATCTGGCCGTCTTTTGTCCAGCGCCGCAATGTGCGATCGCTGATTTCCAGCTCACCGCAGGCTTTGGTCCGTCGTGCGCCAGCAGTGATGGCCTCATTGCTCAGAGCAACGGCAGTTTGGCGATGTGGGGTGCTGATCATGCGTCCTCTCCGTCCCCCCAGATCGCTGCCGCCTTTTTTCGCAGCACCAGAAGCGCTGCGGTTTCGGCCAGTGCGCGGTCCCAGTCATTCGCCTGTTCACACGCTGACCGCCACGCTGCAATCTGGTCGGGATAAAGCCCACGCTTGCGGCAATATTCGGCCAGATCAGCCTCATTGAGTGCCGCCGTCTCCAGCACCGCAGCGAACTTATCCGCCGAAGACCACCCCTCAGGGCCAACGTCTGCATCTGGAGCTAAGCGACCCGCCCCCCCGGGCTTCCTTGCGCCACTTATACAGCGCCGCCTCTCCAATACCCATCGTCTCAGACGCGATCCTGATTGGCTCGCTCACCGGCGGCATCAACCGCTTTAACGCAGCCTCCCGCCGTTCCAAAGAATACGCCATCCATCATCCTTCTCCCGCCCAGCCCAAAAATAGAGAAAAAATAGAGCCCCGGACAACTACCCTGACATGAGGGGCAGGGCCAACGTCTGCGTCAAGCAAAAGCTCTCCTTTGCCGCGCGCAGCAGAACGCCACTTGTGCAGTGTCGCCTCGGAGATACCTTCCTCCTGCAACAGCTGCCGAATAGCCATGTTGTTTGGCGATAGCATGCGCTTCCGCACAGCTGCCTTTCGTTCCGGTGAATATCCCAAATCATCGTCCTATCCCGCCCACCTGAAAAATAGAGCGGCGGACAACTTCCTTGACATGGGGGGGCATCAGGGCAAACGCATGAATGGGAATATTCTTATAAGTCTATGATTTTCTGCATATAATCATTGCCCTACTCAGCGGCTTTGCGGCGGCCTTTGATGGATCCTTTTTGCAATTTGTCGGATTTGACCAGGTTGATCGCGATTTTGCGGATGACGGACAGGTTCGCAGCGGCGTTGCGGTTCCGGACCCGTCTGGCTCAACCCAGAAACCGAAATCAGCGCCCCTGAAATCAGACACGCGAATGAAAGCGGCGGACAACTTCTTTGACAAACACCGCACGACGCCGAGAAATACAAATGGCGGCACCTGGTCGGGAATTATTTTCAGAAGCTGAAGGAATTCGAGCGCATAGCCATGCGATCAGACAAGATTGATCAAAGCTTCGCCGTAATGATCTACATTACAGCCGCCACTATCAATGCCTGATGAATCTCAACAAGCCCTAGAAAGCATCAAAATCTCCGTTTATTTTGTCAGTCGACACACGATCTTGACTGCCCTCATGAGCTATCATCAATTGTATTCTTTCTAGCTTCAAACACAACATAAGAGATGACCGGCGAACGCCTGGTGATTTTTGAGAAATCGCCTCTGATAACAAGTTGAGTGACGAAATAACATCAACCAAAATCTGTGCAATGAGATCGAGATTCTGAATTACCTCAAAATTGTCTTCAATAACTTCGTTTGAAGCTTTATCCCTCCCTTCCCTCAAAAAAACTTTCTCAAAAAATAATTCGATACTATGGATCTCAGCCACACACTCCTCTATCAGTGCCGATAGATGTGTACTCAGCTCATCAGCAGGAACTATTTCATGGCGGTTAGGGTTATTCATTTCAAAGTGGGCCAACTACAGCCTCAATGCAACCGCGCAGATCTGCCGGGTCAAATGGCTTCTTCAAGAAATTATTCATCCCCAACTTCTTACCATAGTCAATAATCTGTTGTTCCGCCCTTCCAGTTATAAGAATGAATCCTACACCTCTAGTTCTTTCGTTGCTACGCAAGTTTTTTAAGAGATGCAAGCCATCCATGTTAGGCATATTGTAGTCAGAAATAACCATATGGACCGGAGATTTAGTTAGTATTTCGATAGCTTCAGCACCATTTTCTGCAGTAGATACATTTCTTACACCAAAAGCTTCAAGCGCCTGTGTAATCAGGCCCCTGCTTGTTGACATATCGTCAACTACCATGATTCTAATTTGGTCTCTCAGCGCCATTTTTGTATTCCTTTCCGCGGCCCAGATTTACTAAGAGGATTTCTTGTAAGCTGTAGGTCCGAATGATTTAAGTTTAGTATAGTCGATTCTTTCAGAATGCCCAACCGCTATGAAACCTTGATCTGATAAAGCTGAGAAAAACTTGGGCCAGAGCGCCCCCTGCGCCTTCTCGTCAAAGTAAATCACTACATTTCTACAAAAAATTACATCGAACTTCCTCTGCATCGGCCATTCTTCGAAAAGATTAAGAATTTTAAAATGCACGAGTTTCTTTACCTCATTTCTGATCTGAAAATCCTTTCTCCCACAAAAATTTGTAGTTTCAATAAAGTACTTATTAAGCAATTCCTGAGGGACGTTCTGGACTTGGTCTTGGCTATAAATGCCCCTCTTCGCAAATTCAACGACATCGCGGTCTATATCTGTCGCCAGTATTTTCGCATTATCTATATTTACAATGTACCTCTGCTCTAAGAGCGTCATCGCGAGAGAATAGGCTTCTTGACCGTTTGAACAACCAGCGGACCAAAGCCTAACCTCTCCGTTCACCGAATCCGCCCCCCTGTTAATCAACTCATTCTCGACTAATTGAAAATGGTGGCTTTCTCTAAAAAATGACGATACGTTGGTCGTGAGCGCGGATATTGCATGGTTCAGCTCATCATTCTTAGTGTCAATTCTCAAGAGGCGGCAATATTCGCCTAGTGTCGCTGTAGAATTCACGTTCATTCTCTTTCGGAGCCGAGACACAATCATCTCAACTTTACTTTCCTGCAATACGATTCCCGTCAAATTATAGATCTTTTCTGCGAGTTCGCCGAACCCCGCCTTTGGATCGCTCTGAGCCTTTATTAAGTCACTCACGCTGCCGCGCTCTCTGGTTTTGCGACAACGTTTTCTAGCTGTAGAATTCTAATCATATTGTCATCGATTAGGCTTAGAGAACGTATCGTATTTGCTCCGGCTTCGCCACTTGCATCTGGGGGGGGCTGCATATCTTCGTCCGCGAGGGATATGATATCAGAAACAGCATCAACCAAGAGACCTATGAGGGCTTCTCTACATTTCACTACGATTATTACGTTTCGTTCGGTAGTTTGTTGGCTTGGAAGACCTAAACGTGATGCGAGATCCATTACAGGAAGAACGGTACCTCTCAAATTGATTACACCCCGCATAAATTCAGGCGCATGAGGCATTGGAGTAGTTTTTGTCCACCCTCTAATTTCGCGAACTGACATAATATCTAGAGCGTAATCTTGGTTTCCGAGTTTGAATGTTAACAACTCATTATTTTCATGTTCTGTTTCCGTCATGAGTTCGCTCCTACAGAATGTCTATCGCACATTGATATCGTTTGGCTTGCCTGAGAGATGATGTCTGTTGGGTCCAGGATCAGCGCTATTTGGCCATCACCAAGGATTGTTGCCGCTGCAATTCCGGGCGCTCTATAAAAGTTCTCATCTAAGCCTTTTATAACTACTTGCCTTTGGTCCTTTATTTGATCGATCATTAGGGCTGATCGTTGTCCATCTTCATGAGCAATAAGAAGGACCACAGCGCCAGATGTGTCTTGTAATGGGCTGCGATACCCCAAGATGACGCCAAGGTCATAGACTGGCACAAACGAGCCGCGGACCCGGATTGACATCACACCCGGCCTAATCAGATCTACCGCCAAGTCATCCAGAGTTAGCGTTTCGATCACAAGATTGAGGGGAACAACAAGGGTTTCTTCTGCAACGCCTACAACCATTCCGTCTAATACCGCTAGTGTCAGAGGGAGTGAAATTGAAAAGGTGGTGCCTGAACCTGGATCAGACTGAATCGTAATTCTCCCGCCGAGCGATTGAATCGAAGTCCGGACGACATCCATCCCGACACCACGCCCTGACAAGTCCGATACCTCTTTTGCGGTTGAAAAGCCAGGCAGGAATAGAAGGTTGTCTATCTCGGTTTCTGACAGATTAACGTCTTCGGGTATCAACCCTTTGGATACGGCTATCTCAAATACGCGCTCTCTATTGATGCCACCACCGTCATCTGAAACCTCTATGACGACGCGCCCGGACTTATGCGAGGCGCTAAGCCTCACGACGCCTTGGCCCGGTTTTCCCGCGGCCTCTCGATCTTCTGTTGTCTCAAGGCCGTGATCGACGGCATTTCTGATCATATGGGTCAGAGGATCTGCGAGCCTTTCAATGACGGTTTTGTCGACCTCTGTGTTTTCACCTTCGGTAATTAGGCGAACATCCTTTTTTACCGCAGCAGACGCTTCGCGAACAATTCGAGACATGCGTTGGAATAGAGATTTCACCGGCTGGGCTCTAATCATCATGACACTATCTTGAATGTCACGCGTTAATCGTTGGAATTCCTCCAGCCCGTTCATCGCATCTGAATGCGGTGAAAGCCCTGCTTGTTCCAAGCTTTGGGACAACATTGCTTGGTTAATTACCAATTCGCCGACCAAGTTTACCAATCGTTCGATCCGATCTAGATCTACGCGCACGACGGCTTTGGCGGAGTTCTGCTGCTTAGCGCTTGCCGAACCTGCAGACGAGGCGAGCTTTGCGGGTGGTTTTGCGACCTTCGGAGCTTTTTGCGGTTCAGTTTTTTTGGCTTCGGAGTTCTTGGGCGCGGGCGCTTCCTGGGGTTTGTCTATGGGCGCTGTTATCTCTTGCGCGACGGGCGGTGCGGCTGGCGCGGGCGCAGAACCGTCTTCGACAGGACTTGATGAAACGTTTGGTGCTTTATCTACGTCATTGACTGTAGAGGATGTGATTTCCAGCGTGCAAAGACCCTCGACGAACTCAAAGACGGAAGCGATTTCTGGTTCATCTGCTTCCGTTTCAAGCTCTATTCTCCATCCGATATAGGGACGATCTGCTTGCATTTCCGCGAGGCTAGGAAGGTCATCTGCGAGAATTTCCGTCGCGCACTCGCCAAGCTCAGCCAAGTTTCTGAGCAGATGGTAAGGCTCGTTCGCTGTTTCAAACAGCTCCCGGTGGGGCTTGAAAATGATGATCTTTCGCGGGTTTGACGGTGCGGTCTCGTCTTCGGCGGCGAGATCGGGAAGGGGCGGAAGATCTAGGTCGGGAAGTGTGAAACCTTCACCTCCGCCGCCAAGATCCAATGACAGGCCCATTGGCTGAAAGTCGATTTCTTCATCAACTTCGTCTTCGGCATCTACACCGATTAAGGCGTCTAACTGCTTTAGGAGTTCTTTGGATCGCTCTTCTGGGAGCTCGCTATCGTCCCGGCAAATTCGCACAAGATCGGATAGGTGATCCGCTGCCTGGAAAAACAGCTTTAGCCCGTCATCCGTGACCTCCATACGGCCTGCACGGACTTCGTCCAATGCAGTTTCATACCTGTGAGCAAAGCGTACCAATGGCTCCAAACCGAACGCCCCAGCGCCACCTTTGATGGAGTGCACCGCCCGGAAAACGATGTTGATGGTTTCGCCATCATCCTCGTTGTTCTCCTCGAGTGATTGCAATCCATCTTGTAAGGCTTCGAGAAGTTCTTCGCATTCAATAAAGAATGAGGCGCGAATTTCCGCCATTGGGTCCATATCTTCGCTCATCGTACGGCCCTCTTCTAACCAGCGACCATATGCAGCGCTTTGATCAACTTGGTCGGATCAAAAGGCTTAACGATCCAACCTGTGGCTCCGGCATTGCGTGCTTTGGCTTTTAGTTCCGGGGCACTTTCAGTCGTAAGGACCAGAATTGGCGTTGATTTATGCTTATCTTGCTCGCGAACAGCGTCGATAAAACCGAACCCATCCATACGTGGCATATTGATATCGGTAATGATGGCATCCGGGGAGAGCCCCTCTAGAACTTCTAGGCCATGTACGCCGTCATCCGCGGTGTGGACTTCGAAATCACCGGTATTTAGTGCCATACGGATCATATTGCGCATGGTGCGGCTGTCATCGACTGCAAGAATTTCAAGTGTCATAATTTACCTTCCATCAATTTCTCAGGAGTCGCCCCCATCATCGCCATTTGGTTTTTCATACGCTCTGAAATAGCGGTGAATGAAAATGCGTGTCCGTTGGAGTGGGCGTGTTTTGAGGCGGCGATGAGCGCCTGCAAACATAGTGAGCCAAGGTTTTTGACCTCTGCCCCATCAATCTTGATATCCCCGGAAATATTGCGAAGATCCTCCACGAGCTTGATCGCGGCTGGCATGTCAAGTTTCGCAGGCAGTTTCACTTCAGATGTCATGTGCATCCCCAGGCTAGTGATAGAAAAAGATGGCGCATGACGTAAACCTCAGCTCGATTCCAAGACTGGAATGAACTTAACGCCCTGTGTCTTAATTCTTGGTTACGAGATCAGCCAAACACACAAAAAAGCCCAAGGCGCGAACCTTGGGCTATAAAGCATTGATTTAGAGGCGTTTATCCGCGACGTTTATCCGCGCCTGCGGCGCCCGCCACCCCGGCCTGCGCGCCCGCGCGTTTCGCCGCCAGCCTCTTCGGTCTTATTGAATTTGATCCACGCGCCGCCATGGGGATCATTATCGGTTAAGAAATTCGCGGCGCGGATGGCTTCCATTTCTTTGCCCGCGCGCGGTTTCGTGGAGCCGAGATTGAACATCTGGCAGAAGGCTTCATCATCCATTCCCTCGGGCAGCACGATCCCGGCGGCTTCGACCTCGGCGCGTTTTTCGGCAAGTTTCTTGGGCCCAACTGGCAGCGCAACCGGGTTCATAATCGCGGATGTCATCCCAGCGGCCATCGCCATGGGCAAGAAGGCGTTGTTGATCCCATGGCGATTTGGCAGGCCGAACGAGATATTGGACGCGCCGCACGTTGTGTTCACGCCAAGCTCTTCGCGCAAACGACGCACCAGGGTAAAGACCTGCAGGCCAGCGGTACCCATCGCGCCAATGGGCATCACCAGCGGATCCACAACGATGTCATGGGCTGGAATTCCGTGATCGGCGGCACGTTCAACGATCTTTTTGGCCACGGCAAAGCGCACCTCGGGATCCTCGCTAATGCCCGTATCATCATTGGAAATGGCAACCACGGGAACATTATATTTCGCCACAAGCGGGAGCACCATTTCCAAGCGTTCTTCTTCGCCGGTCACAGAGTTCAAGAGCGGGCGCCCCTCAGCCGCTGCCAGACCATTTTCCAGCGCACCAGGCACTGAGCTGTCAATGCAAAGCGGGCAATCTGTAACCTCTTGCACCTTTTCTACCAGCTCGCGCATCAGAGTTGGCTCAAGGAAGTTGTTATCCGCATAACGCGGATCCTCGGCCATTTTGTTGGAAAAAACCGCGCCGGAATTGATGTCAAGCACCGTTGCCCCAGCAGCAACCTGAGCAATCGCATCGGCTTGCACGCGAGAAAAATCGCCGCGCTCCAGCTCTTCGTTCAGGATCTTGCGACCTGTCGGATTGATGCGCTCGCCAATGACGCAGAAAGGCTGGTCAAAGCCAATGATGGCGGTTTTTGTCTTTGATTCGATGACCGTTTTGACCATGGAAGCCTCCCGAAATTGATGGTCTTGATAGGACGTTAGTGGAGTTACGCGGACGCCGCAGCAGGCACTGTTGACGCACCGCCATGTTCAATCGCCCAAGTCGCGTTGGTTTTGATCCCCCCCAGCGGGAAGAAATGCACATGCTCGATATTGAACTCAGGGTGTGCGGCTTTGTGCGCGGCAAGTTCTGCGATCACATCGGTCGGCTCAAAGGGCAAGAGCAGTTTGGTCACATCTTTAGCTCGGCGCTGGAGCACGCGCAGGCTTGCCCCCACACCGCAGGCAATGGAGAACTTGATCAGCGTTTGCAGCTTAGCCGGACCCGCGATGCCGATATGGATGGGGATATCAATCCCGGCCTCTTTCACACTCTTGGCCCATTCAATGATCGGACCGGATTCAAAGGCGAATTGCGTGGCAAGGGCCATTTTTGCATCTGTGCGCTCAGAGAAATCCTGTTTCCATTTCAGCGCAGCCTCTACATTGGCTGTGCCGCCGTTGGGGTCGATATCTTTATTGCCCTCGGGATGCCCGGCCACATGCAAGCGCTCAAACCCAGCCGCATCAAAAGCGCCGCTCTCCAAGAGCTGCATGGAGCTGTCAAAATCGCCATAAGGCTTGTCCACACCGCCTGCGAGCAGCAGCGCCTGTTTCACATCCGCCTCGCCCTGGTAGCGCGCGATCCAATCTTTCAGCACCGCTTCATCCTTGATAATCCGAGCTGGGAAATGCGGCATGACGGGGTAGCCTTCGGCGTTCAGGCGCGCGGCTGTGGCGACCATTTCCTCGATCGGTGTGCCTTCGATATGGGCGATATAAACCCGTGTGCCTTTTGGCAGGAGCGCGCGAAAATCTTCGACCTTGGCGGCGGTGCGCGGCATGACCTCAATGGAATAGCCGTTTAGAAAGGCTTCGACTTCGGGCAGGACGGGCTGAGGCGTTGCCTCGGTTTTGCGAAATATATTCAGAGCCATAACTTGGGATCTCCTGTGAAAGGCGCTTAGGCCCAGCCATCATTTGCAATCAGCGCTTTCAGGCGCTCGGTGTCATATTCTGTCTCTAATTTTGCAGCCTGAGCGTCAGCGATCTCGCCTGGCTCACCTTCAACGGAAAAAGGCGCGGCTTTGCGCCATTCTGCCAAATAGGCATCGGCATCTTTTGCGTTCACCTTCATCGCCGCGCGATCAATGGCTTGTTCAAAGCGCTCTTGCAGCTGGCGTTTGGCACCGCGCCGCCCTTTGCCCACAATCACCTGGGCTGGGATATCGCGCCAATAGACTATCGTCACGTCAGGCATGTCTGATTCCTCATCAACTCGTTGCAATGTTCTAGACGAGCGCGTTGCGACAGTTGCGCCGGTTTTCGACGCTGCGCATCCTGTGAGCGACGCAACCAAGACTTGCCTCGCACCGCTGTTTGCGATACCAAGATTGCAACACGATATAGGAGGGCGCGCTTATGGCGCCCAGGCGTCCCAAAGGTGCGGGCGCATTTCCCAAACCGGTCGAGAGCCCCGCGCCACATAAACCGGATCCGGTCGAGCTATACGCTGCGCTGGATCTGGGCACCAATAGCTGCCGTATGCTGATCGCACAGCCGCGGGGGAGCGGGTTTCATGTGGTCGATAGCTTCTCGAAATCCGTGCAGCTTGGGTCGGGCTTGGAAAAGTCTGGAAGCTTGTCGAGCGCATCAATGAACCGAACGGTGCAAGCGCTCAAAATCTGCACGCAAAAGCTGCGCCGTCATAAGGTCAAGAACCAACGGCTTGTGGCCACCGAAGCGTGCCGGCGCGCCAAGAACGGGCCAGCCTTTATGCGCCGGATCAAGCGGGAAACGGGGCTAAGGCTTGATATCATCGTCCCCGAAGAAGAGGCGCGGCTGGCGGTGGTCTCTTGCGCGTCCTTAGTCTCGCGGCGCACGGAACAGCTTTTGGTGGTTGATATCGGCGGCGGCAGCACGGAGCTGGTTTGGATTGATCTCTCTTCTGTTGATGAGAGGGACAAGCAGCGCGCGATCATGCGGCTACATCGCGGGTTTACCTATAATGACAGCCCCTTTGCGGCCGCCAAGGTGGTGGATTGGATTTCGGTTCCGCTTGGCGTTGTGACGCTGCGCGATCAATTTGCCGATGTCGAGGATGACGAGGCGCGCTTTGCTCTGATGTCTTGGGGCTTTGAGGAACATCTGTCCGATTTTGCGCCCTATCGTGATCTGCAAGCCCATGACAAATTCCAAATCGTAGGAACCTCGGGAACTGTGACCACCGTGGCCGCCTCGCATCTGGGGCTCAAGCGCTATGATCGGGCCAAGGTGGACGGGCTGCGCATGACCTCTGCACAAATAGATCGCGTGATCCGCTCTTATCTGACGATGGGGCCTGTCGGGCGGCGCAGTGATCCGCGTATCGGGCAAGACCGGCATGCGCTGATCATGTCTGGCGCAGCAATTTTGCAGGCCCTCATGCGGCTTTGGCCGACCGACCGGCTGTCGGTTGCGGATCGGGGTCTGCGCGAAGGGCTTCTATATGAGCAGATGAACGCGGATGGCGTGCTGGAAGACGGAGTATTTTAGGCCATGGCAAAAAACACATCGGGCCGTGGGCAGCGTGATCTGAAGGTCAAGGTAAAATCAGCGCGCGGGCGAAAGCTTAGCTCAACGCGCTGGCTGCAGCGGCAACTGAATGATCCCTATGTCAAGCGTGCCAAAGCGGATGGCTATCGCGGGCGCGCAGCTTACAAGATTCTGGAGCTGGACGAGAAATATAGATTTCTGGTGCCCGGCGCGCGCGTTGTCGATTTGGGCTGCGCGCCTGGGGGCTGGTGCCAAGTGGCGGTCGCTCGCGTGAATGCTTTGGGGGAAAAGACCGGCAAGGCCGTGGGCTCCGTGCTTGGGGTCGATTTGCAAGAGGTGGAGCCGATTGCCGGCGCTGAGCTGCATGTGCTGGATTTTCTGGACGATGATGCCGACGAAAAAGTGAAGACTTGGCTGGGCGGGAGCGCGCATGTTGTCATGTCTGATATGGCGGCTGCATCCTCAGGCCATAAGCAAACGGATCACTTGCGCATCATCACACTTTGCGAGGCAGCGGCCTATTTCGCCTTTGACGTACTTGAGCCCGGCGGAACCTTTGTTGCCAAGGTGTTACAGGGTGGAGCTGAAGCAGAACTTCAAAAGGTTCTCAAACAGAAATTCACCAAAGTGGCCAATGTCAAACCGCCCGCCTCGCGTTCTGATAGTTCAGAAAAATTCGTTGTCGCCACTGGGTTTCGCGGCGCTGAATCAATAGATTCGGGTGACTGAGGCAGATAGCTGCGCGCGCGCGTCTTCACCGGAGCGGTTATCGAATAGATCGCTCTTTAAGCTATTGCTGTATTTCAGCCGCTCTAGACGGTCACTCAACCGCCATAATTCAAATAGCTTCACGAACCGGTCTGGCGAGCGATCCAAATGGGGCGGGAGTTGTGGAACATCTGTACTCATAGCGTGACATGACTGGCTCACAAAAGCGGCAGATGGGCACAAAAACGGCCACATTGAGGCAAAAGGCACAAAGTTTAATGCAATTTTCGAAACCTTAAGACCTATGACATAGGGGCTTCAATCACTGACGCGCATAAGCATCAATACCCACTAACCCTCGGAGTTTTTTCACAATAGGTACGTTTGTGCGGGGTTGCGTGCCTTGCCTTGGGGTCGCACCCTGTTATAGCGAAGTATGAGTAAAGTGAGACACAGTTGTGATGTACGAATATAAAGTGATACCGGCCCCAACAAAGGGGAAGCGCGGGCGCGGCGTGAAAGGCGCAGAGGCGCGATTTGCGAATGCGATCGAAGATGTGTTGATTAAGCTTGGCGCTGAGGGCTGGGAATATCAACGCGCGGAGACGCTGCCTTCGACAGAGCGTAGCGGTCTCACCGGCAGCACCACCCAATGGCGCCATGTGTTGATCTTTCGCCGTGCCATTCACATTCAAGAGATTGTTGTTGAAGTAGATCCCCAGCCTGACGCATCCACTGAGCCAGTTGCGCCAGAAGAGGTTGAGTCAGAAAAGGTTGAGCCGGACGAAGATGGGCCAGAGAGCGAAGAAACCGAGGAACACTCCGAACGCGAGGACGACGCGGGCGTAAGAAAAGGGCCCCCGCCACTCCCACAGCCGGATAAGAGCAAGGTGCCTGAACCTCCCTCGCAAGGCTCAAAGCTGAGCAAGGTTATGTCGGCTCAAGCATCCAAATCCAATGATAATGCGTGAATGTGGCCCATAAGCTCTGGGCCCAGGGCGCTATGCACAGCGCGGTGACGCGCAATTCGCGATTGGCTTGCAAAGCTTGCTGCACGCATTTGCACATGAAAATGGCTCTCGCCCCCCGCTGGCGCCCCCGCATGTCCTGCGTGGGCCGCACTATCATCACGCACTAAAATCTCGGCTGGCGCGAACGCCGCTTGCAGTTTTTGTTCAATTTCCGTTTTTACAGACATTTTTTTCTCTCAGCCTCTTCAATCTCCGGTGCAAAGGATTAAACTCTCCCATCCGAGTCGAAAAGGGAAACCCCATGCCCAAACCAGATCCTTTCGGTTTTGATATGTCCGTGTCATCGGCCAAAAAGAAGAACCCGCGCGGGCGCAGATCCGTATCGGGGGCCTCTGAGACCTCAACTCGTGTCTGTGATCACGACGGATGTGAAAAAGCCGGTAAATTCCGCGCCCCCAAAGCGCCAGATGTGCTTGATGACTATTTCTGGTTCTGCCAGGAGCATATCCGCGAATATAACCTTAAGTGGAATTTCTTTGACGGAAAAACCGAAGCAGAGATGAACGCACAGCACTCGGCCGATAAGGTCTGGGAGCGCACAACCAAGCCTGCGGGCGATCCCGAGGAAAAAGCCTGGGCGCGGCTTGGCATTGAAGATCCGCACCAGGTGCTGGGTGCCAATAGCACGCGCAATAAGGGGCGCAATGCGGGGGCCGGACGGCGGCTTCCCCCTGCAGAGCAAAAGGCAGTTGAGATCCTTGATGCCAAGGCCGATATGACCAAGAAAGAGCTGCGCAAGATCTATAAATCCCTGATCAAAGTGCTGCACCCAGACATGAATGGCGGGGATCGCAGCCAAGAGGAGCAGCTACAGCAGGTGGTCTGGGCCTGGGATCAAATCAAAGACAGCCGCAGCTTTAAGGATTGAGGTAAATCCCTCGACTGTCGCGATTTTAGGATCGGTGAGTGCAATGAAAAAATGGACGAAAGAAGACGTAGATAAGATATTGCAAAGCTTTGACCATGAAGCGGCAAAGACGTGGAAATATGTAATTTCGGCTTATCTCGACGATGAATTTCCAGAAAATATCTCCATTTTCCTGGCGCAAGAGCGGGTGGAGCCGCCCAGCTCTCGTATCGGTGGCAACGTGGTGAAGGCAAATGCGCGCATGGGCTGGTATCCAAAAGCATATAAGGCCTTGGAAAGACGGCGAGAATATGGAGATGTTGGCGATCATTCGTTACTGACGGATGAGGAGGTAAGCCAATATCTCCACGAAATGCGGCTAAAACTCGCCGATGGAAAGCAGATTTTGATTGATGGTTTCAGAAAAACGAACGGCTTTGCGCCAATCATTTTGGATGTTGACCCTGAGTTCGAAACACGTCGCGACACGGCGCGTGCGAAACTTGGGCTTTCTGCGAAATCAAGCACCCAGGCTCCAAGCGAACGGTGTAGTTAAGACAAATTAGCTATTTTCCCGCACCCTTGCCCTGATCTCGGTTGGATCGGGGACGCATAAGCGCGTTGGAGTGTGGTGAATGAACTGTTTGGTGGTTGAAGGCGATATCTCTTTGCGCCGCGATATCGTGAAAGCAATGACAGAAGCTGGCTATCGGTGCAGCGCGGCCAGCTCCGCGAATGAGGCGAGCTATCTGCTGAAAACAGAGCGCTTCGATGCGGCCGTACTGGATATGACGGCAGAGAACGGCGCAAGCCTGCTGCTCGCGGAGTATTTGCATATTTTTCACACGCAAACGGCAGTGATTATGATCACGAGCCCCGATGCCTTCCCCCATGGTGAGGGGTCGCGACTCATCCCTAATGTGGATTTCTTCCTGCGCAAGCCTGTCTCAATCCCAGAGCTTTGTGCCGTGGTAGACTACAGCACCGACCAGTTGCATTAGAAAGTTCGACCAAGGTTTTGCATGATGATTTATCTTTACCTTCCCCCCCTTGCACCCGCGCGCGTAATGTTGCACCACAGTTTGGGCCCGCTCGATGCGCGGGGTGATTTTTGCAATAAGGACGGGTCTCATGGCGGACGGGATGCTTGATACAGGCGCAAAACCAACCGAAGATATTTCTGTACGTGATGTATTTGGAATTGACAGCGATATGGTCGTAAAGGGCTTTGCGGACAGCTCGGATCGTGTGCCTGCGCGCGACAGCACCTATAAGTTTGACCCCGACACCACGCTCGCCATTCTTGCGGGCTTTAGCCATAATCGCCGCGTGATGATCCAAGGCTATCACGGCACGGGCAAATCCACCCATATCGAGCAAGTCGCGAGCCGCCTGAACTGGCCTGCGGTGCGGGTAAATCTTGACAGCCATATCAGCCGGATCGACTTGATCGGCAAGGATGCGATTAAGCTGAAAGACGGCAAGCAAGTCACCGATTTCCAAGAGGGTATCCTGCCTTGGGCGCTGCGCAACCCTTGTGCGATTGTGTTTGATGAATATGATGCGGGCCGCGCCGATGTGATGTTTGTGATCCAGCGCGTTCTGGAAGTGGATGGCAAGCTTACCTTGCTGGACCAAAACCAAGTGATCACGCCGCACCCGTATTTCCGCCTCTTTGCCACTGCGAACACGGTCGGCTTGGGCGACACAACAGGTCTCTATCACGGCACGCAGCAAATCAACCAAGGCCAGATGGACCGTTGGAGCCTTGTGGCCACGCTCAACTATCTGAGCATTGATGCAGAAACCGCGATTATTCTCTCCAAAGCGCCGCATTTCAACACCGCCGAGGGGCGCAAAACCATCAAGCAAATGGTGACAGTGGCGGATCTGACCCGCACCGCCTTTATGAGCGGCGATCTTTCAACAGTGATGAGCCCACGCACAGTGATCGCCTGGGCCCAAAATGCGGAGATTTTCCGCAATGTCGGCTACGCGTTTCGCTTGACCTTTCTTAACAAATGCGATGAGCTTGAGCGGCAAACCGTCGCAGAGTTTTATCAACGCCTGTTTGACGAGGAATTGCCAGAAAGTGCAGCGAGTGTGAGTTTAGGATGATTAAGTATATAGCAACAGCACTGATCGCGGTCAGCAGTATCGCGACATCAGCCAATGCGGAGGAGCCGACCGAAGAAACAGTACGCAGCCTTGCGTTCTCATATGTGAAATGTACAGGGCATCACGCGGCACTTGCAGAAGGGCTTGACCTGAAGATCGGGTTTAAACCGCGTTCGCAAGAAGAGCTCAATCAGGAATTTACGAAACTGTCAGAGCTGCGCGGGGCTCCTGACACAGAAGAATTGGCAGCCGCATATCAGCAAGCCTACGCTGAGGCAAAAACCGAGCACGGGGTTCAAAAAGCCTTTGACGTATCGGAGTATTGCGGAGAAATAATCGCACGCGTGCGCTCTGGCGAATTGAGCGCTTTGGCAATGAAATTGGAATAACCCCCCGCGCATGTCTGCCGATGCGTAGTCTCTAGAAAACCGGCTGAAAGCGCGATGCGTATAGGGCCGATCAAATGGAAGTTTACCAGAGTGGATGGATTGCTGTTTTCCGCCACTCTTCTTTTTGCTCAGCCGGTATTTGTAGGTGATCGGGTTTATCAGAGTAGACTTAGGCAGCTGCCCCATAAAATTTGACCCATAGTCTGACCGACGCCAATTTGATCCTTTACGAAAGAAGTGAAACCCATGCTGATCTTTGTTTTTCAGATTAGCGATGTTTAAGGGGGCAGGATGTCTCAGACGTTGCAAGCCGTGTTTTGGATGATTGGCACGATCCTGTCCTTTTCTGTGATGGCTGTGGCAGGGCGGGAGCTGTCGGGATCGCTCGATACGTTTGAGATAATGCTGTACCGCTCCGCCGTTGGTGTGGTGATCATTCTGATCTGTGTTATGGTCCTTAATCGCTGGTCTGAGTTGCCCTCTCAGCGATTGGGGCGGCATTTTTTGCGCAACTTGTCTCATTTCACTGGCCAGAACTTGTGGTTTTTTGCGGTGGGAACGATCCCGCTGGCGCAGGTGTTTGCGCTGGAATTTACCACGCCCATTTGGGTGATTTTGTTGAGCACAGTGATGCTTGGGGAAAAGCTGACCTTGATGCGGTTGATCTGCGGCGCGCTTGGCTTTGCGGGGGTTTTGCTGGTTGCGCGGCCAGAGGGGGCTGAGCTCTCTCCCGGTGTGATCACGGCGGCGCTGGCGGCCATTGGCTTTGCGCTTTCGATTATCCTGACCAAACAGCTCACGCAGAGCGAGAGCATCTTGTGCATTCTGTTCTATCTGACTGTGATGCAACTCTTTTTTGGCCTGATCGCGGCGGGCTATGATCTGAGCATCACCCTGCCCGCGCCAAAGGAATATGGGTTTGTGGGCGCGATTGCGCTTGGCGGGCTGTTTGCGCATTTTTGCTATACCAAAGCGCTGAGCCTTGCGCCGGCCTCGGTCGCAAGCCCGGTTGATTTTGCCCGCCTGCCAACAATCGCTATCGTCGCTTGGCTGCTTTATGACGAACCTTTGGATCTTCTGATTTTCATCGGCGCAGCTATCATCTTTTCCGGCAATTACCTGAATATCTGGAATGAGACACGAAAGCGCTAAATTCCGCAGGTTTCGGATCGAAGGCCGTGCAAAACCGGGTTAACGATAGCGCATGACACAGGAAAACATATCACCGCGCGCTTGGGTCGAGCTCATGCTTTTGGCGGGTATTTGGGGCGCATCTTTTCTCTCCATCAGGATCGCTCTGGATGAGATCGGTATCTTTACTACTGTTGCGCATCGCGTGTTTTGGGCGGCGTTGCTGTTATGGGGCGTGGCGCTTTTAGGCGGGCACAGCATCCCGAAAACGGGGCGCATTTGGGTCGCGTTCTTTGGCATGGGGCTGCTCAACAATGTGATTCCGTTTAGCCTCATTGCCTGGGGGCAGCTTTACATTGAAACTGGGCTGACCTCGATTTTTAATGCCTCTACCGCGATTTTCGGAGTTGTGCTGGCCGCGCTGTTTTTCGCGGATGAGCAGTTGAGCGTGCAAAAAGCGCTTGGCGTTTTGATCGGGTTTTGCGGTGTGATCACGGTGATTGGTTTGGACGCTTTGCAAAGTTTCGACATCCGCTCCTTTGCGCAAATCGCGATTATTCTTGGGGCGCTTTCCTATGGGTTTGCAGGCATATGGGCGAAAAAGCGTCTTAAGGGCCTGCCCCCTCAGGTGGCTGCGGCGGGGATGCTGACCAGTTCTAGCCTGATCATGCTGCCATTGGCCTGGTTTATCGAGGGGCCCATTACCCTTAGCCTCGCGCCCAGCACAATTGGCGCGCTTGTCTATATCTCGCTTATTGCGACCGCTGGTGCGTATTTGCTCTATTACCGGGTTCTGGCAATGGCAGGCTCGGGCAATTTGATGCTTGTGACATTGCTGATTGTGCCCATGGCGATCGCCTTGGGTGCGCTGGTGCGCGGAGAGACCCTTGCGCCCAGTGCATATGCGGGGTTTGCGCTGCTCGCGCTTGGGCTTTTGATCATTGATGGCCGGATCATGCGGCGCTTGCTTGACCGGCGTGCTTTGGGGCAGTAACCAGCCCGGATAAGGAGCTTGGCATGCGTTACTCATCCCCCAAAGATTGGCTGAATTCTGAGAAAAAACATGTGCTTTTGTTTGGCATGTCAGGGCTTGGGAAAACCCACCTATCCCAGATGCTGCGCGCGCAAGGGGACTGGTTTCACTACTCGATAGATTACCGCATCGGCACCCGCTATATGGGAGAATATATCATCGATAATGCCAAGGCTGAGGCGATGAAGGTGCCGTTTCTGCGCGAGCTGCTCATGAGCGATTCGATCTATATCGGCTCCAACATCACCTTTGAAAACCTCACGCCGGTTGCGACCTATCTTGGAAAACCGGGCGATCCCTCTTTGGGCGGTGTGGAGATTTCCGAATATCGCCGTCGCCAGGACCAGTTTCGTAGCGCAGAAATCGCCGCGCTGATGGATACCGGCTATTTCATCGAGCGCGCGCAAAGGCTCTACGGGTATCCCCATTTCATCTGCGACACGGGCGGCTCTATCTGCGAATGGGTGGATCCTCAGAACGAAAATGATCGAGTATTAACAGAGCTTTCCAAGCAATGCCTCATGGTTTGGATTAAAGGAGGCGCGGCGCATACTCAGGCCCTAATTGAACGCTTTGACCGCGCCCCAAAGCCGATGTCTTATCAGGGGGAATTCCTGACGCGCTGTTGGGATGCTTATCTGTTAGAAAAAGGGATCAGCCCCGCGCACGTTGATCCTGATGCCTTTATCCGTTGGACCTATGCCAAAGCTCTGGCCCATCGCCAACCGCGCTATGAAGCCATGGCCAATTGGGGCGTAACCATTACCGCCGATGAAGTGGCCAGCCTGAACAGCGCAGATGATTTCAACGCGCTCATCGCCACGGCCCTTGAGCGGCGCGGCGCACATAAAGGGCTGCCCGATGCCAATTAAACTGCCCGCCTCCCTGCCCGCTTACCGCGTTTTGACCGAAGAAGGCGTGCAGGTCATGGATGAAGACACCGCCGCGCGCCAAGATATCCGCCCCTTGCGCATTGGTTTGCTCAATCTGATGCCGAAAAAAATCCAGACGGAAAATCAATTTGCCCGTCTCATTGGCGCGGGCCCCATACAAATCGAATTCAGCCTGATCCGCATGAGCGAGCATAACTCAAAAAACACCGCAGCTCAGCATATGGAGGCCTTTTACCGCCCCTTCCAAGAGGTCAAGACCGAAAAATTCGACGGGCTGATCATAACTGGCGCACCGATCGAGCATCTGCCCTTCACCGAAGTGACCTATTGGGATGAGCTTTGTGAGGTAATGGATTGGACCCAAAGCAATGTGCATTCCACCTTTGGGGTGTGCTGGGGCGGCATGGCGATGCTGAACTATTTCCACGGCGTGCCAAAATATGTGCTGGATAAAAAACTCTTTGGCACGTTCCGCCATCAAAACCTGCACCCATCCAGCCCGTTTTTGCGCGGCTTTTCCGATGATTGCGTCATTCCCGTGAGCCGCTGGACCGAAGTGCATGAGGAAGATCTAAAGAGGGCCGGTTTGCGCATTTTGCTGGGCGCAGAGGCGACAGGCCCGGCATTGATCGAAGATCCCAAGCACCGCGCGCTTTATGTTCTCAACCATTTCGAGTATGATAGCGGCACCTTGGCAGAAGAATATCAGCGGGATGTGGCGCAAAATCAAATCAAAGGGGCGGATATTTCTTTGCCGGTGAATTACTTCCCTGCAGATGATCCAAGCCAATTGCCGCCCAACCGCTGGCGTGGCCATGCGCATTTGCTTTACGGGAATTGGATCAATGAGATCTATCAATCCACGCCCTTTGAGCTGGACAAAATCGGGAGCTAGGCACGTTTTGGTTCATAGACAGCGCAGGCTTGAGCTGAGCAATGCCTAAACGCGGCTATCATCACGGAAATCTGAAAGCGGCCTTGATTGATGCGGCTCTGCGGTTGATTGAGGAAAAAGGGCCAACTGGCTTTACCCTTTCGCAAGCGGCAAAAGAGGCGGGCGTGACCCCGGCAGCGGTTTATCGGCATTTTGAGGGGCGTGAGGATCTGATTGCTGAGGCCGCCCGGCTTGGCTATGGGATCTTTGCGGATTTGATGGAGCATGCCTATCAATCTGGGCAGCCCTCCGCCTTAGCCGCGTTTGAGGCCACGGGCCGCGCCTATCTTGCTTTTGCGCGCAGATTTCCTGGGCACTACATCGCGATGTTTGAAAGTGGGATCAGCGTTAACAAAAACGCAGAGCTGGCCGCTGTTGCAGCGCGCGCGAATGCAGTGTTGGAAAAAGCGGCAGCGGATCTGAGCGCCCATATCCCAGCAGAAAAACGCCCGCCCGCCAGCATGTTTTCAGCCCATATCTGGGCCATGAGTCATGGGGTCGTGGAGCTGTTCGCGCGAAACTCGCCTGGGCGCGCCTCGCAATTTTCTCCCGAAGATCTACTGGAAACCGGGATCGGGGTCTATTTGCGCGGCTTGGGCCTTATCCCGCCCGATCAGTAAAGCACTCTGACTTTGCAAAAAAACCTCTGTGCAGCATAACCGGCACAGAGGTCTTAAGCGTTTTAGCGATTGCCCAATGACCACCAACCACGTCGTTTCGGCTTGGCTGGCTCTGCTTGGAGGGGCTCGTCGGCGCCAACAAGTTCGGGCTCAGGTTCAGGAACGATCTCCGGCTCTGGCTGAGGTTCAGGAACGAGCTCGGGTTCCACGAGTGCGACTGGCTCCGGTGCGGCTTCTGCTATTGCTGCGGGCTCTGTGACGACAACCGGCTCACTTTCCGAGGCAGGCTCAGGGCTTTGCGGTGTTTCCACCGGTTCGGGCTCTTGAGGCGTCACTGGCACAATCTCAGGTTCAGACACAGGCTCAGGCTCGGGGGCGTCATCAACAGGCGTTTCGACTGCGATGGACTCCGCTTGATCTTGCGGCTCCGCGCTTTCGGCAACGTCTGCCTCTTGCGTAGCTTCGCTTGGCTTTTCGGTGGCTTTTCTGCGGGTGCGCCGACGTCTTGGTTTTTCCGCGTTAACCTCTTCCTCGCCAGCTGCCTCAGCTGTATCTGCCTCGGGCTCGGCCTCCTCAGATTTCGGCTTTCTAGAGCGGCGGCGACGGGGTTTGCGCGGTTCTTGCTCTGCTTGAGCGGGCGTTTCAGCGACCTCTTCAGCGCCGGGCTCTTCGGAGGGTTCCTCGTCTGAACCCCCTGCCTCTGTGCTGTCCTCTGACGCGCCGTCCTCACCGGGGCCAGATTTGCGACGGCGACGACGGCGGCGACGGCGCTTGGGCTTTGCCTCTTCTTCGGTCTCCGCCTCAACGGGTTCGGCGACCTCCTCCTCTTCGGCATCAATATCATCCATCAAGGAGATATCTGCCGAAACAACCGCAGCTTCGACCGGCTTGACGACACGCGTCGCGGTTTTGAATTTCTCTAAGGAGAAGTCGGGGCTAACCAATGCGGGATCACCCTCAACGCGCACGGACAGACCATAGCGCGCCTCAATCTGGGCGATATGCTCGCGCTTGGCATTCATGATATAGTTGGCAATCCCAACCGGGCATTTCACCAAAACCTCACGAGAGCGGCGGCGCGTGCCCTCTTCCTCGATCTGGCGCAAAATGCTGAGCGCCATACTATCATCAGAGCGAATAATCCCGGTGCCATGACAATGTGGACAAGGCTGGGTTGTCGCCTCGATCATACCAGGGCGCAGACGCTGGCGGGACATTTCCAACAGGCCAAAGCCTGAAATCCGCCCCACTTGAATACGCGCCCGGTCAGTTTTCAGCTTATCTTTTAGACGCTTTTCGACTGCGTTGTTATTCTTGCGCTCGTCCATGTCGATAAAGTCGATCACGATGAGCCCGGCAAGATCGCGCAGACGGACCTGACGCGCCACCTCTTCGGCCGCTTCAAGATTGGTTTTCAGCGCGGTCTCTTCGATAGAGCCCTCTTTCGTTGCCCGGCCCGAGTTCACGTCGATCGCCACCAAAGCCTCGGTCACGCCAATCACAATATACCCGCCCGAAGGCAGCTGCACGGTCGGGTTGAACATCGCCCCAAGGTAGGTTTCGACCTGATAGCGCGCAAAGAGCGGCAAGGATTCGGTGTATTGCTGCACATGCTTTGCGTGGCTCGGCATGATCATTTTCATGAAGTCTTTGGCGTTGCGATAGCCGCGTTCGCCCTCGACCAGCACCTCGTCAATCTCGCGGTTATAGAGATCGCGGATCGAGCGTTTGATCAGATCGCCCTCTTCGTAGATTTTCGCAGGGGCTATGGATTTCAGGGTCAGCGCGCGGATTTGCTCCCACAGACGTTGCAGGTATTCGTAATCGCGCTTGATCTCTGCCTTGGTCCGTTTGGCCCCCGCAGTGCGCACAATCAGCCCCGCGCCTTGAGGCACGTCTATTTCCGACGTGATTTCCTTGATCTTTTTACGATCCGTAACATTGGTGATTTTCCGAGAAATCCCGCCGCCGCGTGCTGTATTGGGCATCAAGACGCAATAGCGCCCGGCCAGAGAGAGATAGGTGGTGAGCGCAGCGCCTTTATTGCCGCGCTCTTCTTTGACCACTTGCACCAGCAAGATCTGGCGGACCTTGATCACCTCTTGGATTTTATAGCGCCGTGGCCGGGGTTTGCGCGGCGGGCGGATATCTTCGCTGTCATCCTCATCGGCGACGGATTCGATGTCGTCCTCTTCGCTATCGTCCTCGGTTTCCTCTCCTGTCTCCTCGTCGAGTTGGGCGTCGTCTTCGGCCTGATCGGTTGGGGCCTGATCGGTTGGGACCTCAGCGGTTTGGGTCTCATCAAGGGGCGCAGCTTCGGCAGGTGTTTCGCTTTGCTCTTCGGCTTGTGAAGCCTCCTGGCCCGTCTGTTCTTGTGGCTCTTGTGCTCCCGCTGAGGGCGCTTCGGGTTCAGTTGCAGATGGCTCCTCTGTCGTCGCGGCCTCTTGCGGTGCCTCTGCGTCTTGCACTGGTTCTGGTTGCGCTGGGGCAAAAGCCTCTGCCACCACCTCATCTGAGTCATCGGCAGTTAAGTCAATCGTCTCCATCCCGGAGATTTCTGTCTCAACCACCTCAGAGGTCGCGATTGCGTCATTATCTTTTGCGCGGCTTGCTTTGCTGCGGTTGCGGCGCGGTTTGCGCTTTGGCTTGGCCTCTTCTTCTTCCTCGCGGGCGCGCATAGCTTCTGCATAGGCGCGCTCTTCTTCCATGAGCGCCTCACGATCCGCGACCGGGATCTGGTAGTAATCTGGGTGAATCTCGGAAAAGGCCAGGAAGCCGTGGCGGTTGCCGCCATAATCCACAAAGGCCGCTTGCAGCGACGGCTCTACGCGGCTGACTTTTGCGAGATAAATATTGCCAGCGAGCTGGCGTTTGTTTTCGGATTCAAAGTCGAACTCTTCAACCTTGTTTCCATCCACCACAACCACGCGGGTTTCCTCCGCGTGGGTGGCATCGATAAGCATCTTTTTTGCCATTTAAGTCCATTGCACAGACCAGATCCAGGGCCAGCTTGTGGCGTGAAAGATCCAATACTGTGTCTAATCAAAGCGTTCACGGCGCGGCGCAGACCACATCCCGGAGGGGCGGTTGCTGGAAGCTGTCTTATCCTCGCGCGCGTCATCGCGTTTCTTCTCCGAGGTCTAAAAGAGAAAATCCCTTGACCCCCACTAAATGTAGCCGCGCTAAAACTCGCGCAGGCCTCTCATGACCGAACAGAATGTCTGTTTTGGTCGCATCGGTCTGCCCTCCGGTCACTATGTCTTGACTCAGATAGCAGCGAAACTCTCCATAAAGGGGTATTTGTCGCCCCTTAGCTTCACATTAAGGGTGCCGCGTCCTGTTTGACAATGGCAAAACAGCAAAGAGTTCAAAAATATGACAGATAACTGCCCGATTTTGCGAGAGAATTAACAAGCGGTTAACAAAGCAAGCGCATAGGGGGGGCACTTTGCGGATCTCACTTACAAGTAATCGGCGCGCTGTAGGGCATATTTCGCCATTTTCTCGTTCAAGGTGCGGCGCGGCAGGCAAAGCTCTTCCATGACGGAGGCGATGGAGCCCTTATGGCGGCGCATAGCATTATCAATCAACATGCGCTCAAAGGCTTCGACATATTCCTTAAGCGGCTTACCTTCCGTGGTCATCACAGGCTGCATCTGTTCGTGATCCGACATGAGCAAAGAGGCGATGGTCCCTGCCCCGCGTCGCTCTTGCAGCACGGCGCGCTCGGCCAGATTGATCAGCTGACGCACATTGCCCGGCCAAGGGGCTTGCAGCAGCTGCGCGGCCTCTTGGGCAGAGACTTTCGGGGCTGCGCACCCATATTCTTCGGCGAATTGTTCCGTCAGATGCGTGAAAAGCGCCAGGATATCATCACCGCGTTTGCGCAGCGGGGGGACCGTGACTTGCAAGGCGGAAAGTCGATAGAACAGATCGGGACGCAGCACATCTTTGCAGGTCCGCCCCTCGTCTTGTAAATTGCTCACCGCGACGATGCGTGTTTCTGCAGGCAGCCCTTGTTCGATCATCACATCCAAAAGCCGCGCCTGTAGGGGCTCTGTCAGGCATTCGATATCCTCCAAGACCAAAGTGCCCCCACGCGCCTCTTCGATTGCGGGCAATTGCAGCCCCTCTTGCCCAATCGGACCAAAAAGGCGTTCCTCTAGGGCGCTCGGCTCAAAGGCAGAACAGGTAAGGCGCACGAATTTTCGCCCTGCGCGCGAGCCAACGGCGTGAAGCGCATGTGAGACCAGAGTTTTGCCAGTCCCGGTTTCCCCCTCGATCAACACATGACCATCGGCCTGCCCCAGATCCAAAATATCCTCACGCAAACGCTGCATCACCGAAGATTGTCCAATGAGCTTGCGCATCAAAGCATTGCCATCGCTCAGCTCGCGGCGCAGGGCGCGGTTGTCGATTGTGAGCCGCCTGGCATTAGAGGCACGCTTTGCCAGCTCTGACATGCGTTCGGGATTAAAGGGCTTTTCCAGAAAGTCAAAGGCCCCAACCCGCATCGCCTCAACCGCCATGGGCACATCGCCATGACCCGTGATCATAATCACAGGCAGCGCGCTATCACTGCCCATGAGCTTTTTGAGGAACTGCATCCCATCCATGCCCGGCATTTTAATATCGGAAATCACAATGCCAGGGTAATCTGGACCCAAAACTTTCAGAGCGTCCTCGGCGCTGGAATAGGTTTCAGTGTCATAGCCTGAAAGCGAGAGCCATTGGGAAATGGATTGGCGCATGTCCCGCTCATCATCCACAACTGCGATCTTCATTGCTTGTGCCATTGCTTTACTCCGCTGCGGCCAACTGCCCGGCCTTTTGTTGTTTGTTATGGTTTATCTCATTCAAAACAGGTAGTTCCATCTCAAAAACCGCGCCGCCCGCTTGCCCGTTGCGCGCGGTCAAGCGCCCGCCCATCTCTGCGACAATACTCGACGAAATTGCCAGCCCAAGCCCCACCCCATCCCCCGATGGCTTAGTGGTATAAAAGGGCTCAAAGAGCGCGTTTTTGTCTTCGATCCCAGGGCCGTTATCGCGAATTGTGAGGCTCACGATGTCGCCAAGCGCGAGAATAATGTCGATCCGCGGAGACTCTTCGGATTTGGTCGCATCCAGAGCGTTGCGCAGAAGATTGATAATCACCTGTTCAAGGCGCACCTTATTGCCCATCACCAGCACCTCGTCGCGGGGTAGATTGCGGGTGATTTGCACGTAGCGCTGGCGCAGCTGCGGCTCCATCATGGTGAGGGACGAGGAGAGCGCATCTTTTACATCCACCGCCTTTTGATCATGTTCGCCCTTGCGGGCATAGGATTTAAGCTGGCGGGTGATGGTGCCCATGCGCTCGATCAGATCATCAAGGCGACCAAAGGCGGCCAGGGCTTCATCCGTCCGATTGCGGCGCAACAGCAGGCGCGCCCCAGCCAGATAGGTTTTCATCGCCGCAAGCGGTTGGTTCAGCTCATGGCTCACGGCAGCGGACATCTCACCTAAAGCGGCCAGTTTGCTGGATTGCTCAAGCGTTTGCTCGGCAACGGCCAGGTTTTCCTGAACCCGCTTACGCTCGGCAATCTCTTGTTGGAGCTGTGTGTTGAGCTCGCGCAGCTCGGCTGATTCGCGCACAAACAGCGCAAGCCGTAGCGCAGAGCGGCGTGAGACCAGATAAAACCCAAGCGCCAGCACCAGCGCAAACCCCATGATAACCAGCGCCAGAACTGAATTAACCCGCGCGCGAATGGGCTCATAGGTGGTGAAGGAGATAATCTCCCAGCCCTCAAATTCGATGCTTTGCGACAGCCGCATGACCGCTTCGCCTTGCAAATAAGCATCTGCAGGCAACGTGCCCCAATCTGTTGTCACCCGCAAAGCGCGGCTTATAGCCGATTGCGCGGGCTCTTCGGCCAATGCGTCGCCTTCGGTCTTTCCGCGCCAAACGGGTTCGGTCGATAAGATGATCGTCCCATCCTCTTGCGCCACCATCACAGCTTGCGTCAGCCCGGCCCACAGCGTTTCGAATTTTTGCAAATCAACTTCGACCAGAACGGCGCCAATAGGCCGATCGTCCAAGCTAATGTTTTGCGTGAAGTAAAATCCATATTGGCCTGCTTTTAAACGAGAATATGAAAACTTCGCCTCCCCCAAAGGGATCGCTTGAATATCTTGGCTGATAGGTGCGGTTTGACCCACGCGACCCGTGGCAGCAAAGACGGCGCCTTGCACATCGCGCACCTCAAGCGAGGCCGCATTTGTTACTTTGGCAAAGCTCTGCAACCGCTCTCGCGCCGCGACCGTATCCCCGGCCACTATGGCCTCAATCAATGCTGGATCACTGGCCAAAAGCTGGGGAATAAACTGGTTTTGCCGCAGCTCAGCCCGCAGGTTTTCACTATTGAGAGCCAATTGAAGCTCTGCCGCGTTGCGCGTATCTTGGGTAAATCTATCCGTAAGCCATCTATTAGTTAAGGCGACGCAAGCGATTCCCACCAGCGCCACAAATAGAACAAAGAGGCGCAACCCCCAAATACCGAGCCGCCCCTCTCCCTCAGGAGTCTCCACATTAGCCATATGTAAAGAGTAAAACCCTTACCCCCGCGTGACAAGCTAGGCCTGCACCAAACTCTCTGCCAATGCGCGGAAGAGCGCCTGTCCATCCGTTCCGCCATGCCCCGCATCGCAAGCGCGCTCTGGATGGGGCATCATGCCAAGCACCCGGCCATTTTCACTGAGGATCCCAGCGATATCAGCCATAGAGCCGTTGGGGTTGTCTGCGTAGGTGAAGGCGATCCGGTTCTGGTCTTTTAGCTGAGCAATGACCTCATCGCTTGCCACGTAATTGCCATCGTGATGCGCGATTGGGATGTTGATTTGCTCGCCCTGCGTATAGGCGCGCGTGAATTGAGACTGGTCATTCTCGACGACCAAGGGCACGGTTTTGCAGATATATTTCAGCTTTGCATTGCGCAGCAACGCGCCCGGCAACAGCCCGGTTTCCGTCAAGATCTGAAAGCCATTGCAAATCCCTAGCACAAAGCCGCCGCGATCAGCAAAGCGCGCCAGATCCCGCGTGATGGGGGAATTAGCGGCAATGGCCCCGCAGCGCAGGTAATCGCCAAAGGAAAACCCGCCCGGAACCCCCACAACGTCGATGCCACTTGGCAGGCTCGTGTCCTTATGCCAAACCATTTCTACATCGGCACCAATCGCTTCAAAAGCAACCTTTAGATCCCGGTCACAATTGGAGCCGGGAAAGACCAGAACCGCAGCCTTCATTCGCTTAGCTCGATTTGATAGCTTTCAATCACCGTATTGGCCAAGAGCTGCTCGCACATCTGCTCGACCGTGTCTTTATTCGCGCCCGTCGCCAGATCAAGCTCGATCACTTTGCCCTGGCGCGCGCCCTCAACCCCGTCAAAGCCAAGCCCGTGCAAAGCATGTTTGACCGCTTCGCCCTGGGGATCAAGCACCCCGTCTTTGAGCATCACATGGATACGTGCCTTCATGCTCTTGTCCTTTTCTCTGAGCTTGTCGCGTTAGTTGATCAAAGTTGGCTTGTCGTAAATCGGCGCATTTTTCGGCATCACCCCAAGGCGCTGCGCAACCTCTGTATAGGCATCGGTGAGCGAGCCCAAGTCGCGGCGAAACACATCCTTGTCGAGCTTTTGCCCCGTCTCAATATCCCACAGGCGGCAACTGTCCGGGCTGATCTCATCGGCCACCACAAGGCGCATAAAGTCACCCTCATAAATCCGGCCGATCTCAATCTTGAAATCAACCAAACGTATCCCGACCGCCAGCATCATGCCTGACATGAAGTCATTCACGCGCAGTGCCAAACTGACAATATCATCCATATCCTGCTGGCTGGCCCAGCCAAAGGCCGCGATGTGTTCTTCGGACACGAGCGGATCGCCCAGATCATCATTCTTTAGGCAATATTCAACAATCGGGCGCGGCAACTGCGTGCCCTCTTCTATGCCGAGCCGCTTGCTCATCGAGCCCGCGGCATAGTTTCGCACGATGATCTCAAGAGGAATAATCTCGCAAGCACGCACCAGCTGTTCACGCATATTCAGCCGCTTGAGAAAATGCGTCGGCACGCCAATTTGCCCAAGGCCGCTCATAAAAAACTCGCTGAGCCGATTGTTTAGAACGCCCTTACCTTCGATCACAGCAGTTTTCTCTGCATTGAAAGCCGTTGCATCATCTTTGAAATATTGAACAATCGTTCCAGGCTCGGGGCCTTCATATAGGATCTTTGCTTTGCCCTCATAGATCTTTTTGCGCCGCGCCATGATGTTCCTTTACCGCAGGGTTTCAAGGGCAGCCGATCTACCCGCGCGGCCTTCATAGGGCAAGGCCCCTGCCCTCGCAAGCGGCTCACTCGCCCCTTGTAGCTGCGCGGCAGGCATCGCATATTGCAGCCAACACATATGCAGCTCAAAAAGGACGAAATGATGAGCACTTTTGACGACCGCGAGAACGCATTTGAGAATAAATTTGCCCATGATGCGGAAATGCAGTTCAAGGCTGACGCCCGTCGCAACAAGCTGGTCGGGCTTTGGGCCGCTGAGCTTATGGGAAAAACCGGCGCTGAGGCCGAAGATTATGCCAAGGAAGTGGTGAAATCTGACTTTGAAGAGGCCGGGCACGAGGATGTTTATCGCAAACTCGCGGGCGATCTTGGCACTTTGGCCGATGAGAAAAGCATTCGCGAGAAAATGGCTGAATGCCTAATCGAAGCTAAATCTCAGATACTTGGAGAGACATCTTAATCTAAAAGATTGACTGGCGCAGCGGGAATTGCTGCGCCATTAACACAACAGTTACGGCTCGCCTGTATGCTCGATCTGGGTAGTTTAAGGCGAGTGTTGTGTGGTTTTCTAGGTTACTTTCAGCGGCCATATTCTTGGCACGCAATGGGATTCCTTTCGTATTTCTAGGGATTTGTGCATGGATGATCTGGCCGCAACTTGCGCAGCTAGACCCTGTAGATATCCGCCAGCACTTGATAGGAATCAGCCCTTTGCAATGGGGCTTGTCGGCAGTTTTCACAGCGGTCAGCTATTTTGCCATCAGCCAATATGACAATGTCGCCCACCGCCATTTTGGCGTAAAAGCCCCCGCGCATAAGGCGCGCCAAGCCGGAGCTGCCGCAATTGGCGTCTCACAGCTCTTGGGCTTTGGCGCGGTGACAGCAACACTTGTGCGCTGGCGCTTGTTTAAGGGGGGGCTGGCCAAAGCCCATGCAAAACACGCGCTATTTGTCACGGCATTTGTCTCACTGCTCTTCTTGGTATCCAGCGTGACTTTATGTGCAGTTCTGTGGCTGGTTCTTCCAACGCCGCGCGGGCTGGGATGGGTGGCCGGCTTGATCCTCTTGCTTGCGATCTGTGCCGTCGGCCTAACGCTCGCCGCGCCATATATTCGCGTTAAGGGAAAGCAAATTCGCCTGCCGTCGCTGAAAGCGATCTCATCCTCCTTTAGCTTGGCCGCTGTCGATTGTATCGGTGCGACCCTTGCGCTTTATGTCCTTCTCCCTACTGAATTTTCCCCGCCTCTGCTTGCATTTATCCCGATTTGCGTCGCTGCTATGCTGCTTGGCCTTTATTCCGGCGCACCAAGCGGTGCGGGCGCTTTTGAGCTGACTTTGCTCACCTTTACCGCAACTGGCCTTCCGGCAGAGACAGATAAAACGGCACTTGTTGCTGCGATCTTGGGGTTTCGCCTCACTTACTTTCTTATCCCCGGCGGTCTCGCCCTGACCTTCATTTTTAGGCGCGGTATCGTGGCGATCAAAGATGTTTCAACGCCATCTGATGCCAAAATCACGGAATTGCGCGCGGAAACACAGGTCATCACACAAAATGGCGGGCGTCTTGAAACCGTTGGCAGCAATGTCGCAGCACTTTGGCCCACGGGTCAGGCGCTTGTGGCGCTCTTTGATCCGGGTGGCAGGGACAAAAATGACTTTTTCGAAGAGCTCAACAAAAAAGCCGCCGCCCAAAACCGCTCTGCCTTGATCTATAAATGCTCCGCCCGCACAGCGAGTTTGGCACGGCGCAAGGGCTGGCAAACGCTGCACATCGCGGATGAGGCGATTTTGGACGTAAAAGGCTTCACCTTGAACTGCCCCTCCCGCAGCAAACTGCGCCGCAAGCTCAAACAGGCAGAGCGCGCAGATGTGCGTTTTCGAGCCTGCCAGCCTAGCGATATGGCGATGCTCGCGCGCATTGATGCGGCCTGGCAAGACCAGCATGGCTGCGCGCGGGGCGGCACGATGGGCAGATTTGAAAAAGACTATGTGAACAGACAAATCTGTTTCGTCGCAGAGCGAGCCGGAGACATCATCGCCTTTGTCAGTTTTCACAAATCTCAGGATGAATGGGCGCTGGATCTGATGCGTCACATAGCTGATATCCCGCAAGGAACCATGCATGGGCTCATCTGCGCCGCGATCTTTGAAGCGCATGCCCAAAATGCAGCAGAGCTTAACCTAGCCGCCATCCAAGCCTGCCCCGATCCAGACAATTGGATATGGCGAGAGCTCTCCATTCGCGCGGTCGGGCGTTTGGGCGGAACGGGATTACGGCAATTCAAATCCAGCTTTGGGCCGAATTGGCGCCCGGTTTATGCCGCCGCACCCACGCGGTTCGCGCTTACAATCGGCCTGGCTGATGTCGCAAGAGAGGTGCATTTCCCCGCTGCTTTGCGCAAGGGGTCGGCAAGAGTCGCAAATATCTCTCATGAAAATGATGAGAACTATGAAGTTGAGTCATATCGCGTCGCATGAAATGGCTTCGGGAAGAATCCTGAAATCTGCGGGGAAACATGTCTGAACGGTTTTTGAAGTTGTTAGAACAAAAGGGAACACTGCTCGCGGATGGCGCGACAGGGACGAATTTGTTCAATGCTGGGCTCATGTCCGGCGATGCCCCCGAATTTTGGAATGAAGAACATCCTGACCGAATTTCGGCGCTCTATCGCGGCTTCATTGACGCGGGTGCGGATCTGTTTGTGACCAACTCATTTGGGGCCAACGCGTCACGGCTCAAGCTGCATAATGCGGGCGCAAGAGCCCATGAATTGTCGCGCCTCGCCGCAGAGATTGGCCGCAATGAGGCCGATAAAACGCCAGGGCGTACAGTCATCGTTGCGGGTTCTGTGGGCCCAACAGGTGAAATTATGGAGCCGGTTGGCAGCCTCAGTCATGATCTCGCCGTTGAAATGTTTCATGAAACCGCGGATGGGCTGAAACAGGGCGGCGCAGATATCGCCTGGCTGGAAACCATTAGCGCTCCCGAAGAGTTTGTGGCCGCTGCCGAAGGCTTTGCAAGAGCGGGTATTAGCTGGTGCGGCACAATGAGCTTTGACACGGCCGGGCGCACCATGATGGGAACAACCAGCCTGGAGCTAGCAAGTCTTGTAGAAGAGATTCCCAACCCACCCCTTGGCTTTGGCGCAAATTGTGGCACAGGCGCGTCCGACCTATTGCGCAGCGTTCAAGGATTTGCGGCCTCTGGCACAACGCGCCCGATCATCGCCAAATCGAATGCAGGTATCCCAAAATATGTGGATGGCAATATCTGCTATGACGGCACGCCCGAGCTTATGGCGGATTATGCCGAACTTGCCAGAAACAGCGGTGCCTCAATTATCGGTGGCTGCTGCGGCACAACGCCTGAACATCTGCGTTACATGAGAGACGCGCTCGACACCCGCCCCTTAGGGGAAAAACCGAGCCTGGAAGAGATCGTTGCGCGTATTGGTCCCTTTAGCTCGGAAAGCGATGGCACGGGCGAAGCAACGACAAAGCCCAGACGCCGCAGCCGTCGCAAAAGCGCCACATGCTGCGGTTAGGTTGTGTAACTCATTTCGCCCACCTTGGTGTAGGTGATCTTGGCGCTGAACCGTGAGCACATGTTCACGGCCCAGCATCTGCGCCAGTTACTTTTGCAAAATCGATGTATTGTCGTAGCTCGCAGTGAAGCCTTTGAGCGAAAGCGATAGAGCGATTGGCGAGTTCTGCGCCAGGAAGGGCACAATTTTCATCTCAGCCGCGATTCCCCGTTTCAGCGCAGCAACATCCCCTTCGGTAAAGCCGATGCGCGCAACGCAGCCGATTTTGCTGCAAAACGCATAAGGGTAGCGCCGCACCGGGCCGCCATCAATAGAAATGGTCAATTGCTGTTGCAGCGATGTTTCAAGCGGGACAATCACTTCTGCGCCCGCCTTGGCTTGACCACCTTCTGGAAGGCGGAACAAGAACACTTCTGCAATAGGTGAGCCATCCTCAGTGCTGAGCAGTTGATACATCTGGCATGGGTCAGTCTCAGGCGTTTCTGTGCGCAGGCATTGCAGTTTCCAATCCCCATTCGTTTCGCGAATATAGGGTTTGCCAAGATCTTGCGGAACAGTGGCATCCGTGCCCATGGTCATTCCCGCCACATTTTCTTGATCCGTCTCACCCTCTTGACCAGCGACTTCTTCTTGATTTGTTTGGCTTTGAGCCAGGGCACCATTCGCGGGAATCATAAAGGCGATGGCGGCGGCGAAGCTTGCAATTTGCTTTATCATTTGAACCTGTTTCACTGTGATCATCTCGCCCACAGGCCTAACATACCGTCAGAATTTTGTCATGCAGGGAAAGCTGACTATGGTGAAAAAGTAAAAAAGAGAGCGCCGCCGCCCCCTTTTTTTGATACTCCCCGTCGGACTGGCCGATCTTTTATGACGGAACGTTACGAAAGGGCGGTAATATCGTCAACAGGAAAAGCGCAGATTTGTAAAACGTTTTACAACTTTCAGTGTTCACTTCAGGATGATCTCTTAGGCCTTAAGCAAATGTGGGCAGATGCAGGGCCGCGACAAAGATCAGAGCAATGGCAAAGACCCCAATTGTATCTGCGATCAAGGTCGCTTCATGACGTTTGCACAGCTCTCCCAGTTTCTGGAATTGCATATTTGCCTCCAATTTTTCTAAATGTTTTTATTTTGTTCTCATATCGAGCAGCGCATGTAAAGAACAAAATTGGAACAAATGACGTTAGCCAACTGAGAGCAGGCGAATGGCCTCATCCTGACGCATCAACCAAAGCAGATTGCGGGCCGCTTGTCCGCGCTCAGAGGTGAGCTGGGGATCTTGTGACAAAAGCAGCCTTGCATCAGATTGAGCGACTTGCATCAGCGACGGTTGGCGCTCCAAATCAGCCACTTGAAAGCGCGGCAGGCCCGATTGCGCCGTTCCGATCACATCCCCAGCCCCGCGCATCTCAAGGTCTAGCTGAGCGATGCGGAACCCGTCTTCGCTTTCGCGCAACAGTTCAAGACGTTTGCGGGCAGAGTGTGAGAGCGGCGCTTGGTAGAGCAGCAGACAGGTCGACTCGGCACTTCCCCGCCCCACGCGGCCCCTCAGCTGGTGCAGCTGCGCTAGCCCAAAGGTTTCAGCGCGTTCAATCACCATGATCGTGGCATTGGGCACATTCACCCCCACTTCGATCACCGTTGTGGCCACAAGCACTTTGGTCTCATTGTCTTGAAAGCGCTGCATGGCCGCGTCTTTCTCATCCGGCGGCATTTGCCCATGCACGAGCCCCACATGCGCCTCACCCAAAGCGGCCCTGAGAACCTTAAACCGTTGCTCGGCAGCGGTCAGATCAAGTAGCTCGCTTTCCTCCACAAGCGGGCAGACCCAATAGCACTGCCGCCCCGCTTCAATCGCTGCGCGCAGCCGCGCCACCACGTCATCAAGGCGCTCGGTGCTGATCATGGCAGTTTTGATCGGTTTGCGCCCAGGTGGCTTTTCATCCAGAACCGAGACATCCATATCGCCATATTGCGTCAGCGCCAGCGAGCGCGGGATCGGCGTTGCAGTCATCACCAGCACATCGACCGCCGCGCCCTTTTCGCCCAAAAGCATGCGCTGACGCACGCCAAAGCGATGTTGCTCATCAATCACCGCAAGGCGCAGGTCTTTGAACTCGACCCCGGATTGGAACACCGCATGGGTGCCCAGGAGAATATCAATTTCTCCTGCGGCCAGCGCGGCGCGTTTTTCTGCCCGCTCGCCCGCTTTGTCACGTCCAGTCATAAGTGCAAGGCGCACCGGCAAACCCTCAAGCAAAGGCGCAAGGCTCTCCATATGCTGACGAGCCAGGATCTCGGTCGGGGCCATGAGAACCCCCTGCCCGCCGGCCTCAACCGCGGTCAAAAGCGCAAGCAGCGCCACCAAGGTTTTACCAGCGCCCACATCCCCTTGCAGCAGGCGGTTCATGCGCGTGGGCCCGGCTAAATCCGCATCAATCTCGTCGATGGTCCGCAGCTGCGCGCCAGTTGGCGTGAAGGGCAGCGCGCCCAGCACAGCGCCGCGCAGCCGACCATCCCCCGTTGTGGCACGCCCCGCCCGCGCGCGCTGCGTTTGCCGTGCCAAAGCCAAGGTCAGTTGATGTGCAAACAGCTCATCATAAGCCAGACGTTCGCGGGCCGGGGCTTTGGGCTCTAAATCCGACAGGGCCTCAGGCGCATGGGCGGCGCGGATCGCAGGCGCGAAATCGGGCCAAGCTTTTTTGTGTTTCTGGCCCGAATCAATCCATTCAGGCAAATCAGGCAGGCGGGTCAAGGATTGCGCAATAGCCTTGCTCATGACCTTTGCCGTGACACCGGCGGTGAGCGCGTAGACGGGTTCAAATCGAGGGATCTCCTCCGCCTTGCCCTCTGCCACGACATAATCAGGATGGGGCATCTGCACCATACCATCGAAAAGCTCGGCCTTGCCCGAAATGATGCGTTTTTGCCCGGTCGGCAAAAGCCGCTCAAGATAATCCGCGCGGCCATGGAAAAATACCAGTTGAAAGGCGGTTTGCGCATCCTCAACCGTGATCCGATACGGGCGACCCTTTTGCGCAGGCTTGTGGTGACGGCCAACGGTGACGGGAACAGTGACATATCCGGGCAGCGCGGCATCTGAAACCGTTACTTGAGCATCGCGATCTATGCCGCTGATTGGTAGCGAAAATATCAGATCGCGCGGCGTGGAAAGCCCGATTGTCTCGAGCGCGCGCGCAGTTTTTGGACCAACCCCGGTGAGCGTCTCCACTTCGGCAAACAGCGGAAAGAGGATGGGGGGGCGACCACTCATGAATTTGCGATCATCACGATCCAGGCATCCTCATCAATCACCTCGACCCCCAAATCGGCTGCCTTTTTCGCCTTAGAGCCAGCCGCCGCGCCCGCGATGAGCATATCAGTTTTCGATGAGACAGAGCCAGAGACCTTGGCCCCAAGCGCCTCGGCCCGCACTTTTGCTTCGGCGCGGGACATCTTTTCCAGCGTTCCAGTAAAGACCAGCGTTTTGCCCGCTAGGGGGCTGTCTGTTACATCCGGGGCCTCGGCATCTTGGATAGTGAGCTGTGCGGTGAGCCGGTCGATGAGGGCGCGCTCATTTGCATTGGCAAAGCTTAAGATCAGCGAAGTCGCCATGACCGAGCCAACACCGTCGATGGACAAAAGCGCCTCCCAAGCCGGGCCTTCCAGATCTTTAGAGCCATCCACTGCGCTCAGGAAACTGTCCCAAGAGCCGTAATGGCGCGCCAGCAAATTGGAGGCCCTTTCCCCCACATGACGAATGCCAAGGGAGTAGAGCATCCGGCCAAAGGGGATCTCTCGTTTGATATCAATGCTTTGAAATAGCTTTTCGGCGGATTTCTCGCCCCAGCCCTCGCGGTTTTTGAGTTGTTGCACGCCTTCTCCAAAACGGGTGCGCAGGGTGAAAATATCGGCAGGCTCTTTGATCCAGCCATCAGTGAAAAACGCCTCAACCTGTTTAGCCCCGAGCCCATCAATATCAAAGGCGGCGCGCGAGACGAAATGTTTCAGTTTTTCAACCGCTTGGGCCGGGCAAATCATCCCACCCGTGCAGCGGCGCACCGCATCACCTGGCTCGCGCACCGCCGGGCTACCGCATTCGGGGCAGGTCTCGGGAAAGGAATAAGCGGGCTGATCGCCGCGTTTGCTCAGATCCACATCAGCGACTTTCGGGATCACATCCCCTGCGCGATAGACCTGCACCCAATCGCCCACGCGGATATCTTTGCCGCCGCGGATTTCTTCGCCCTTATTGTCAAGCCCTGCGATGTAATCCTCGTTATGCAAGGTGGCGTTCGAGACAACCACGCCGCCCACAGTCACCGGCTCCAGCCGCGCCACGGGCGAGAGCGCACCGGTGCGGCCCACTTGAATGTCAATCTCTCTGAGCCAAGTCCAAGCAAGTTCAGCAGGGAATTTATGCGCAATCGCCCAGCGGGGCGTGGTGGAGCGCAAACCGAGCCGGTCCTGCAGGGCAAGGTCATTCACCTTGTAAACCACGCCATCAATGTCATAGCCCAAAGTGGCGCGCTGCTCTTCGATCTTGTTATAATGCGCAAACAGGCTTTCAACATTTTCGCATAGGGTCATCAGGGGGTTGATTGCAAAGCCAAGCGCCTTCATCCGCGCCACCGCCTCTAGCTGCGTTGCGCCAAGCGGCTCAGAGAGCTCTCCCCAGGCATAGGCGAAAAAGCGCAGGGGCCGGGTTTTGGTGATGGACGCATCCAGTTGGCGCAGCGATCCGGCGGCGGCGTTGCGCGGATTGGCGAAGGGTTTGCCGCCTTGCTCTGTTTGTCGTGTGTTGAGCGCCTGAAAATCGCTATGGCTCATATAGACCTCACCGCGAATTTCGAGGATCTGGGGCGCGCCCTCGAGCTGTTGCGGGATATCGGCGATCATGCGGGCGTTTTCGGTCACATTCTCACCGATTTGCCCATCCCCGCGCGTGGCGGCTTGTACCAGAACACCCTGCTCATAGCGCAAGGAGAGTGAGAGCCCGTCAATTTTCGGCTCTGCGGTAAAGCTGAGCGGCGCGGTTTCATCAAGCCCTAGGAATTTGCGCAGGGAGGTGTCGAACTCCTGTAGATCTTCTTGAGAAAACGCATTGCCGAGCGAGAGCATCCGCTGCGCATGCGAAACCTTGGAAAACCCATCGGAAATCGGCGCACCCACCTGATCGGAGGGGCTGTCGGCGCGTTTGAGGTGGGGGAATTTCGCCTCAATCGCAGCGTTTTGCTGTTTTAGCTCATCGAACTGAGCATCCGAAAGGATCGGCGCATCTTTGCTATGATAGGCAAGATTGGCCTCAGCCAGCAGATCCGAAAGCCGGGCAAGTTCTTGGCGCGCCTGTTCTTCGGTGAGCGTGTCTAATTCGATCTTTTCGGACATGGTGTTCCCTGCACATCACTTACCCTGTTAGATGTACTCAGAACGCGCCGCAGTTCCAGCGATTTTTTACCCCAAAGCGTAACCCGCGCCGCGCACCGTGCGCACAGGATCCGCCCCGCCCGACTTGGTGAGCACCTTGCGCAGTCGCCCAACATGCACATCCACCGTGCGGGTATCCACATAGATATCCCGCCCCCAAACGCGATCAAGCAATTGCTCGCGGCTCCACACGCGCCCTGGTTTTTCCAAAAACGTGCTCAGCAAGCGAAACTCGGTCGGGCCAAGCTTCAGCTCCGCGCCCGCGCGCATTACTTTATGGCTTTCGCTATCCAGCACGATATCTTCAAATTGTAGCAGCTGACCAACGGTAGAGGGGCGCACACGCCGCAGCTGCGCACGCACGCGGGCCATAAGCTCAATCACAGAATATGGTTTGATCACATAATCATCTGCGCCCGTTTCAAGCCCGCGCACCCTGTCCACCTCTTCGGAGCGCGCCGAGAGCATAATGATGGGGATGCTGCGCGTTTCTGGCTTGATCTTAAGGCGGCGGCAGACCTCGATCCCGCTCAGATTGGGCATCATCCAATCCAGCACGATCACATCGGGGGCGTCTTCGGCCACAAGCATCAGAGCCTCTTCCCCATTTTCCGCGCGACAGGTGTCAAACCCTTCGGCCTCAAGATTATAAGCCAGAACCTCGCGCTGTGCCGGTTCATCCTCAACGACTAAAACACGAGGCCGCTGCGCAGACATGGGCTTATTCCTTGAGCAATGTTACAGAGGTTTCATCCGCTTTGGGCCGGTCTTCATCGGGGACTTCGCCGGTCACAACATAGATCACCTGTTCGGAAATCGAGGTGGCCAGATCCCCCATGCGTTCGATATTCTTGGCGATGAAGTGCAAATGCATGCAGGCGGTGATGCGCGACGGGTCTTCCATCATGAAGGTCAAAAACTCGCGGAACAGCGCATTATACATCTGATCAACTTCAGTGTCGCGTTCGATCACATCTTGAGCCAGCTCCACATCGCGCTGCACGTAAGCATCAAGCGCATCTTTCAACATCACCTCAACGGCGCGGGCCATGCGACGTAGCGAGCCTGCACTGTCATTCACCGTTGGCAAGGCGACCAGAATTGAGGTGCGTTTAGCGACGTTCTTGGCATAATCGCCCATACGTTCCAGACACGTGCTGATGCGAATGATCGACAAAACCACGCGCAGATCAATCGCCGTGGGCGAGCGCAGCGCAATGACCCGCGCTGCCTCTTGATTGATCACCTCTTCAAGCCCATCAATGGCCCTATCCCCATGGCGCACCGATTGGGCAAGTTCTTCATCGCGCATCTCAAGAGATTTGGCCGCGTTCATAATGGCAAGCTCAACGAGCCCGCCCATTTTCATAATTTGAGCTTGGATCGTCTCAAGGTCGCGATCAAAGGCGGAGGCAATGTGTTGGTCGTTCATGTTAGCCGATCCGTCCTGTAATATAGCTTTCTGTGCGGGGGTCTTCGGGGTTGGTAAAGATCTTGCCGGTCTCGCCAAATTCAACGAGATTTCCCAGGTGGAAAAAAGCGGTACGCTGGCTGACCCGTGCGGCCTGCTGCATGGAGTGCGTCACGATGACAACCGAGTAGTTCTGGCGCAGCTCGTCGATTAGCTCTTCCACTTGCGCTGTTGCAATCGGGTCAAGCGCTGAGCAAGGCTCATCCATAAGCAGCACCTCGGGCTCGGTCGCAACAGCGCGCGCAATGCACAAACGCTGTTGCTGACCACCAGACAGGCCGGTTCCAGGCGCGTGCAGGCGATCCTTAACCTCTTCCCAAATCGCCCCGCGCCGCAACGCTTTTTCCACGATCTCATCAAGCTCGGCTTTGTTCTTGGCCAGCCCGTGGATCTTTGGCCCGTAAGCCACATTGTCATAGATCGATTTCGGGAACGGGTTTGGCTTTTGGAACACCATCCCCACCTTGGCGCGCAGCTGCACAGGATCTACGCGCTTATCATAGATATCTTCGCCATCAATGAGGATATCCCCCTCAACCCGGCAGACATCAATTGTGTCATTCATCCGGTTGATGCAGCGCAGAAAGGTGGATTTGCCGCAGCCAGAAGGACCGATAAACGCCGTGACCATCTTATCGGCGATTTCCACATCCACATCTTTGATCGCGTGGGTATCGCCGTAGTAAACCTGCACCCCTTTGGCAGAGATTTTGGACGTGCTCACATCAGCCTCATTCGTCATAATCATATCTTTCATCTTGGCCCCTCCTACCAGCGGCGCTCAAAGCGGCGTCTCAGAATGACGGCCACAGCGTTCATTGTCACAAGGAATAGCAACAGAATTATGATGCCACCCCAAGCGCGTTCATAAAAGGCCGGATCTGCGCGGGTAGACCATTGATAGATCTGCGCCGGCATCGCCGTGTTCGGCCCGCCAAAGAAATCGCCGATGCTTTCAGGTGCTGCGGCGCCTTGTGCCAGAACCAGCCCCACCAGCAAGAGCGGAGCGCTTTCCCCAAGAGCTTGCGCAAGACCGATGATCGAACCCGTCAAGATCCCAGGCGCAGCCAAAGGCAGAACATGGTGAAAGACCGTCTGCATCTTTGAGGCCCCCACACCAAGTGCGGCGTCGCGAATGCTCTGCGGCACCGCCTTAAGTGAGGCGCGCGTTGCGATAATAATGGTTGGCAAGGTCATAAGCGAGAGAACCAAACCACCCACAAAGGCAGAGTTATTTTTCAGCCAATCATCCCCAGAAAGCGGGCCCAGATAGTTGATAAACACAGCCAAGCCAAGAATACCAAACACGATAGAGGGAACCGCCGCCAGGTTTGCGATATTGACCTCAATCAGATCGGTGAGCTTGTTCTTGGGCGCAAATTCTTCCAAGAAGATGCTCGCCGCCACACCAACCGTGATCGCCAGGAAAGCCACCACAAGCATCATCGCAAAAGAGCCTAAGATCGCAGGACCATAGCCCGCACCTTCTGGATAAGCTTCTGAGGCGTCATTGCCGGTGATAAAAGCCGTATTGAACCCTTTGCGCAAAATCCCAGCTTCGCGCATTTGATCCACAAGATCGAGCTGAGCGACAGAGATATTCTTGGAGCGCTCCGCAATCTCCCGCGTGATGCGCCCCTTCATGTAGCCGTCTACATAGGATTGCGCGAGGAAATCGAATTGCACCGTCGAGCCCAAGACCTGCGGGTTCTCCACCAAGAACGGGCGCAGTTCCGCAAATTCTTTCTTGGAAAGAACCGTGTCATATTCCTGGTCTTTCAGCTCGCCGGGCACCTCAACACCCTTTGACACGAGCTCTGCCTTAAGCGCCGTACCGACCGCAGTGCGCAGCTCAACCGCCGCTTTGCCCGAGAAAATCGCGACCATCTCTTTGTCGCTCATATCGGTCTCAATTCCGGCCCGCGCCAGCTCTTCGCGCAGCGATGCCCCGATGATCTTTTTATAGGCAGATGTTTTCAGAACGCCCTTACCAGCCTTGGTGATCGCCTCTTCGCTCAGCGGGATCTCAACTGTGAGCCGTGTCTGAAAGAACGCGTTATACCCTGAGGAGACAATGGTGAACACAAGGTAGATCAGCATTGCCAAACCAATCCCAATGGCGGTCAATCCATATGCGCGGAACCTGGCCTCTGCCGCATGGCGCTTTTTCATGCGCGGTGTCTCTGTGTAAAGAGAGGTGTGAGCTATATCACTCATACATATTGCTCCTGGTATTTGCGCACGATGTAGAGCGCGTAGACATTCAGCATCAAAGTTAGGCAGAACAAGGTCAGACCTAGCGCAAAGGCCACCAGAGTTTCCGGCGAGTTAAACGCGCCATCCCCTGTCAACTGCGCCACAACCCGCGTGGTGATGGTCGTCATGATCTCAAATGGGTTCAAATAACGATCTGGGCTTTCATAAAACACCGCTGCTGTGGCCCCTGCCCCCATCACAACAATCATGGTCTCACCAATGGCGCGCGAAGCCGCCAAAAGCACAGCCCCGGCAATCCCCGGCAGAGCCGCAGGCAGGATCACTTGCTTGACCGTTTCCGACTGCGTGGCGCCCAGCCCAAAAGAGCCATCGCGCAGTGACTGAGGCACCGCATTGATGATGTCATCGGACAAAGAGCTCACGAAGGGGATGAGCATCACACCCAGCACCAGCCCGGCTGTGATCACAGCGCGCCCATCGGCCATCCAGCCAAGCCCATCGGCTCCGAAGATCGTCAACAGCAAGGGGCCAACGGTCAGCAAAGCAAAGAGACCATAAACGATGGTTGGAATGCCCGCCAGGATCTCAAGCAGCGGCTTGGCAAAAGAGCGCGTCGCTTTGGAGGCATATTCGGACAGGTAAATCGCCGCAAAAAGCCCGATAGGAACCGCCACCATCATCGCGACCAGCGAGATATAAAGCGTGCCCCAAAGCAGCGGCAAAAACCCAAGCTTGGAGTCACCGTGAAAGCTCGCCGCCCATTCCGTGCCGAAAAAGAAATCCATCGCCGGGTACATGCCAAAAAACCGGCGTGTCTCAAAGAGCATGGACAGAACAATGCCGATCGTGGTCAGCACCGCGATAGAGGCAGCCGCGCCAAGCACCACAAGCAAAAACCGCTCAACCGCGTTGCGGGAGCGAAAATCTTTATTCACCCGCGAGAGGGCAAAGGCGAACCCGATAAAGGAGACAGCCAACACAGCGATATTGCGCCAGAAAGACCAATCGGCCATCTTTGCACGATAGAGCTGGGCCTTGCGCATAACCTCTTCAGTAATCCCTGAGCCAAGCGCCACACCGACATTGGCAAAGCGCTTTTGCAGCTCAACCACATCAACATTGGGGTCAATGGCCTGAACCTGCGTGATCTCACCTTGCGCAACCGCCTTGCTGAGTCCGCTGGCAACATCTTGAATTTGCGTCATCACGAGGCTGCGTGATCCTACTGCGTCAATCTCGGTTTGTGAGATTCCAGACACAATCGAATTTGGCACCGCAATGAACTGAACCAGCATCCAGGCCACAAGCACCAAGATCGCTGGTGCGGAGCAGGCAATCGCTACGAACCATCCATAGTAATTCTTGCCCGAGTGGATTTGCCTGATATCGCCAGCCGCCGAGCGAACCACCATAATCCGCGCTGCGATAAATCCAACAATCGCAAGGACGAGGATAATTAAAAAGATGTTTGAAAGTGTCACTCCAGACCCCCAATCTCTGGAAAAATAAGTAGGCCCAGATAAAGGCCTACTTAAAGCGTTTATTCAGCTATGACGCTTAGAGCAGAAAACGATCATGTTGAACCAACTTGATCTGTTTTCACTCTAGATCACTTGCTCAGAGTAGCTTCTGAAGCAACTGCGCCCTGTGTGTCTGCAAGCTCAGGATCGGAAACCAGGCCGTATGCGGACAGTGGGCCCTCTGGTCCAGCAAGATCGTCAGAGATGAAGAATTCTGCATATTCTTTCAGACCTGGGATCACGCCGATATGTGCTTTCTTAACGTAGAAGAACAGTGGGCGGGAAACTGGGTACTCACCAGTTGCGATGGTCTCAGTGGATGGCGCGATGCCGCCCATTGTCGCAACTTTCAGCTTGTCTGTGTTGTTCTCATAGAACGCCAGACCGAATACGCCGATACCGTTTTTGTTGGCGTCGATAGAAGCCAGTGTCTCAGTGTAGTCGCCGTCGATGTCAACGGAGCGGCCATCTGTGCGTACTTTGTAGCAAGCTTTGGAAGCAGCTTTTTTGTCGTCCAGCTCAGCCATGTAAAGGTCATAAGCGCCGGATTCTTTACAGCCAGCCAGCATCACTTTGGTTTCAAACACTTCACGGGTGCCGTGCTTTGTGCCTGGGATGAATGCCGCGATGTCTTCTGCTGGCAGATCGCCATTGAAATCGGACCATTTGCTGTTTGGGTTGTCAACCAGCTTGCCGTCTACAACTGTCTTAACAGCCAGAGCGTTGAAGATGTCGAGTGGCTGGAACGCGTTATAGGCTGGGCCACTCAGCTGGGACGCGAACACGATGCCATCATAGCCGATGCGCACTTCGATAATGTCTGTTACGCCTGCTTCTGCGCACGCTGCAACTTCTTTATCTTTGATACGACGAGATGCGTTTGCAACGTCGATTGTGTTGGCGCCAACGCCTTCGCAGAAACGCTTGAGGCCAGCGGAAGAGCCGCCGGATTCAACAACTGGTGTTGGGAAATCTGTATTTTCACCGAAAGCTTCGGCCACGATGGACGCGTAAGGCAGAACGGTGGAAGAGCCAGCAACATTGATCTGATCGCGTGCGCTCGCTGTTGTGGCTGAGAGAGCTGCGATCGCCAGAGCGGACGCAGAAAGCTTAACAAAGGACATGTTGTCTCCTGTTGATTTTATTCAATCACCCCCGTGGTGATCTCACCTCGCCCAACTAGGTGGGTTTCACTATGCTTTTGTGACAGTTATGTAACGGTTTTATGACAGTGCGCTCGACAGCTCTAACCATCCAGGCTTTGCATCGCATCGCAAGGAAAAATAACCGTAAAAACAGAGCCTTGACCTAGTGCGCTCTCGATTTTGAGGCGTCCGCGATGTCTGTTGATAATGTGTTTTACAATCGCCAAACCCAGACCAGTCCCACCCAATTGGCGGCTTCTGTGACTATCTGCGCGGTAGAATCGCTCAGTCAAACGCGGGAGGTGATGCGACTCGATCCCAGCGCCATAATCAATCACCTGCACCTGCACGATTGGCGATTTGAGCGCCGGATCACGCGGATTATAGGCCAGCTGCACGGTTATACGCCCGCCGCTGCCGCCGTATTTGATCGCGTTCTCGATCAGATTGGTGAAGACCTGCCGTATTTGATCTGCATCTGCAGAAAGGGACACAGGCACATTGCTGAAATTTGCCTCTAGGGTGACATTGGCTTCGTCCGCGACGGGTCTGAGACTGTTGAGCGTTGAGATGAGAATCTCGGTCAAGATCACCGTTTCCGTTGGTCGCACACGTTCGTCTTCTTCAACGCGGCTGAGCGAGAGCAAATCCCCCACCAAACGGTTCATCCGGCTCGCCTCGCCCTCCATAATGCTCAGAAATCGCATGCGCGCGGTCTCATCCTGACGCGCCGGGCCGCGCAAAGTTTCGATGAACCCCATCAATGCGGTTAAAGGCGTGCGCAGCTCATGGCTCACATTGGCAACAAAATCGCGGCGCATTTGCCCGGCTTGCTTAAGCGGGGTAATATCTTCAAAGCTCACCAAGGCCGCGCCGCCCTCAACGTCTTCAACGAAACTGCAATACACGCTATAAAGCGTTTCTTGCGCCGCATCGGAGCCAAAATAGACGTCTTTGCGGGGCTCGCGCTGCTCAAGGCAGGCCTCAATCGCGTTTAGCAGCCCAGGCTGGCGCAGCATGGCAATATAGTTTCGCCCCACAAGCCCCTGCCCCAAAAGCGAGAGCGCCAGCTCATTAGCCGCAACAATCCGCCCGCTTTGATCAATCAGCAGACAAGGCAGCGGGAAGGCTTCAAGAAGACGTGCAGCCAGCATAGGTTACTCTGATTGAGGATGGTCTTTATAGAGCATGGACATAATGGGTCTCAGATCACTGCGAAAGCGCCGCATATTGTTCTGATAATTCGTCGCAGAGGCCAACAGCCCCTCTTGCGCCCCTTCGTTAAGCTGACGCACAACCTTGCCCGGCGCGCCCATAACAAGGCTGCCATCGGGGATGACCTTATTTTCCGTAATCAGCGCCCCGGCTCCAATCAGACAGCCTTTGCCGATTTTCGCCCCATTCAACACAGTCGCGCCCATGCCAATGAGCGAGCCATCGCCAATCTCACAGCCATGCAGCATGACCTTATGCCCAATTGTGCAATTCTGCCCAATCACAAGTGGATAGCCCATATCGGTGTGAAAGACGCAGTTTTCCTGCACATTGCTGCCCGCGCCCACCAGGATTTGCTCATTATCGCCGCGCAAAGTCGCCCCGAACCAGATGGAGGCCCCGGTCTCAACCACCACATCGCCAATCACATTGGCATCCGGCGCAATCCACGTATCCTGGTAAATCTGCGGGCTTTTCTCACCCAAAGCGTAAAATGTCATTGTAGCTCCTCAAACTCATTCTGTAGCGCGCGCACCAAATGCGTTAGGTTCGGTTGTTGGTTGCGGCGCAGACGCGTGGCCTCGATGATGGTGCGCAGCTGTGCCTCGGCCCTGTCCAGATCATCATTGACCAGAACATAATCATAAGCGTCCCAATGGCTGATCTCATCCCAGCTCTTGGACATGCGGCGCGCCACGACCTCCGCGCTATCTTTCGCCCGCCCCACCAGCCGCTTGTGCAGCTCGGTGATTGATGGGGGCAGCAGAAAAATCGAGAGCACATGCGGAGCCAAAGAGGAATTGGCAATCTGCTGCGCGCCCTGCCAATCGATATCAAACAGAACATCACTGCCTGCCTCAATCGCCTCTTGCACCGGGCCCATGGGCGAGCCGTAGAAATTGCCAAACACATGGGCATGTTCCAGCATCTTGCCCTCAGTCACCATCCCTTTGAACGCGGCTTGAGAGACAAAGAGATAATCCTGCCCATCTACCTCGCCCTCGCGCGGCGCGCGCGTTGTGGCTGAGACCGAAAAGCGAATGCTTTCATCCCACGCGCGCAGCCGCCCCGCCAATGTCGATTTGCCCGCGCCAGACGGGGAAGACAAAATAATCAAAAGACCCCTGCGATTGCTCATGCTCTACTCCACATTTTGCACCTGTTCGCGCATTTGATCTATTGTCACTTTGAGCGCCAGCCCGATCTCCGTCAACGCGACCATTTGGGATTTCGAGCAGAGCGTATTGGCCTCGCGATTAAATTCTTGCATCAAGAAATCTAAGCGCCGCCCAATCTCGCCGCCCCCGGTCAGCAAATCACGCGCCGCTTTGATATGCGCGCGCAGCCGGTCAATCTCTTCGGTGACATCGGATTTGACGGCCAGAACCGCCAATTCTTGCGCAACCCTAGCCTCGTCAATATCTCCACCACTGATAATCTTGTCCAAATTGCGGCGAAATATCTCGCTGGCCTGGGCTTGTCGCTCAGGCAAAATTGCGGCGGCGGAGCTGGTGAGCGCCTCCATCTTGTCGATTTGCCCATGTAAAACCTCCGTCAGCACCTGCCCCTCGGCGGCCCGCATATCTACAAAAGCGGCGATCACCCCCTCAACATTTTGCAAAAGGGCGGCGCGCAGATCCTTGGTTTTGCTAAGGCTCGAACCCTGTTCCAACACACCGCGCTGCGCCAGAATATCCGTCGCGGAGCTGGGGGCAAGCGCAAGCCCCAGCTCTGCCGCCCGTGCCTCGATCTCTTGAAGCGCCGCCAAAACTCCTGTGAGCTGCCCAGGGTTCAACTCAAGCGATGCTTCGCCTTCCTCGCGAAACACCTTGAGGTTCAAAGAAATATTCCCGCGCCTGGCCGCCTTTGCGAGCATCGGCTTTAGCGCCGCCTCAAGCCCGTCAATCCAGTCGGGCACCCGCAAGCGCATATCAAGCCCCTTACCATTGACTGAACGCAGCTCCCAGCTCCAGCGAATCTGGCCAGATTGCCCCTGCCCAGACGCATAACCTGTCATAGAATTGATCATTTTGCGGCTCCTCATCTGGTGAATAGCCCCCGCATGACGCAACCCTGGCGAAGCTGCAAGCCCCTAATTTTCATCGAGTTTTATACAAACACTACCCACGGTGTTAACCTTCTGGAAAGAATTTGTCCAAATTGGGGCGCAGATCGGTTAGAACTTTGTTTATCGAAAATGGTACGGACCAATCAGCTGGTGGGCTAGAGCAGAGCGGTTCCAAAGACTTGGATGAGTAAACATGGACAAGACAACAACAGATATACCCGAAACGCCGCGGGTGCTGGATTTGGAAAAGCGCCGTGAACTGGGGGCTTATGCGCCACTTGCTCAGATTGAGGGATATTGGAATGCGCTGCGTGGCACACGTATGATGCCGCTGCGCTCTGAAATCCACCCCACTGGCCTGAAAGGCGCATTAGAGAATTGCTTTGTGCTTGAGCGTATCGCACCCGGATTGGCGCGGATGCGCGTTGCAGGGTCTCATCTAGGGGATCTGATGGGAATGGAAGTGCGCGGCATGCCGATCTCTGCCTTCCTGACACCTGGAAGCCGTGACACATTTGGCGCCGCCCTTGAAGAAGTATTTCAAAGCCCGGCCCGTGCCACCATTCAGCTTTCGGCGGAAACAAGCCTGGGGCGTCCGCCTTTGCCAGCGCGCATCATTCTATTGCCGGTGAAAAGCGATCTGGGGGATGTGAGCCGTATCTTGGGCGGGCTTGCCACGTGCGGCGATATTGGCCGCGTGCCGCGTCGCTTCAATGTGGATCACGTGTTCATCAAATCCATCGATGGGGTTGAAACCCCTGCCCCGTCCACAGTTGACAAGCTTGCAGAGGATGCCTTCCGCGCTCCAAGCGCAACAGAGGCGCGCGGGGTGACAAGACTGCCAGAATTTCCCGGCGCAAAAGAGCGTGAATTTGTTGGCAATCTCGACAAATACCGTCAACCGCGCGCCGATGTGCCATATTTGCGCGTGGTCGATTAAACCCTGATCCATAAAATTTAATTTAAGGGCTCATTTAACAAAATTTATTGAACAAGTTGCAGCCGTGGGGGCTCGCTCGGTGGGGAGCGCTTGGGGGGAACGGGAGATGGTCAATCAGCCATCTCCCGTTACTTTTTTCTTAACTAGCAGCCTGCATTGCGCAGCTTTGTCAGCTCTTCGGCGACCAAAAAGGCCAGCTCCAAAGATTGCGAGGCATTTAGGCGCGGATCGCACGCCGTGTGATAGCGGTCGGACAGATCCTCTTCGCTCACCGCGCGCACACCGCCCGTGCATTCCGTCACATCTTGGCCGGTCATCTCAAAATGCACACCACCCGGAATCGTTCCCTCCGCGTGATGCACCGCAAAGAATTCCTGCACTTCACGCAGAACACTGTCGAAGGGGCGCGTTTTATACCCGGTGGAGGACTTGATCGTGTTGCCATGCATCGGATCACAGGACCACACCACATTGGCCCCCTCTTCTTGGACCGCCTTAATCAGGCGCGGCAAATGCTCACCAACCGAGCCCGCCCCAAAGCGCGCAATCAATGTCAGGCGGCCCGCCTCATTGTCTGGGTTCAGCTTTTGCATCAACACCTTAAGATCTTCGGCCGTGGTGGTCGGTCCGCATTTCAGACCAATCGGATTGAGCACACCGCGCGCAAATTCCACATGCGCCCCATCGGGCTGGCGCGTGCGGTCCCCAATCCAGATCATATGCCCAGAGCCCGCAACCCATTGACCCGAGGTCGAATCCACCCGCGTGAGCGCTTCTTCATATTCAAGCAGCAAGCTCTCATGGCTGGTGTAAAACTCGACACTAGACACGGCCCCGGTGGTTTCCCCATCAATGCCCGCCGCTGCCATGAAATCCAGCGTATCTTGAATGCGGTTCGCCATCTCAGCATAGCGCTGGGTCTTTTCGCCATCGGTAAAGCCGAGCGTCCAAGCATGCACGCGGGACATATCGGCAAATCCGCCCGAGGAGAAAGCACGCAGCAAATTCAGCGTGCCCGCCGCCTGGGTATAGGCTTGCAGCATCTTGCGCGGGTCAGGGATACGGGCCTCAGGTGTAAAGGCCAGCTCATTAATAATGTCCCCGCGATAGCTGGGCAGCTCAACCCCATCCACGGTTTCAGTCGGCGCGCTGCGCGGCTTGGCAAATTGACCTGCGATCCGGCCCACCTTTACCACCGGAACTTTCGCGCCATAGGTCAGCACCATGGCCATTTGCAGCATGACCTGAAATGTGTCGCGAATAGCATCTGCGCTGAATTGCGAAAACGCCTCTGCGCAATCGCCACCCTGAAGCAAAAATGCCTCCCCCCGGCTTGCCGCCGCCAGATGTGCCTTAAGACGCCGCGCCTCGCCCGCAAAAACCAGCGGCGGATAACAGGCAAGCTGCCCCTCAACCGCATTCAAAGCGGCCATATCGGTATAATCCGGCATCTGAATACGCGGCTTACGACGCCAATCTGATTTTGTCCAAGTACTCATCGGGTGCCCTCGCTGACGGGAATAGACGGTAAATTTCGAGCCCCGCTTATAAGCGAGCGCCCTATGAGTTACCATAGGGGAATTGAGGCTCTTGACGCCGCGGCTCGTTCCGCAATAGTGCGACATTGTGCGCTACACAAAAAGAAGAACGAAAAGAACAAAGATATGAGCCCGCAACGTGCCCAAACGCGCCCCGCGCCACAGAGCGAAAAGCCAAAGCGCTTTGCTTTTGTGCTGCTCGATAATTTTACGTTGCTCAGCTTTGCCTCTGCCATTGAGTGTTTGCGCATCGCCAACCGCATGCTGGGACATAAAGCCTATGATTGGGTGCTGATTGGCGAGGGCGGAGAGACAACAAGCTGCTCTGCGGGAACGGAGTTTAGGCTTGATAGTGATCTTGTCGATCTGTCGCGCGATGACACCCTGGTGCTATGTGGTGGGATCAATATTCAAGAAGCCACAACCAAGCGCCTGCTCAGCTGGCTGCGCCGCGAAGCGCGCAAAGCCATGCCGATCGTGGGGCTTTGCACGGCGGCTTATACGCTGGCCCGTGCGGGGCTTTTGGATGGGAAAAGAGCAACGATCCATTGGGAGAACCAAGACAGCTTTATCGAAGAGTTTGACGAGGTTGAGCTAACCAAATCCGTCTTTGTGGTGGATGGCAATCGCATGACCACTGCCGGGGGCACGTCTTCAATTGATTTGCTGCTCAAGCTCATCGCGCAGGATTTTGGCGAAGAACTCGCAAACTCTGTGGCGGATCAGCAGATTTACTCCTCCATCAGAACGGATCAAGACACCCAGCGGCTTTCGGTGCCCACACGCATCGGGGTGCGCCATCCAAAGCTGAGCCAAGTGATCCAGATGATGGAAACCAATATCGAAGAACCCATCAGCCCCTCGATCCTGGCCAAAGATGTAGGCATGTCCACGCGCCAGCTTGAGCGACTGTTTCGCCGCTACCTTAATCGCTCACCAAAGCGCTACTATATGGAGCTGCGCCTGCAAAAGGCCCGCAACCTCTTGATGCAAACCGATATGAGCGTGATCAACGTCGCGCTCGCCTGCGGTTTTGCCAGCCCCTCACATTTCTCAAAATGCTATCGCGCGCATTATAACACGACCCCCTATCGCGAACGGGGCAGTCAATCCGCGAGATTGTCGATCTAAGCAAGTATTCGTGGTTTCCCCCACAAATACCTGCTTAGTGTTCTTTGATTTTGCAGGATTTTTACCCCAAAACCGGTGTCCACTTTTGGGAAATCCTGCTTAGAATAGAAAACGGCCCTGTTGAGCCAACTTGACCTGTTTTCACGCTAGAAGAGCTCTAGATCGTTGCCAAGTCGTTGAGTTTGTTTCTTAATCGTTTGCGGCTTGGGGGCGTCTGTGTCTTTTGCAAATTTCATGCTGACCTTTCCTGTCGTTGGCGAAAACCTGAGCGTTCGCGCCGACGTTCCCCCAAGGGACTCGCCCCGAAGCTCGATCCCTTCTTGGTACAGAAAATCCAGTGCAAAGTCAGCATTCGCCTGCCCAACACCGGTTGATGTTTCAAGCATTGTACTGCCGCCAAAGACCTTTGCTTGCAAACGATCTCTGCGCCCGCCAAGCTTGATGATCGCGTTGATCAGGCATTCCATTTCGGTCACGCCTGCAAGGTTATGCTCGGCTTTCGCAGATTTTCCCGTCGCCAAGAGCAGATGGTTCATACCACCGACCTTAGCCCGTTCATCCCAGAGGCAGACGGACACGCATGAGCCTAAAAGGGTGCAAATGACAATATTCTCTTCGTCTGAGACGGCGAACTCACCCTGGGTGATCAGCACATCATTATCGTTAAACGCGGACCCGCGGAAAGTCGTCATAAAACTCTCTCCTGAATATAAGATTTGCCCCTATGGGCTTTAAAAAATGTACTACCAATTTCTTCTGGGGGAATTTCCGCGCTTGCAGCCCCAAGCATAGCTGCGGCGCGCGGCATGCCATAGACAACGCAAGACTCTTCGTCTTGCACAACACAATGAACCCCTTTTCGCTTCAGCGCCAGCAAGCCCTTTGCGCCATCATTGCCCATACCAGTTAAAATCGCGGCAGAGCCTGTAACACCCGCTTTGGCAGCGGATAGGAATAAATCATCCACCGACGGGCGATAGCGCGCCTCCTCTGATGGCGGCGCCAAATTGAGTATCATATCGCCGTTTCTGGCCCTGGACATATATGTGGACACATCTTTGCCCAGGCAAATAACACATTCATTGGCCCGCAGAATATGGCCGTTACTCGCAAGCACAAAATTACGCGAGAAAATTTGATTTAACCGCTGGGTGAAGCTTTTGAGGAAGGTGTCGGGCATATGCTGCGCGATGAGAATAGGCACTGGGATCTGATCCAGCTGTTCCAGAATCGTCTCTAGCGGCCCGATTCCCCCAGTCGAGGAGCCGAGCAAGATTACATCCCCATGCCAAGCAGACCCCGAAACAAACCGATGCATCACCTCGCTACGTGGGCGTTCTGCCGTAAAGGCAACGCGCGCATGCGCCGCATCCCAAATCCTGGCCCTGATATTGCGGGACGCCGCCTCATCAAGCCCGGTTCTAGGTTTGGCTATACAATCCACCGCGCCACGCGCGAAAGCCTCAATCGCCGCATCACTGCCATGATCGGTCAGCGCACTAATCATCACGACCGGCATCGGGCGCGAGCGCATAACCCGACTTAAGAACTCAAGCCCACTCATCCCCGGCATTTCAACGTCAAGCGTCAGAACATCCACCTGATGAGCGATCAATAAATCGCGCGCCTCAAGGCTATTTTCCGCCTCTCCCACAATTTCAAAGCGCGGATCAGATTCTAACAATATCCTCAGCCAGGTTCGGATGGTTACGCTATCATCAACAATCGCAACACGAACTTTTCGCTTTGGCCCATTGATATTAAGTGGATTTGACACTAACGCCCCCAAGTCCGGCTCGATAGAGTTTACCTAAGGGCTTGGTCTGAAGATCACGTTAATCGTGGTTATTAAGTTCCAAGCCAATCGGGGGGCGAGAGGTTAATCACAGCTCTTTCCTTTGCGGCTTTTTGCGCTGCCTGCCCCATGAGAACAGAGGCGAGACCATCCATTGCGCTGACCTCTGGCGTTGCAATCTCGCCGCGCACCACGGCCTGAAACCCAAGATGTTGATAATAGGTCGCCCCATTATGATCCCCGGCAGACAGGATATCTTTAGGCACAGGAACGGTTTGGGTGCTGTGGCCCGTTTTGCCGCGCGGGCTTTGCACGATAAGCGGCTCCGGCGCTGGTCCGCGCTCACTTGGCCAAAAGCGCTGCGGGCCGGGAATGAACGTCTCGATCTTGCCTTGCCGGCCAATCGCGCAAATCTCTTCTTGGTATTTTGCACCTTCGGCAAACATACAAAGCTCAAGCATTGCCCGCGCGCCTTTTTGAAAATCAACAATCACATAGCCATGATCGTCAATATCAGGCGTTTCCCCGTGATATTGTTCACTTATATGATTGACCGCCTGACCGATTGAGGCCGTGACCCGCACCGGCTCATCCTTCAAAATCAAACGCATCAGGTCAAAGAAATGACAGCATTTTTCAACCATGGTTCCGCCAGAAAAGCGATTGAACCGGTTCCAATCCAGCACTTTTTGCAAGAATGGAAAGCGATGCTCTTTAATCGTCAGCATTTGGATGCCACCAGTAACCTCTTGCGCTTGCTCGATAAAGCGCGCAACCGGAGGCATATAGCGATATTCCATCGCCACCCAAATCGGGTCTGGATAATTGCGAAACACGTCTTTTAGCCGCTCAGCATCATCTGGATCGGTAAATAGCGGTTTTTCAACCAACAAGGGCAACGGGTTTGTCTGCGCGATTTCAACTATTTGCGCCGCATGGCAAAAATTCGGACTGGCGATCAGCAGACAATCCAAATCCGGAAAATCAAGCAAATCCGCGAGACTGCCAACAAAGGTGGCGTTTGGCGCTAAAATCTGCGAGATCCGAACCATATTTGCGTCAGGCTCGTAAATTGCAGCGACCTCAGCATTTGGGGTAAGATCAATATTGCACAGATGCTCTTGGCCCATCATGCCGCAGCCAATGATCCCATATCGAATTGGTGTCATGATCTGTGCCCCTATTTCATGCGCTGGACATATTGAGCTCGTTCAGGATCGAACCAAGTTCTAGAAAACTCAATAGGGTCAGAGGTTTCCGCCCAAGTCTGTCGCTCTACATAACCACAAGTTGCGCCGGAAAAAAGAGGAAAATTTGCCGGACGCCAACGCGGAATATGTGAAACGCCCACACGATCTTCGATCGCGCCGATGAAAATGCCGAATTGCTGGCGATATGTGGCATAGAGCGCGGGCTGAATGACGTCCCGATCAATCTCTCCGAACGATCCATCAAGCCAAATTTCCTCAAGCGCCACAGGGGCCTTGTCCAAAAACCGGATGCGCCGAATGCGTGTGATCATAGTCGCCGCGCTGTTGGGCAAAATTCCGCGTGGTCGCTCAATCCAATCGAGCCCACAAAGCTCAGCCCCCGGAACGCCCCGCCCAACGGGGGTCTCAAGGCGGAAATGCGTGTAGAAATCTTCATGTGATTTGGGCAATTTAATGTAATTCCCAGACCCCTGAATCCGCTCAATAAATCCCTTCGTCTCAAGCTCCGCCAAAGCCTTGCGCAGCGTGCCTACCGAGGCAGACAGCTCTTTGGCCATCTCGCGTTCTGGGGGCAGCTTTTGACCATCCAGCAATCGCCCAGCACTTATGTCCTGCATCAATGATTGAGCAATGCGCTGATAAAGCGGGCTTGGATCCATATGGGCCATATCTATCACCTGGTCGGATTGATACAATATTGCTATACTCAAAATTACGTGGTAAGGAAAGACAAAAGTCAGAAGGCTGCAAATGACAGTTGTACCGATCACCTCTCCCGATTTGGATGCGCTCGAAATTTCGTGGTTTTCGGCGCTTTGTTCGGATGATTATCAGTTTCTTGGCGTTCCAGATGGGGATCTGCGCTCTAGCTGGACGCATTGTTCTGAGATCGTGAGACAGGCAGATGCGCTTGGCTTTCGCAATATCCTGTGCCCCTCCTCCTACCAAGTCGGTCAGGACACCCTCAGCTTTGTGGCCGGATGCGCGCCCATTACGCAGAATATCAACTTTCTGGCTGCTGTGCGCTGCGGAGAAATGCAGCCGATTATGCTGGCGCGCACCCTTGCCACGTTGGATCATATGCTTGAGGGCCGCTTTACGGTGAACATCATTTCATCGGATTTTCCCGGCCAGCAAGAAGACAGCGCCTATCGCTATCAACGCTCAAAAGAAGTGGTCGAGATCCTCAAACAGGCCTGGACCCAGGATGAAATCACCTATTCGGGCCAGATCTATAATTTCCAAGGCCTTACAACCGATCCTGCCAAACCCTATCAAACGGGTGGACCGCTGTTATATTTCGGCGGCTATTCCCCGCCCGCGCTAGAGCTGTGCGGGCAGCATTGTGATGTATATCTGATGTGGCCCGAGCCTGAAGCAATGCTAGAACACCGCATGAAAAATGTGCATCAAGTTGCTGAAAAGCATAACAGAACCCTGGATTACGGGCTGCGCGTACATATGATCGTGCGTGACACCGAAGCCGAGGCCCGCGAATATGCCGAGCATCTGGTTTCGAAACTGGATGAGCAAACCGGCACCACAATCCGCGAGCGCGCGCTCGATAGTGGCTCACTCGGTGTGTCCCATCAAAAAGCGGCGCGCGAGGGCTCTGATGCGCAAGGTTATGTTGAGCCCAATCTCTGGACCGGCATTGGCCGTGCGCGTTCTGGCTGCGGGGCGGCGCTTGTGGGCTCGACCGATCAAGTGATGAGCAAAATCGAGCGCTATCAAAAAATGGGCATTCGGGCCTTTATTTTCTCGGGCTATCCGCATCTAGATGAGGCGCAGCATTTTGGAAAACGGGTGCTGCCAGAGCTAAAAACCTGCGCGTTGCCCCATGTCTATGGCCGTGTGCCCAGCACAACCCCGCAAACGCCGCTTGGCCTTGGAGTTAGAAAGTAATGGAACGTATCGCCCTCACAAAAGACTTATCTTTCAGCCGCCTTGTCTACGGAATGTGGCGTCTTGATGAGGATACAGACACTTCGCCCGAACATATCCGCAACAAAATCGCCGCCTGCTTGGATCAAGGGATCACCACGATAGACCAAGCGGATATCTATGGCGGCTATATGGCCGAAGAGCTGCTGGGCACCGCGCTAACCCCCGCGCTGCGTAATAAGGTCGAGATCGTTACAAAATGCGGCATCATTGCGCCGGTCGGTCGCTACGGCGATGCGCGGGTAAAGCATTATGACACAACCGAAGATCACATCAATAAATCAATAGATTACTCCCTAAAGCTTATGGGAATCGAGCACATTGATCTGCTATTGATTCACCGCCCCGACCCCATGATGGATCACATCGCAACCGGGGCCGCCTTGGATGCCGCAATTGATGCAGGAAAGGTACGTGCGGTTGGCGTATCGAACTTCCGCCCTTGGGATTGGACGCTTTTGCAATCGGGGATGCGCAACAATTTGGTCACAAACCAGATTGAGCTGAGCCTTGCGCAGCTTGCGCCCTTTACCAATGGGGATCTCGCCTTTCATCAGCAGAACAAACATCCCGTGATGGCTTGGAGTCCTCTGGGCGGCGGTAGTTTGCTGAGCAATGATTCAGGTCTAAGCCAGAAAGCAGATGAGATTGCGGCGCAGCTTTCATCCGACCGTGCCTCGGTTCTGCTGGCATTTTTGCTGGCCCATCCGGCGATGATCTTGCCCGTCATTGGCACGAATACGATTTCGCGCATCACCTCTTTGGCGCAAAGCGCGTCTCTCAAGCTGGACCGACAAAGCTGGTTTGAACTCTACACCGCAGCGCTTGGCCAAGAGGTTCCATGATGGCGAAACCCTTTACGCCGACCTCTGAGAACACGCGCGAATTGCGGGATGCTTTTGGAACATTTGCCACCGGCGTTACGATTGTGACCGCGCCAAGCGCAGACGGGCCCATCGCCATTGCCGTTAATAGTTTTAGCTCTCTCTCGCTCGATCCGCCCCTGATTATGTGGGCGATTGAGCATGCTTCCAACCGCTTTGATGTCTTTACCGATGCCGAGCATTTCGCGGTTCATGTGCTCGCGCAGGAGCAAAAAGAACTGGCACTGGCCTGTGCGCGCGATGGCCGTGAAATTCGCAAGCTGAACTGCGCGCTAAATGATCACAATGTTCCGATCCTGCCCGATTGCCTGTCAGTTTTTGAATGTGCAGCCTATGAAAATATCACCGGCGGTGATCATAACATTTTGATCGGGCGCGTGATCTCAGCGCAGCAAAATACCGGGCAACCTTTGGTGTTCTGCCGCGGCGAATTTTCAGGCCTGCCCCAAAAAGCAGAGAGTAAATAATGACACAGCCCAATATCGTCCTTGTCATGGCGGACCAGCTTGCGCCGCATTTCACCGGCGCTTATGGACACCGAGTGGTGAAAACCCCGCATATGGATGCGCTCGCGGCGCGGGGGATGCGTTTTGATGCGGCTTATTGCAACTCACCGCTCTGCTCGCCTTCGCGCGCGGCTTTTATGACGGGGCAATATGTCAGCCGCACTGGCTCTTATGACAACGCAACCGAGCTGGCTGCGAGCATCCCGACCTTTGCGCATTACTTGAACCTTTTGGGCTATCGTACGTGTTTATCAGGGAAAATGCACTTTGTGGGCCCTGACCAAAAGCACGGCTTCCAAGATCGTGTCACCACCGATATTTACCCGGCCGATTTTGCCTGGACCCCCGATTGGCTGAACCATGATCAGCGCATCGACAAATGGTATCACAATATGGCTACGGTGCAGGAGAGCGGCCTGGCCATGGCCACCTATCAGATTGATTATGATGATGAGGTGGGCTTTGCCGCCAAACGCTGGTTGATGGATCGCGCGCGCGATCGCACCTTGGGGGAGACCAATCCGTTTTGCCTGGTGGCAAGCTTTATTCATCCCCATGACCCCTATGTGGCGCGGCCCGAATGGTGGGATCTTTACGCCGATGATGAGATTGATCTGCCAGCGTTGGAGATCGCGCCAGACGATCACGACCCCTTTGGCCGCCGGGTGATGGATGGGATCGAGGCCTCTGACAAGCCGTTGACGCGGGACGAAATCCGCGCCGCGCGCCGCGCCTACTATGCCAATACCAGCTATTTTGACAGCAAAATCGGCGAGCTGGTGCAGACCCTGCAAGAGATGGGCGAGCTCGATAATACCCTGTTCATCGTGACCGCCGATCACGGGGATATGCTGGGCGAGCGCGGCCTGTGGTTCAAGATGAACTTCTTTGAACATTCCGCGCGGGTTCCGCTGATCATGGCCGGCCCTGAGGTGGCGCAAGGCGTGGCGAAAAATGCCTGCTCTTTGATTGATCTTTTGCCCACGTTTTTGGATGTGGCGGGAGGCTCTGAGGATATGCTTGGCCAAGCGGTGGATGGGCGCTCTCTGATGCCGCTGGCGCGCGGTGAGCTTGATCCGGTGGATGAAGCTATTGGAGAATATTGTGCAGAAATGACCCCTTGGCCGGTTTATATGATCCGGCGCGGGAGGTTCAAATATATCCATTGCGAGGTGGATCCACCCCAGCTTTACGATTTGGAAACCGATCCGCAAGAGCGTGTGAATCTCGCAGTGGATCCCGCCTATGCGGACATTCTGAGCGGCTTTCTGGAGGAAACAAACCAGCGCTGGAACTCGGTCGAGCTGCGCGAAAAGATCATCGCGACCCAGCAAAACCGATTTAAACTGCATGAGGCGATGGTGGCGAGCAATCTGGATCCTTGGGATTACAATCCGCGCCGCGATGCTTCGCAAGAATATGTGCGCAATCATATGGATTGGGCTGTGGCAACAGATCGCTATCGCTTCCCGCCGCTAGATCGGGGGCATTAGGGCTTGCAGGTACAGGTTTTGCTCCGGCTGCGGTGCCATCCGCCCAGAGAAAACATAGATAGAAACCAGACTTTGCGGGCCCGCGTTAAGCGACAGATCGGTTGGGACACGAATCCAACCGTTAGAGCCTCAATCCATCTCGTCCGGCCACGCAGCCCTCGTCCCGACTTATGGTTGCAGGAGGTCTTAGGGCCGCGTGTATTTGCATATGCACGGGTAGACTCGCGCAAATTCCTTAGGATCCGGTGATGACTGCGCCCGCTGCGTTAAGGGTTTGTTAAGCTGGGCCGAAAACGTGCGCCTTGAGATTTCCGCGCCGGTGGGGGAGTTCTTACAGATTGGCGACGAAATCGCCGATACGCGCCATGCCTTCTTCAATATCCTCACTGCTGCGCGCATAGGAGAAGCGCAAAAATTGCTTGCCTCGACTTTTGTCAAAATCAAGGCCGGGGGTCACCGCCACGCCGACCTTATCCAAAATCTGCCCCGCAAGTGCGAAACTATCATCGCTAAGATGCGAGACATCTGCATAAACGTAAAACGCCCCATCTGGCGGGGCGATGGTGTCAAAGCCAGCCTCTGCCAGCCCATCCAGCATCAGCGCGCGATTGGTGCGATAAACTGCCAGGTTCTCTTCGAGCTCGTCGGTGCACTCCATGGCTGCCAGCGCTGCCACTTGCGAGACATGGGGGGCGCAGATGAACATATTCTGCGCCAGACGTTCAAGCATGCGCACATCGTCTTTGGGCACAACCATCCAACCGACGCGCCAGCCGGTCATCGAGAAATATTTGGAAAATGAGTTGACTACATAGACATCATCGCTGATTTCAAGGGCGGACACGGCTTTCTTATCATATTCGATACCGTGATAGATCTCATCGGAAATGAAGGCGGTGCCCTGCGCGGCGCAAGTCTGAATGAGGGCCGTTAGCTCTTGTCGTGAGAGCATGGTGCCGGTGGGATTGGCAGGCGAGGCCATCAAGAGCCCTTGAAGCCCCTGCCCCGCAAAATCCTCTGGCACAAGCTGATAGCCATGTTCGGCACTGGCTTGAATAACTTGCGGGGCGAGCCCCAAGGCTTTGAGGATCTGCCGATAAGACGGGTAGCCGGGCGCGCCAATGCCAACTTTGTCCCCGCTGTCAAACAGGGCCGAGAAGGCCAGCAAAAACGCCCCTGAAGAGCCAGGGGTGACAATGACACGTGCCGGATCCAGCTCTACCCCATACCAGTCATCATAGAGCTGGGCGATGCGCGCGCGCAAAGCTGGGAGCCCCAAGGCAACTGTGTAGCCCATCGGGTCAGTGCCGAGCTGTTCGCGCACCGCCGCCAAAGCCCCCGCAGGCGCACCTGTTCCGGGCTGGCCGACTTCCATATGAATGATATGGTGTCCTGACGCCTCTGCAATCCGGGCACGCTCCATCACATCCATCACAATAAAGGGATCAACGACCCCACGAAATGATTTGCGCATTGCACTTGCCTTCTGTCTGCCGCACTCTGCTCTTATGAGATTACACCTTTTTGTTGCGATTACGTCAATTATCTGCAGTTTTTTCGCTTCTCCCGCTGCGGCGATTTCGCTGCTGCGCGATGCGGGCGTGGAACATGCACTAAAGCAAGTGGCTGCGCCGGTGCTGAAATCGGCGGGACTCTCGCCGGATCGGGTCAAGATCTTGGTGGTGGATAGTGGCACGCTCAACGCGTTTGTGGTCTCAAATGATGCGATTTTCATTCACTGGGGGCTGATTGGCCGCCTGCCCTCTGCCCGCGCGCTGCAGGGGGTGATCGCCCATGAGGCCGCCCATATCACCAATGGTCATCTCACGCGGCGCATGACCAATCTGCGCAGCGCCCAAACTGTGACGGGTCTGGGCCTTGCGCTGGCGGCGGTGGCCTCGGCTGCGGGCAATTCTGATGCGGGGGTTGGTCTTGCGCTTGGGGTGCAATCCTCTGCCGAGCGCGCGTTTTTGCGCCATACCCGCGCCGAAGAGATTGCCGCTGATCAATCGGCCGCGCGGTTCTTGCATGATGCGGGGATTGACCCGATTGGTTTGGTGGAGGCTTTAGGGCTGTTTCGCGGGCAAGAATTGCTGAAAGAGACGCGGCAAGACGTTTATGTGCGCTCGCATCCCCTTTCACGTGATCGGATTCGCGCCGTTGAGGCATTGGCGAATACCGCGCGCAGCTATGAAACGGATGCAACAGCCGAATATTGGTTTGCGCGTGCCCAAGGCAAGCTGACCGCCTATAAACGCGCCGCCAAATGGACCAATCGACGTGCTGGAGAGAGCGGGCATCAAGATATCGCCCTGATGCGCCGTGCCATGGCGGCTTTCAAACAAAGCGATGGGCAAACGGCTTTGCGGGAGATTAACAAAGCGCTCGCCCGGCGCCCGAAAGATGCGTTTTATCATGATCTAAAGGGCGAGATTTTGCTGCGTTCGCGGAATTTTTCGGCGGCTGCCCAGGCATTCAAACGTGCCTCTTCCTTGGCCCCGCATGAGGCGCTGATCTTGGCAGGCTATGGGCGTGCATTGCTGGCGGATGGCAAGCCCAAACAGGCGATCTCTGTTCTTGAAAAAGCGCGGCGCATCGATCATCGCGATGGGATCATGCTGCGAGATTTGGCGCGGGCCTATGCGGTGATCAAGAAACCCGGCATGGCAGCCTTGGTGAGCGCCGAAAGCTATGCGCTTGCCGGGCGCTTTAAAGATGCGGGCATTCAGGCCAAACGTGCGGCGGGGCTCTTGGCTGAGGGCTCTGGCCCTTGGCAACGGGCGCAAGATGTGATCTTTGCGGCGCAACGCGCGGCGAAAACAAGGTGAGTAATATGAAGAAAATTGGGCTTTCAGCGATTTTGAGTTCGGCTTTGGCCATGCAAGCTGCGGCTTTTGATCTCTCGAATATGAGTGATGCGGAGAAGGACGCCTTTGGGGCGGCTGTTCGCACCTATTTGCTTGAGAATCCGCAGGTGATTTTGGATGCGATTGCGGTGCTCGAAGAACAAGAAGTAGCCGCGCAGGCCGAGCTTGACAAAACGCTGGTCACTGACAATGCCGCCGCACTGTTTGACGATGGCTATTCCTATGTGGGGGGCAACCCGGAGGGGGATATCACGCTGGTCGAGTTCCTCGATTACCGCTGCGGATTTTGCCGCAAAGCGCATCCCGAGGTGGAGCGTCTGTTGACCGAGGATGGGAATATTCGGCTTATCGTGAAAGAATTCCCGATCTTGGGCGAACAGTCAGAAACCGCATCGCGCTTTGCCATTGCCACCAAGCAGGTCGCGGGGGATGAGGCTTATAAGGCGGTGAGTGATGCGCTTATTCAGTTTTCGGGGCAAATCTCGCAGACCAACCTGGGACGGCTTGCGGATCATTTAGAGCTGGATAAGGAACAGATCTTTGACGCGATGGCAAGTGATGCGGTGACGGCCGAGATCATGCAGACACGGGCTCTGGCGGAGAAGTTGCAAATCACCGGAACGCCAACCTTTGTGATGCAGGATGAGCTGATCCGCGGCTTTGTGCCCTATGCTGGAATGGTGCAAATTCTGGCTGAAAAGCGCTGATATTCTTGGGACCGGCCTAGAAGTACCCCACAACGGGGTGCGCTGGGGCGGTCTCTAATTTGGCTGGCAGGGCAGCTTTGCCAGCAGGCTGTTAGAGAAGGCCTCAGAGCCGGGAATCAAATCTGTGCCAAGGCTTGCGATTAAGCTGTTTAGCGCATCTTGCCCGTTAAGCGGATCGACAATGGGCATTTCATCAGCAAGGGTCAGACGGTCAAGTTCTATATTTGATGTCACGCGACCGGGTGCGCCAACGGGACCAAAGCAATCTGATCCCATCGCAAGGTAAATGCCACCGGAATCGCCCACGCGCATGGTCGGGGGCATTTCGGTGACGGGCACATCCCAAGTGTCGCCGGATTTCATGATACCCTCAAATAGCACGGTGCCATCTGCGGCTTTCACACGCACCCAAGATGGGTAGGCAGCGACCATGCGCACGGTGGGCCCTAAATCCTCAACCACTTGTGGCATGGGCGAGGCGGCGGCTGGCAGAGCGGCGGTTGGCGCGGGCACTTGCGGCGGCAACTCAACGATAAGCGGCACCTCTTCGATGGCGGGCGGCTGGAGATCGGCAAAGGCCCCCAAGGATTGCGGATCAAGCGTAACGATGGGGGCGTCTCTTGGAATGAGGATAGGCTCCTCCAGGGCGCGCGGGCGATAGAGGCGATCTAGGGCCGAGGCCTGCGTCGCAGCGCTATCGGGCAAAATTGGCAGGCGGTCACTTGAGCGATCAAATGCGGCAATATCTTCGGTCACAGGCGGGCGCCCCACCCCGGCGAGCGGGTCGATATCGGACAGAACCACCGGCGCTTGTTCGACCGGCACCATCTCGACCTGCTGAATTTGTTGCAACACGCTCCAGCCGCCATAGCCCATCGCGCCAATCAGGCCGACAAGCGCAAAGACGGAAAAAACCGCACGCAGCTCGATCTGGGGGAATGTGTTTTCCTGCACATGGGAAAACGGGGACTCTTTGCCCCCGAAAATATCGTTCGATCCGGTTTGCGCCGCGACATTTATCTGGCTGGTTTTGCGCACGACCGAAGCTTTTTCAGACATGCCATGGGCGACGGAAAAGCCGCTTTCAGCGCAGAAGGCTTCAAACACATGCTCTGTGTCCATGCCCAAATACCGCGCATAAGAGCGCACATAGCCAGCAATAAAGCCCGGCGTATCAAACGCGTCCGGGTCACAATTTTCGATAGCGGCAATATAGGAGGCTTTGATGCGCAATTCGCGCTGAACATCCATGAGCGATTTACCCAAGGTTGCGCGCTCGCCCCTTAAAATATCGCCCAGACGGATTTCATAATCATCGAATCCCTTAGGGGCGTCGATCTTTTCGTGCTCTACCTTGGACGCTCCGAATCCCAACATCGCGTGCCATGCCCCGTTTTGACTGCCCTAAACCCGCCCACCCGATTCGGTAAGGCGGTGAAATCTATAAAGCTTTTATCAAAACACCGTGAGTAATTCACTAACGGATTTGGTCAGGCAGTCATTTGGGCTCGATTCAGCGCACAATGCGACCATAGCGTGTCCATAGCCTCGACCAACGCGTTGATCTCTTTTGGCCCATGCACCGGCGATGGGGTAAAGCGCAAACGCTCTGTTCCGCGTGGCACGGTGGGGAAATTGATCGGCTGCACATAGATTCCGAAATCATCCAGCAACATATCTGACAGCTTTTTGGTATGGACCGGGTTTCCGACCATTACCGGCACGATATGGCTCCCATGATCAATCAATGGCAGCCCCATGCCTTTCAGCCGCAGCTTAAGGATCTTGGCTTGGGTCTGATGCGCCTCGCGCAATTGCGGGGCAGATTTCAGGAATTTCACCGAGGCCGCCGCCCCCGCCGCAACAGAAGGCGTCAAAGAGGTGGTAAAGATGAAGCCCGGCGCGTAAGATCGCACTGCATCACACATCTTTTCCGACGCCGCGATATAGCCGCCCATAACACCATAGGCTTTGGCCAGCGTGCCATTGATGATGTCGATGCGATGGGCGAGATTATCGCGCTCGGTCACACCGCCGCCGCGCGCGCCATACATGCCAACCGCATGCACCTCGTCAATATAGGTCAGCGCGCCAAATTCATCGGCCAAATCGCAAATCGCCTCGATCGGGCCAAAATCGCCATCCATAGAATAGATGCTTTCAAAAGCGATCAGCTTGGGCGCGGCTGGATCATCTGCAGCAAGCAATTCACGCAGATGTTCAACATCATTATGACGGAAAATCCGCTTTGCCCCGCCATTGCGCCGCACACCCTCGATCATGGAGGCGTGGTTCAACTCATCCGAGTAGATGATCAGCCCAGGAAAGAGTTTCGGCAAGGTGCTCAGCGTGGCATCGTTGGCGACATAGGCAGAGGTAAAGAGCAGTGCCGCCTCTTTGCCATGCAGATCGGCAATCTCCGCCTCTAGCCGTTTGTGATAAACCGTGGTGCCAGAGATGTTGCGCGTCCCACCCGAGCCTGCGCCCGTGGCATCCAGCGCCTCGTGCATTGCATTAAGAACAACAGGGTTCTGCCCCATCCCTAGGTAATCATTGCCACACCAAACGGTGATCTTGCGCTGCGTGCCATCAGCCCGTGTCCAAACCGCATGGGGAAAATGGCCTTTGCTGCGCTCAATATCAATAAAGGTGCGATAGCGCCCTTCTTCATGAAGTTGATTTAGAGCTTGGTCCAGATGGGCTGTGTAGTCCACGTGAATCTCCTCGCTGGGTCTGGGCGCAGTTAGAATCGTTCTAGCGCTTCTATTTAAGTACTGTTTGATAACAAATCGTTCAACGGTTTAGCCGCGGACATGCGGTCGCATCCTTGATCTAGGTCAAGTCTCCCCCCTTCACCGTGAACAAATTCATCTTTTCGTATATGAACGCATTTCGCAAGATTGCGCAATCCCCCCTTTCACTGCCGGGCAAATCTGCACTACTCTTTCCAAAATGATCTTCTGAACAAGCGAGTCCCCATGTCCCTAGATGCGACCCTAGCCCAGATTGATACCAATAATCCTGCAGCTTTAGAGCGGCTTATGGAATTGTTGCGGATCCCGTCAATCTCAACAGATCCTGACTATGCGAGCGAGTGCGCGCGTGCGGCGGATTGGCTGGTGGCGGATCTTGCCTCTATTGGGGTTGCGGCACAAAAGCGCAGCACGCCGGGTCATCCCATGGTGGTCGGTCATGTTGAAGGACCCCAGAATAGCCCGCATGTGCTGTTTTATGGTCATTATGATGTGCAGCCCGTCGATCCGCTCGCGCTTTGGAGCTCGCCCCCCTTCGAGCCCAAGATCGAAGAGCAAAATGGCGAGAAAGTGCTGCGCGCGCGGGGCGCCTCAGACGATAAAGGCCAGCTCATGACCTTTGTCGAAGCCTGCCGGGCCTGGAAAGAGGTGAATGGCGCCCTGCCCTGCCGCATCACCTTTTTCTTTGAAGGCGAAGAGGAAAGCGGCTCTCCCTCCCTGATTCCCTTCCTGAAAGAAAATGCCGATGAGCTGCAAGCCGATATTGCCTTGATCTGCGACACTGGCATGGTTGCGCCCGGTGTGCCCTCAATCGCGACTCAGCTGCGCGGCATGCTCAAGGATGAGTTCACAATTATAGGCCCAAACCGCGATCTGCATTCGGGCCATTATGGCGGGCCGGGGCTGAACCCTTTGCGTGAGATGGCGCGGATTATCAGCACATTTCACGACCCAGAAACCGGAGCCGTAGCGGTGAAAGGCTTTTATGATGGCGTCAGTGACATTTCGGGCGAGCTGCGCCGACAATGGAGCGAGGCTGGCTTTGATGAGGCTGATTATCTGAATTCGGTGGGATATTCCCAAGCCCATGGCGAAAAAGCCTATTCCACACTGGAACAACAATGGGCGCGCCCAACCCTTGAGATTAACGGCATGTGGGGCGGCTACCAGGGCGCAGGCACCAAGACCGTGATCCCGTCTGAAGCCCATTGCAAACTCACCTGCCGCTTGGTTGGGGATTTGGACCCAGACCATCTGCGCCGCCAAATCCGCGCCCATGTGCAGGCGCAGCTCAGCCCCGATGCGCAAGTGCGTTGGGATCAAAGCCTGGATGGCTCGCCCGCCTCGGTCATGGATATTTCCCGCCCTGAATTTGAAAAAGCGCGCGGCGCTTTATCGGACGAATGGGATCGCGAGGCGGTGTTTGTGGGCATGGGTGGCTCCATCCCCATCGCGGGCATGTTCAAAGAGATCTTAGGGCTCGAATCCATGCTGGTCGGCTTTGCCGCCGAAGATGACGCCATCCACAGCCCTAATGAAAAATACAATCTCAGCGCCTTTCACAAAGGCACCAGAAGCTGGGCCAGGATTCTGGAGGCATTAACGCAGTAACCCAAACCGAGTGCAGGTTTCATCAGTGTTGGCCAATATCTACAACCCGGCCCCCCCTTCATTTGGCTGAAAATACCTTGCGGGGGTGTGGGGGTGCAAAACCCCCACTGCGCAGACACCAGGCCTTTCGCAGGGGTTTGGTATATCAAGAAAGGTCTCCGTATGAGCGCTAGATTTCTCGCCCCGCTCGCTGTCTCCCTCGCCCTGATGGCCACGGCTTCCAGCGCCCAAAACCTATCGCCCAAAGAGGAGGTGCAAATTCTCCTGGAAAGACTCGAGCAGAGCGATTGCCGCTTTGAAAGGAATGGCGACTGGCATGATGGCGAAGCCGCCGCAAGCCATCTGCGCAAAAAGCTACGCGTCGCACTTATGATGGGAAAACTTGATCGGGCGGAGACCTTCATCATTCATGTAGCCAGCAAATCCAGCCAAACAGACAAACCCTACCACGTCGCCTGCCCCGGCCAGAGCGAGATGCCCGCTTCAGACTGGATGCTGGGAGAGCTTGCCGCCATTCGCAGGCAATAGGCCCTCACAAAGCGATGCCCCGTTTTCCGATCCGGTGCAACGGCAATGCTCTCACTTCTGCGCCCGCTCGCGCCATACAATATAGATCCCAGAGCCAATGATAATCGTAGCCCCCAAGAACACCCATAGGTCGGGCCAGTCACCAAAGACGAACCAGCCCCAGATCAGCACATAGAGCATCAGCATGTATTCAAAGGGCGCAACAACGGCGGCGGCGGTCAGGCGATAGGCTTGTGCCATGGCATATCCCACGATCCCCGCAGATAGGCCAATGACCCCAAAGAGCCATAGATGTTCGCGCGCAGGCCAGATCCAGGGGCGCAGCAGGAATTGGATGCTTGCCGGTTGCTCTGCGCTCCAGCGCGCGCCATCCCCGGCAAACGCATACGCGATGACGGAGGTGACCAGAAATGCCAATTGCACATTAAAGGAAAGCACTGACGCTGGGGCCTTGCTCAACAGACGGGTCAGCACAGACATGCACGCATAGCCCGCCGCCGCGATGATCGGCAGCACCGCCACCCAGCCCGGATTGCCCGAGCTTTGCAATTCGGGCCATAAGATCACCAGCACGCCGACAAACCCAAAGGAAATCGCGGCTATCCGGCGCGGTCCGACCCGCTCACCCAGGATTGGAATGGCCAGCAGCGTGATGAACAAAGGCGCCACAAAATAAAGCGCCGTCGCCGTTGCCAAAGACATGGCAGCCAGAGCCGCATAGACCGAGATATTAGCAACAATGATCAGCACCACCCGAAGCAGATGCAACCCGGCCTGCGCCACAAGCAACTGGCGAAAACCGCCCTCAAACGGGATAATCGCCATCGACATGACAAGCCCAATCACGGCCCGCACAAAGACAATCTGATACAGCGGATAGTCTGCCGCCAGAGCCTTGACCACCACATCATTGATCGAGATGCAGAACATGCCCAGGCACATAAAGAGAATCGCAAGATAGGGGTGGTTCATCTTTGACATAGCATTCCTTAGAACTGCCCCGCCTATGAGTAAAGCCGCACAGGTTCTGCGCAAATCACTGCAAAGACACTCTTTGTAAATGCGCCAACCCGGCCTATATCAAAGGGATGGAAGATTTAAGCACAGATACTCTTATCCGGGCCGCCGTCTTGGCCTTTATTGCTTTGGGCCTTTTGCTCGGCATGGGCAGTCAGAGCGTGCATAAAACGCTCAAGCAAGCAGCGATTTGGGGGCTTATTTTTGTCTCCGTGCTTGCGGGCGTGCAGATCATGAGCGAAACGCAATCGGGGGCGCCTCTGTCCAAACAAGCGAGCTTTTCTGATGAGGGCCGTATCGAGGTGCGGCGCAGCTATGATGGGCATTACCATTTAACCTTGCAAATCAACGGTGTGGATGTGCCGTTCATTGTCGATACCGGCGCGACAGAGATTGTTCTAACCAAAGAGGATGCGGTGCGCGTGGGGCTGAACCTGTCAGATCTGCGCTATATTGGCCGGGCCCAAACTGCCAATGGCGAGGTGCGAATCGCGCAGGCGGTGCTGGATGAGGTTGCAGTTGGCGGCGCGCGGGATCGCAATGTGCCCGCCACTGTGAATGAGGGCGATCTGTTCCAATCGCTCTTGGGCATGCGCTATCTGGATAAATGGGACCGGCTTGAGATCTCGAATGGGCGTTTGATTTTGGAGCGAAACTAAAGCATGGCACGCAAAAGTGGGCACCGGTTTTGCGTTTTTCGCCATGCGAACATAAAGAATTAGAGCATGTTTAATGCTCTAACCGCTTTCTGCCTTCATTTCCCAACGGCCCGAGGCTTCTGACCAGTATTTGGCTTTGCACTGAGCTGCGGTGAGTTGTTTCCACTGCACGCGCGCATGGGCCACCGCCGGTTCATTCATACCATCGAAAAGGATCATGGCGCGTTTTGAGGCGTTTACATGCTCCGGCGATATTTCTGCCCCCTCAACGGAAATGAGACACTCCGCGCTCATGGCCTCAGTCGTCAGCAAAATAGGCTGCAACTCATCATGTGGCCCGCCCGCAAGGCCATGGGGCAAAAACCCGTCATCCGGGCCCAGCCAGAGCTTTTGATCGAGCCAGGACAGAAAGCCCGCATCCCGGCCCCGCAGCACGATGCGCCAATTTTGCTCC